>DATCDS010000001.1:0-13804 GCA_036510515.1 Vulcanimicrobiaceae bacterium
TTGATCTTTCCGTTCCCTTGTGAGTCTAGGCTTTGAGTTCGATGTCCACGCCGGCCGGCAGATCGAGGTGCATCAGGGCGTCCATCGTCTTGGGCGAGGCTTGGAGGATGTCGATCAGCCGCTTGTGGGTCCGCATTTCGAAGTGCTCGCGCGACTTCTTGTCGTTGTTCGTCGAGCGTTGCACGCAGAAGCGATTGATCTCGGTCGGGAGCGGCACGGGGCCGCTGACGAACGCGCCGGTGCGCTTGGCGGTCTCGACGATGCGTTCGGCCGACTGGTCGAGCACCTCGTGATCGTACGCTTTGAGGCGTATGCGGATTTTCTGTTTCGACATTGTCTCTCTATTCGGTTGTCAAAGGACTCTGGAGGAACGCGGGCTCGCCGACGCTGGGCGACTGGCTACTATTCAGAAACGGTGGTGACGACGCCGGCGCCGACGGTACGGCCGCCCTCGCGGATGGCAAAGCGCAGACCTTCTTCGCAAGCGATCGGCATGATCAGCTCGACGTCCATCGTGACGTTGTCGCCCGGCATCACCATCTCGACGCCCTCGGGCAGCTTGATGGTTCCGGTGACGTCGGTCGTGCGGAAGTAGAACTGCGGACGATAGTTGCCGAAGAACGGCGTATGGCGCCCGCCCTCTTCTTTGGAGAGGACGTAGACTTCGGCTTTGAACTTCTTGTGCGGCTTGACCGAACCGGGCTTGGCCAGCACTTGGCCGCGCTCGATGTCGTTGCGGTCGATGCCGCGCAGCAGCACGCCCACGTTGTCGCCGGCGATGCCCATGTCGAGCAGCTTGCGGAACATCTCGATGCCGGTGACGACGGATTTGCGGGTGTCTTCGTGCAGGCCGACGATCTCGACTTCTTCGCCGACTTTGACTTGACCGCGCTCGACGCGTCCGGTTCCGACCGTGCCTCGGCCGGTGATCGTGAAGACGTCTTCGATCGGCATCAGGAACGGCTTGTCGGTCGCGCGGACCGGTTGGGGAATGTACTCGTCGACCGTATCCATCAGCTTGAAGATGGCATCGGCGTCGGGATCGCCCTTCTTACCGCTGGACTGGAGCGCCTTGAGCGCCGAGCCGCGGATGATCGGGGTGTCGTCGCCCGGGAACTCGTACTTGCTCAAGAGTTCGCGGACTTCGAGTTCGACCAGCTCGAGCAGTTCTTCGTCGTCGACCATGTCGCACTTGTTAAGGAAGACGACGATCTTGGGAACGCCGACCTGCTTCATCAGGAGGATGTGTTCGCGCGTCTGAGGCATCGGACCGTCGGTCGCCGAAACGACCAGGATTGCGCCGTCCATTTGCGCCGCGCCGGTGATCATGTTCTTGATGTAATCGGCGTGACCGGGGCAGTCGACGTGAGCGTAATGGCGTTTGGTGGTCTCGTACTCTTGGTGCGAGATCGCGATGGTAATACCGCGCTCTTTTTCCTCGGGCGCGTTGTCGATCTCGTCGACGCCGCGCGCTTGCGCCAGCCCCTCGGTCGAGAGGCAATGCGTGATCGCGGCCGTCAACGTCGTCTTACCGTGGTCGACGTGTCCGGTCGTGCCGATGTTCACATGCGGCTTCGTGCGTTCGAATTTCGCCTTCGCCATTTAAACGTCCATCTTCCTTACGCTTACGCGAGTTCTTAAATGTTTGCTGCACGTTCACGGCGAGCTGAGGTCCGAGCGCGAGAGTCCGTCCTCGGACCCTGGCGTTCGTGACCCTCTGGGGCCGCCGTCGACGTGGTGTGCCCCGTCCCGGGGCGCGGCATAAACGACCGGCGCCCAGGGTGCCGGGGGTCTACGACCTAGGGAATATACCAAGTGGCCGACGTTTCTGTCAAATGCTCCGGTTTACACCGGCTTCTTGCCGGATTTGGCCACGATCTCTTCTTCGACGGATTTGGGCGCTTTCTCGTAGTGAGAAAACTCCATCGTGTAGGTCGCGCGACCTTGCGTCGACGACCGCATGTCCGTCGCGTATCCGAACATCTCCGAGAGCGGGACGTTGGCCGTGATGACCTGCGCGCCGCCGGGGGCTTCCTCGGTCGCTTGAATCATGCCGCGGCGCCGGTTGAGGTCGCCGGTGATCGCGCCCATGTAATCCTTGGGGGTGGTCACTTCGACTTTCATGATCGGCTCGAGCAAGATCGGGCCGGCCGATCGGTTGGCTTCTTTCCACCCCATCGACGCCGCGATCTTAAACGCCATTTCCGACGAGTCGACGTCGTGGTACGAACCGTCGAAGGCTTCGACTTTAAAGTCCAGGACCGGGAAGCCGGCAAGGACGCCGCTCTGCGACGATTCGCGGATGCCCTCTTGCACGGCCTTGGCGTATTCCTTGGGAACCTTCCCGCCGACGATCTTCCAATCGAAGACAAAGCCGGTACCGGGTTCTTGCGGCATCACGCGCAGCCAAACGTCGCCGTACTGACCCTTACCGCCGGACTGGCGTACGAACTTGCCCTGCTTTTCCACGGTCTTGGTGATCGCTTCTTTGTACGCGACCTGCGGTTTGCCCACGTTGGCTTCTACTTTGAATTCTCGGCGCAGGCGGTCCAAGATGATCTCGAGGTGCAGCTCGCCCATGCCGGCGATGATCGTCTGCTGCGTTTCTTCGTCGGTGCGCATCTTGAAGGTCGGATCCTCTTGGGCCAAGCGCGCGAGGCCTTTGCCGAGCTGATCCTGATCGGCCTTGGACTTGGGCTCGATGGCTTGCGAGATCACCGGCTCGGGGAAGACGATGTTCTCCAAGATAATCGGTATCTTTTCGTCGCACAGCGTGTCGCCCGTGCGCGTATCGGTCAGGCCGACGGCCGCGGCGATGTCGCCGGCGCCGATCGAATCGATGTCCTCGCGATGGTTGGCGTGCATGCGCAAGATGCGCCCGATGCGTTCCTTGCGGCCCGACCGCGCGTTATAGACGTACGAACCCTTGGCCAGCGTTCCGGAATACACTCGGAAATACGTGAGGTTTCCGTACGGATCGGTTGCGATCTTAAACGCCAGCGCGGCGAACGGTTCGTTGTCGTCGGCGCGGCGCGTGATCGGCTCGTCGTTCTTGGGGTCGATGCCGGTAATGACTTTAGCTTCCAGCGGCGATGGCAGGTAATCGACGATCGCGTCGAGCAGCGGCTGAACGCCCTTGTTCTTAAATGCCGATCCACACAGCATCGGCAGCACCGTGCCCGCGATCGTGGCCTTCCGCAGGGCCGTCTGCATGCGATCCAGCGGCAGTTCCTTTCCGTCGAAGAACAGCTCGAGCAATTCGTCGTCTTGCTCGGCGATCGACTCGACGAGTTCGCGGCGCCACGTCATGGCCAGGTCGCGGAGCGGGCCGTCGACATCGCTGGATTCCATGGTGGATCCGGCGTCGTCGGTATAGATGATCTTCTTCATCGTGAACAGGTCGACGACACCTTCGAACTTGTCTTCGGCGCCGATCGGTACCTGGATCGGCACCGCTTTGGCGCCCAAACGTTCGCGGATCTTATCGACGACGTTAAAAAAGTCGGCGCCCATGCGGTCCATCTTATTGACGAAGATGATGCGCGGCACTTTGTACTTGTTGGCTTGGCGCCAGACGGTCTCGGATTGCGGCTGGACGGCGGCAACCGAATCGAACAGCGCCACCAAACCGTCGAGAACGCGCAGCGAGCGCTCCACCTCGACCGTGAAGTCGACGTGTCCGGGAGTATCGATAATGTTGATGCGCGTATCGCGCCACGTGCAGGCCGTCGCGGCCGACGTGATCGTGATGCCGCGCTCTTGTTCTTGCACCATCCAGTCCATCGTCGCGGCGCCGTCGTGGACTTCGCCGATCTTGTGGACGCGCCCGGTGTAGAACAGAATGCGCTCGGTGCAAGTGGTCTTGCCGGCGTCGATGTGCGCGGCAATGCCGATATTACGCGTCCGCTCTAGCGGATACTCCCTCGCCATAATCGTTGAAAACCGTTACCAGCGATAGTGGGCGAAGGCTTTATTCGCTTCGGCCATTTTGTGCGTGTCTTCGCGCTTCTTGATCGTCGCGCCGGTGTTGTTGGCCGCATCCATCAGCTCGAACGCCAACTTCTCGACCATCGACTTGCCGGCGCGCGAACGAGCGTAGTTGATCAGCCAGCGCATCGCCATGGCTTGACGACGATCCGGACGCACTTCCATCGGGACCTGGTAGGTGGCTCCGCCGACGCGGCGCGGTCGAACTTCGACCAGCGGCATCGCGTTGGAGAGCGCTTGCGAGAAGATGTCCATGGGGTCGCGACCCGTCTTTTCGGCGACCAGATCGAGCGCGCCGTACATGACGCGTTCCGCGACGGACTTCTTGCCCTCGAGCATCACCTTATTGATGAAGCGCGCGAGCACTTTGGAGTTGTACTTTCCGTCGGGCAGAATCTGCCGCTTGGGAGCCGGACCTTTACGTGGCACTAAATTTATTACTTTCCTTATTAATCCTGAGCTTGACGAAGGACCTATTTAATCCTGAGCTTGTCGAAGGATGGATTGCTATTTCTTTTTCACGGAACGCTTGGCGCCGTATTTCGAGCGGCCTTGCTTGCGATTGGCAGCGCCGGCGGTATCCAGCGTGCCGCGAACGATGTGGTAGCGCACGCCGGGAAGATCCTTGACGCGACCGCCGCGCACCAGCACGACCGAGTGCTCCTGAAGGTTGTGCCCGATGCCGGGGATATAGGCCGTGACCTCTTCGCCGTTGGTCAGCCGAACGCGAGCGACTTTGCGCAGCGCCGAGTTGGGCTTCTTGGGGGTGACGGTCTTCACTTGGGTGCAAACGCCGCGGCGCTGCGGATTCCCGGTCACTTCCAAGGTGCGCGAGGGCAAATCCGGGTGGCCCGGCTTGGGGCCGGTCAGGATCACCCGGAACGCCGGGGTCTTGACCTTTTTCTCGGACTTCACTCGGCCCTTACGAACCAATTGGTTGATGGTCGGCATGGAGCTCCTACGACACGCAAAGAAAACCGGCCGCACCGCGGGGTGCGCCCGAACCTCGGCAGTATATCAAGGCCCCCCGGCAGAGTCAACGACGTGAGACGGCCGCGCTCCGCAGCCACCACGCGATCCGCGAGCGAGCCCCCTAGCCGGGGGGCAAGGAAGGGCCGCGCAACCAAGGAAACGTCTGCCCACCGTTCGGCGGCTTGCCGGCGGTCGCTTTGTGACGGAAAGCGTTAGCATCATGCGCAGGTTTCGCGTTCGATGTTCGTGGCACTCGCCGCGTCGGCGCTCACGCTTGCCGCCTGTAGCCACAGAGGCCTGACGCCTTTCGAGCGATTACTGCCCGAGGAAGAACCCGCTCACCAAACCGTCGGACGAGAGCGTCAGGGTGATCGTCCGCGTGCCGGCGGCAAAGGCCGCGCGCAGGTGGTAGACGGTCGCGCCGCCGTCGCTTGCGTGGTCGATCACCTCGAGCGTGTTCGGCTGACCGGCCCCCGCAAAGGCTGCCTTGAGGGCTGCCGCCTGCGCGCTGAACGCTGCGAGCGTCTTGGGTGTGTAGAGCGACGGCGAGAAGTTGCCGCTCTCCAAATCCGTCAAGACGGCACGCACGGTGGCGATCGCGTGGGCTCCGGCCTCGGTCGGCGGTTCGGGCGTCGGCGCGGGAACCAACGTTTCGAGCGCGGCGCGAACGACGTTCTCGGGAACGCTCCCGACGGTTCCCTGATCGCCGTTGGTTAATACCACGACCGCGATCCCGCGTTGCGGAAATAGCGCGTTATAGCAGTAGCCGCCCTCGCCCGGCACCCAACCGTTGTGCCAGACCTCCGCCTGCCCGTCCATGCCGCCCGGCACCCAGCCCATCGCGTAGTTCGTCGGAGAGCCGTCGCTGAGATGGCCCGGCTCAAAGAACGCTTGCATCGACGCCGATTCGAGCACCCGTCCTTCCAATAAGGCGATATCCCACAGCGCCAGATCGTGCGCGGTTGAAATCAACCCGCCGGCGCCATAGTACAAATCCAGGCTTACCTGCGGGCGCATGACGGCAAAGGCCGGTCCCGCATACGATCCCGCCAGGTTTCCGGCGCGTTGCCCGGCGTAGCCGTACGACGTCTGCGTCATCTTGAGCGGCTCGAAGATGTTGCGCGCGAGGAACGTTTGGTACGGCATGCCGGAAACGCGAGCGATCACCCCGGCCAAAGCGGCGTAGTTGCTGTTGCTGTATTCCCACTGCGTTCCCGGAGGGAAGTCCGGACGGTCGGTTGCCAGGACCGCGAAGATCGCAGACGGGGCGATCGGACCCGCGATCGGCCAATCGTGCTCGCGCGTGGGATAGTTGTGCAGACCGCTGGTTTGATCGAGCAGCATGCGCAACGTGATCGTCGACGCGTTGGGCAGTTGCGGGAGATACTTGGCGAGCGGGTCGTCCAGCGAGAGCTGCTTGCGCTCGGCCAATAGCAAGATGCCCGCCGCGGTAAACTGCTTGGTCAGCGACCCGATCGCAAAGCGCGTGCCCGCGTCGACCGGATGCGCGCGCTTGGGATCGACGTAGCCGTGCTGGGCGTCCAGAACGATCGTTCCGTCGCGAACGACGGCCACCGACGATCCGAGCACCTGTGCCGCTGGGAGCGCGTGCGTCACCACATGCGCCAACGGCGTCGAAGCGGGACGGGCTCCCTCGTTTGTGATCAACAGCGCTCCTAGAACGATCGGCATGCCGATGCGTACGACTCCGCTCACGAGATAAACCTCCGCAACTCGTCGCCGATTTCACGATGCGAAAACCCGCGATTCCCCAGCGATTCCACAAACCGTTCGACGGCGTCGCGCAGTGTACTCGCGCGCGCCCTCCGGCTGGCTGCCGGAATCGGTCCGGCAACGAGCGTTCCGCGTCGGCCGTCGCCGATCAGCAATCCGTCTTCTTGCAGCTGGGCATACGCCCGTGCCACGGTGTTGGGCGCCACGCCCAAATCGCCGGCCAACTGTCGAACCGTCGGCAGCGAAGCGCCGATCTGCACGTCACCGCGCTGGATCGCCCCGCGCAGCTGTTCGGCAATCTGCTGATACGGCGGCACGGTCAGGTCCGCATCGACCCGAATCAGCGGAACGCTCACGGTCGCTCAGCTTCCATGGATGGCGGCGAGGTCGTCGGGTTTGGGCGGTGCGTTCACGGCGCGGAAGACCCAGACCATTTGAATGACGAACATCACCCAAACCAAACCGAAGGCGGCGATGACGGTGAGGGTCGGCGAATTGTCCTGTGAGATGCCGAGCAGGACCATAACGGGCGCACCGCTCATCGTCACGGCCATCGACGCACGATTGAGACGAATGCGCTGATCGACGAATTGCTCGACGGGCAGGTCGTCACCCAGCAACCGCGCGGGCGCGTAGGTTAAGCGCCACCCCACAAACGTCGAGACGATGCCCGCGACGCACACGGCGACGGCGGAGAGACGATACGCGGGCTCTCCGACCAGTGCAAGCGCGCAGAGCGACTGCACGCTCACGACCGCAAAGATGTAGCGGGGCACGACGCTCGCAGCGTCGCGCGCTTGGAGGAGGGCAACGCGTTTGGGCAGAGCACGCAAGGCATAGCTGGAGACGATCAATGCCGTCACGGAGAGCGCGAGCACGAAAAACGCATACGGAAGCAGGGGCGGGACGGGCGCGAACTCCAGCGCCGCGCACAGCAGCGCGATGAGCCCGACGAGCCGCGTGTAGGGAACCAAGGATTGCTCGGCCGACTCGCGCGCATCGACGGCCTTAAGCAAACGTCCGCGCGTCGCTTCGTCAACGCGAATTCGGGCGAAGGCGGCGCGCATCGAGGTGAAGGACGAGCCGAAAAGCAACGCGACGACCCCGACGAGTGCCAGGACGTCGGCGATCCAAAGATGGGTGTATGCGTTCATTGTATTAAGAGCATAATACAAACGATCCTTTGTGTCAATGGCTTGATACAAAGCCCTTTCGATCGGACGGGCGGGTACTGACGGCGGCATGGGGATGGGAGACGAGCGCGGATCTTCTTTGGCCGAGGCGATCGTCGCGGTCGCGATCGTCTGCCTTGCGGTGGGCGCCGCGGTGACCGTGGCGATTCCGGCGTTGCACCGGCTGGTACCGGATGCCGAGTCGACGGCGCTCGCGCACGCGGCACAGAACGAGCTGGCCGCCGCGATCGACATCACGAAGTATGACGGTTCGACGCTCGTCCCGAACGTCGTTACGACGACCGTTCCGCTGTCGGGTGCGTCGGCCCTGACCGCCACGCTGACGCTCGCGGTATCGCCCGACGGGGACGCGCGGGATATCGAGGTGACCGCCGCCGCCGCCGATGGGAGCGCGAGCGCGCATGTGGACGCAACGATCGCGGCACGCGCTCCGCAGCCAGGCTCCACGATCGCGCCCGGGATCGCCGTCGCCGCGCCGACCGGCGCGCCGTAGATGCTGCTGCGAGCCCTGGTCGTCGTCGCCTTGGTATCGGTGCTTGCCGCGACACTCTTACACGCGTGCGCCACGCTCGCGCGCGCTCGCGTACACCGCATCGCACTTGCGGCCGCCGAGCGTACCTTCGCGCTCGACTTAGCGACGATTCAACGCTCCCTGACGACCGCGATCCGCGATGGAGCCGATCCGCGCGCGGTCCCGATCGCGCCCTCACCGCTGCCGCCGGCCTGCGCGCTGACGCACGACTCGGGTTGCTCGCTGTGGGCATCGAGCCGCATCGCGGCCACGACCGCCGTGCCGATTGGCGAGGGAGTCGAAACGACGGCGCCGTGCCGACCGCGATGCGCGGACAACCTGCAAGGGAACGACGCGGTCGCCGAAGGACGCATCGGGGTTGCGATCGACGCGACCGTCGCGGGAGCGTCGGGCGAGGTCTTCGCACGGCGCCGGCGCTTCGCGCTGTTTCGAACCCTGCGCGTGCCTCCGTACGCCGCGTTGATCGGGACGCGCGATGCGACCGATGAGTCGATCGCGCGCGGGGGCAGCACCGGCGACGACGCCGGTCTTCCGGCGACGGTCGTCGACGTCCGCTACGTCGACGCGACGACCGGCGCGACGATCGACGCTAACGCCTGGCAGTCGCGCGGATGGAACGACGGCGGCGCGTCCGCCGCCGGCTGGGATCCGTAGGCCCTTCCCACCGGGGCGCGAACCCTCGCTCGGCCGTGTCGCGTCCGCTAGTTTTCTTGGCCCTGCTCTACGTCGTCACGTGTTGGGGTCTCAACACCGACTTGGTCAAGATCGCGATCGCGTCGCTCGATCCGCTCGCGTTTATCTCCTTGCGCTTCCTGGTCATGCCGCCGCTGGCGCTACTGTTGGTGTGGTTGGCGGGCGAACGTCTACACGTCGAGCGGCGCGATCTGCCGCTTCTCGTCCTCTGTGCGGCCTGCGGTTACGGACTCTATCAGTACTGCTGGGTCGTCGGCTTGGCCAATACGACGGCCTTCGCATCGGCGCTGCTGGGAAGTCTCGCGCCCATGTTCACCTTGGCGATCGTCGCGATCGCCGGACACGAGATCGTCCGCGGCGGTCGTTGGGTCGGCGCGGCCATCGCCTTAATCGGCGTTGCGATCTTCGAGGGCGCTTTCTCGGGGTTCGTGACCTTTCGTCTCGGCGACGCGCTCGCACTGCTCGGCGCGGTCATCTTCGCGGTATACAACGTGGTTTCGGCGCGCCTGCTGGACCGCTACTCGCCCCTAGCGTTGCTCGCGATCACGATGTGCATCGGCGCCGTCATGATCGTGCCCAGCGGAATTCCGGCGATCCTTCACACGAATTTCGCGCGCGTTCCCTGGCACGTGTGGGCGATCTTCTCCTACTCGGTGCTCTTTCCGATCATGCTCACCTATCCCGTGTGGAGCTGGGGAATGACCAGGATCGGCGCGGCCCGCGTCTCGCTTTTTTCCTACCTCGTGCCGGTGATCGCCGGTGCGCTCTCGATCCCGCTGCTGGGCGCGCACATCTTCGGCCACGAGTTGGTGGGAGCGGCGGTCTGCATCATCGGCATGATCGTCGCGAGCATCCTCGGCCGTTTTTCGCTGGCCGAGTGGTGGAGTTCTCGCACGCTGGGCGTCGAACGCTAGCGCGATGTACACCCGCCGCCGCCATTGGTACTGGCTCTTGCTCGCGCCGTTTATCGCGACGTTGTGGCCGCCTTTCTACAACCGCATCGATCCCCAGCTCTTCGGACTTCCGTTTTTTTATTGGTATCAACTGCTGTGGGTGATCCTCACCTCCATGCTGCTCGGTTTGGTTTTCTTGGTTACGCGGGCACACCGCGATGTCTAGCGGCGCGATCGTCTTCTTGGTGCTGGTCGGAGCGGTGACGGTCATGGGCTTTGCTGCAGCAGGCTGGGGCCGCGCGAACCTCGCGTCGTTCGAAGAATGGGCACTGGGCGGCCGGCACTTCGGAACGCTGGTCACCTGGTTCTTGATGGGCGGCGATCTCTACACGGCCTACACCTTTATCGCCGTGCCGGCACTGGTCTATGGCGCCGGCGCGATCGGATTCTTCGCCGTTCCGTACGCGACGATCGCGTATCCGATCGTCTTCATCGTCCTGGCGCGCTTTTGGGTCGTGGCCAAGAAGCGCGGCTACATCACGACCGCCGACTTCGTCCGCGATCGCTATGGCGATCGGAGCCTCGAACTCGCGGTCGCCGTCACCGGCGTGCTTGCGGCGATGCCCTACATCGCGCTGCAACTCGTCGGCATGAAAACGGTCTTCGTGCAGTTGGGCGGCATCTTTGCCGCGCACGACAGCATCGTGGCTTTGGTCGTCTCGTTCGTCCTACTGGGCGCTTATACGTACAACAGCGGACTGCGCGCCCCCGCGCTCATCGCGTTCGTCAAGGACGGCCTGATCTATCTGACCGTGATCGCCGCGATCGTCGTGATACCCGCCAAGTTGGGCGGTTGGGCGCACATCTTCCACACGGTCGCCCCGGTGCTGGCCGCACGCCCCAAGCCCAGCTCGATCGTGCTCGCGCCGTCGGGTTATTTCGCGTACGCGTCGATGGCGTTTGCCTCGGCACTCTCGCTGTTCATCTATCCGCACTCGATTACCAGCCTGCTGGCCGCCAAAAGCAAGCTGGTGATTCAGCGCAACGCGGCACTGCTGCCCGCATACTCGCTCGTGCTTGGATTGCTCGCGCTCTTGGGTTACTGCGCGATCGCGGCGGGCATCGGCGGCAAGGACACCAGCGCCATCGTCCCGCAACTGTTCGCGCACTTCTTCCCGGATTGGTTTGCCGGCGTAGCGTACGCCGCGATCGTCATCGGCGCGCTGGTTCCTGCGGCCATCATGGCGATCGGCGCAGCCAATCTGTTTGCCAGCAATATTTTCAAGCAGTTCTCTCCCAATCGCCCGCAGGGCGAAACACGCATTGCGAAACTCCTTTGCTTAGCGATGTGCGTCTTCGCGCTGATTTTCGTAGCGTTCGTGAAGGTCGCGTACGCCATCGACTTCCAGTTGCTGGGCGGCTCGTGGATGCTGCAGGTCTTCCCGGCGCTAATCTTCGGACTCTATACGGGCTGGTTCCGGCCCAAGGCCCTGCTGATCGGATGGTTCTGCGGAATGGCGACCGCAACGGCGATGAGCCTTTCGACCGTCGCGCAAACGGGAACGATCGTCACGGCCTTCCCGCTGCACATCCTGGGAACCACGCTAGTCGGCTTCGTCGCGTTCTATGCGCTGCTGATCAACGTTGCGGTCGCCGCCGCGCTCACGTGGCTTTTCGGGGCCGCGCGGATCGACCGCAGCGTCGATTCGACGACCGCCGCAGACTACACGTAATTCAGCGCTACGGTTTGGCCCAAAAGATAGCGAACGCGACCACGAAGATCGCTAGTGCGAACTTGACGCGTGGGCTATCCGAAAGCGGCAGAAACTGCACGCCCAATCCAACGGCAAAACCCAGCGCCACGATCGCGAGGCGTTCGACGGCCGAAAGCGCGGCCAGCGGCGCCAGGTTGCTCGCGATGATCCCGGCAAAGACGCCGGGAAGCAGGCCGGCAACGTAGGCCTTCCACTCAAACGACGCTCTCGGCGTCCCGTTGGGCTCCTGCGGATCGTTCATAGTTTGCGCGCCACCATCAAGCCGTCGCAAACGGCTAGCAACGAGCAGTCGACGCGCTCGTCGCGGCCGATCTTGAAATCGAGCGCGCGCAGGGCGTTGGTGCTTTCGTCGTGGCAGGCCGGATCGGCGACTTGGCCGCTCCAGAGCATATTGTCGATCAAGATTAAGCCGTTGGCGCGCACGAGTTGCAGACACCGCTCGTAGTACGCGTCGTAGTTCGGTTTGTCGGCGTCAATGAAGGCGATGTCGTAGGCCCCAGCTTGATCCGACGCCAGCAGCGCATCGAGCGTCTGGAGCGCCGGCGCGATCCGCAGATCGATCTTTTCGGCGACGCCAGCGCGCGCCCAATACCGTCGCGCGACGGCGGTGTATTCATCGCTGATATCGCAGGCCGTCACGCGGCCCTCGTCGGACAGGGCCAGAGCCATCGCCAGCGACGAGTATCCGGTGAAGACGCCGATCTCCAGATAGCGGCGCGCACCGATCGCTTGCGCGAGCAAAGCCATGAACTGCCCCTGCTCGGGACCGATCTGCATCCCCGCGTTGGTGCGCAGCGCGGTCTCTTCTCGCAACTCGCGCAGAATCGCGGGCTCGCGCAGGGTGCTCTCCAACATGAAGGCGTGGACGCGCTCGTCCAACCCGGTGTTCTTGGCCGTCATACTTTCACCAACAAGTCTGCCGCGATCGCGGCGGCGGCGCGCTTGCCCGGGAAACCGCTCACGCAGCCGCCCGGATGCGCACCCGAACCGCAGAGATACAATCCCGCGATCGGCGTGCGAGTTGCGAAACGCTCTTCGTAAATTTGTCCGGGCAGCAGTTCGCCGTGGAAGATATTGCCGCCGATGAGACCAAAGCGGTCTTCGAGATCCGGCGGCGCCATGAGCTGACGCTCTTCGATCGCCGCCGGAATATTGGGCGCGTATCGAGTCAACAGCGCGACGATCTTATCGGCGGCCGCCTCGCGCGTCCGCGCGGTCCATCCGTCCGCGCGCGCGTACGGAAAGTACTGCGCGAAGATCGAGAGGATGTGCTTGCCCGGCGGCGCCAGCGACGGGTCGGTCGGCGTCTGCATGAAACACTCCAGCATGGGCTCGTTGCTTTCGCCGTCGTTCTTGCCATCTTCGTAGGAGCGCTGCAGATAGTCGATCGACGGCGCGACGTGGATGGTCGCGCGATGGTGCGGTTGCGGCGTCGTACCCGGACGGGCGAGAAAGTCGGGCAGTTCGCCCAACGCGAGGTTCAGTTTCAGCGACGCGCCGTTCGTGCGCCACGTCGCCAACTTGTCGACCAGGGCGGCAGGGCGTTGCCCGGGTTCGAGCAGATCCACAAACGTTGTCGCTGGATGCGCGTTGGAGGCGACGACGCGTGCGACGATCTCGCTTCCGTCGCTCAGATGTATGCCGCGCACCGCTCCGTCGGCCAGGTCGATCCGAGCCACGCTCTTCCCCGAGACGATCTCGGCGCCTGCAGCGAGCGCCGACGACGCGAGCGCCGACGAAATCGCGCCCATGCCGCCGCGCACGAAGCCCCACGCGCCTTGAACGCCCAGCGCGCGCCCGGCGTAGTGATGGGCCAGCACGTAACCGGTGCCGGCATCGCGCGGGCCGAGATCGGTGCCGATCAGCCCGTCGGTGGCCAGCGTCGCTTGCAAGACGGGCGTCTTGACGTATCGTTCGACCAGGGCGGCGGCGCTACCGAGCAGATCGTCCCGCACGCCGCGCTCGAAACGCTCGAAGCGCGGCTCGTCGTCGGAAAACGTGTCGAAGAGCGCGCGTCCGAGTTGG
>DATCDS010000002.1:0-9185 GCA_036510515.1 Vulcanimicrobiaceae bacterium
GGCTACGCGACGCGGGCTATCGCATCGTCGCGGTGTACGACGTCGCGTCGCAGGCGGCGCACGAACTGGCCGCCGAGGTCGGCGGGGAGGCGGCTGCCACGCTTGCGCGCGTGACCGAACTCTCCGATGCGATCGTCACCGTCGTCAGCGACGACGCCGCGATGGAGGAAGTCTTTGCAAGCGGCGGCGACAGTCTTCTCGCGGGTGCGGCCGGAAAGATCTTCATCAACTGCGCGACGGTGACGCCGAGCCTTCACGTCGAGATCGAACGGCGCGCGCGGGCGGCGGGCGCGCGCTCGCTCGAAGCGTGCATGGCCGGTTCGATCCCGCAAGCGCGCGACGGGACGCTGTATCTCATGATCGGCGCGGAGCCCGAGACCTTTGCGCGGGCCAAACCGATGCTGGAGCGCTTGTCCTCTTCGCTGAGATATGTCGGGAAGGCGGGCAGTGCGGCGCGGGTCAAAGCCTTGGTCAATATGGTGATGAACGTGAACACCGCTGGCCTGGCCGAGGGGTTGGGCATCGGGCAGGCGCTTGGATTGGACCTGCATCTGCTTCGCGAGGTCTTTGCGCAGACGGGCGCGGCGTCGCGCGTGCTGACGACCGACGGGCAAGATATGCAAGAGCGCGAGCACGAGGTATATTTTTCGGCGGAACACGCCGCCAAAGATCTGGGCATCGCGTTGAACCTGGCGCGCGACGCTGGGGTAGACGCACCGCTCGCGCGTGCCGCGAGCGCCCAATACGAACGGATGAAAGCCTTAGGTTTGGGGCAGCTCGACAAGTCCGGCGTCGCGGAGTTGACCTTCGTCGATCGGCGCGGGAGGCGAGAATGAGTCGCGAGATCGTCGCGCTCGACGACGGCGCCACCGCACAACTCGATCGTTGGGGCGAGCGGGGTCCGCTGCTGCTGTGCGTCCACGGCATGACCAGTTCGCGCAAATCGTGGGAACGCGTGGCCCGCCATCTTGCCGATCGCTACCGGGTCGTGGCCTACGATCAACGCGGTCACGGCGACAGCTCGGGCGTTTGCGGACCGATGACGCTAGCGCGCGCGACCCGCGATCTCGAGAATGTGGCCGGCGCGTTGGGCGAGGTGCCCTACGCGCTGATCGGGCACTCGTGGGGTGGCGCGGTCGTGATCCTGGGCGGCCGATCCATGGCGGTGCGCAAGGTCGTCGCGATCGATCCGATGCTGCGTCAACGGGACGATCGCTGGTACGCCGAGTTCCTGGAGGATCTCGCACCGATCTTTGCCCTCCAGGGTGCCGAGCGCGCTGCCAAAGTGCGGGCCGAGTATGCCGATTGGCCCGAGATCGATCGCGAGCGCAAGGTTCACGCGGTCGCGACGATGGACGCAGGTCCGATCCAGCGGCTGCGCGATGAGAATCCAGCGGCAACGTGGGATCTGCGCGAGACGATCGCCGCGTATCCCAAGCCGTTGCTGTTGGCGATGGCCGATCAGACGCAGTCGATCGTTTCGGCCGACGATCTCGATCTCGTGCGGGAGCGCGGCGGGAACCACGTGCGCGTCGCGATCTTTGAAGGGCAGGGACACAGCCTCCACCGCACGGCCTTCGACGCGTTCGTTTCCGATCTCGATGCGTTTCTCTAGCGAAACGCACGGGCCGTTAGGCCAGACTCTCGATTTCGCCGGCGTGTTTAAGGCCGCCCAGATCGTGCGGCGTGCATCCCATCTCGCGAATCAACCCTTCGACCACCGCTTTGGCATCGGGGTCGTCGCCGCAGAGCGAGATCGTACACCCCGGTTCGGGGGTTTGGGTGAAGGCCTCGACGACCCGATGCGAGTCGAGGCGGTGCGCGATGATTTGCGCGCCGGATTGTGGCCCGGGGTGCGGAGGCTTGGTCGCATCCACGATAACCGCCGTATCGGGAGGTGTCCCCATCGCCAGAAGCGCCTGGTCGAGGTCTTCCCATCGCGTCGCCAAGATCAGGACGTCGCTGACGGCCGCCTGCTGATAGGGCGTTTCTGCGATCGCATCGTCTCCGAGGCCGGCGGCCGCGGGGGCCGCGCGCTCGGGTTTGAACGCGTCGCTGACCGAGATTTCGTGGCCGCCGTGCTGGGCGAGCAAGTGGGCGATGGCTTGGGCGTGCGGGGTCGTTCCCATGATTGCGATCTTCATGGACGTATCGTACCCAGGGGGTCGCACGCCCATCGTTTCTGGGGCCGCCTTGGGGATAGGCGCGGCTCGCAGACACCGGCGCTTGCGCGCGCGCTCGCGGCGCGGTAGAATAGCGGTCTGTGCCCCGACCTTGAAAAGTCGGCCAGCGGCAACGGTGGGACCCCTTACGCAACGTCGTGAGATCGGGCGCCCTGCGTCAGCCCGGCGGACGGTGGGCATTCGGAGACCCTGTGAACCTTATCGACGTGAACAACTTCGATGCGATGCGGATCGGTCTGGCGTCGCCCGAGCAGATTCGCGCGTGGTCGTTTGGCGAAGTCAAGAAGCCCGAAACGATCAACTACCGCACCCTCAAACCCGAACGCGACGGCCTGTTCTGCGAAAAGATTTTCGGCCCGACCAAAGATTGGGAATGTCATTGCGGTAAGTACAAGCGCATTCGTTTCAAGGGCATGATCTGCGATCGCTGCGGCGTCGAGATCACCCGCGCGAAGGTGCGTCGCGAACGCATGGGCCACATCGAGCTGGCGACGCCCGTGAGCCACATCTGGTATCTCAAGGGCGTGCCCAGCCGCATCGGTATTCTGCTCGATATGTCTCCGCGCCAGCTCGAGAAGGTCATCTACTTCGCCGCGTACGTCGTCATCGATCCGGGCGACACGACCCTGGGTCGCCGCGAGGTGCTCTCGGAACAGAAGTATCGCGAAGCGCGCGACAAGTACGGTAACCGCTTTAAGGCCGGCATGGGCGCCGAAGCGATTCGCGAGCTGCTGCGAGATCTCAACCTGCGTAAGCTGCAAGAAGATCTGCGCAAGGAATTTAAAGAAACCGGCGGGCAGAAGCGGCTCAAGGCGATCAAACGCCTCGAGGTCGTCGAGGCGCTCATCTCCAGCGGCAACAAGCCCGAGTGGATGGTGCTTTCGTCGGTTCCGGTCATCGCCCCCGAGTTGCGTCCGATGGTCCAGCTCGACGGCGGCCGTTTCGCCACGTCGGATCTCAACGATCTGTATCGACGCGTGATCAATCGCAATAACCGCCTCAAGCGGCTGCTCGAACTCAACGCGCCCGAGATCATCATCAAGAACGAAAAGCGCATGCTGCAAGAAGCGGTCGACGCGCTCATCGACAACGGCCGTCGCGGGCGTCCGGTCACGGGGCCGAACAATCGTCCGCTCAAGTCTCTGTCGGACATTCTCAAAGGCAAGCAAGGCCGGTTCCGTCAGAATCTGCTTGGCAAGCGCGTCGACTATTCGGGCCGTTCGGTCATCGTGGTGGGTCCGTCGCTCAAACTGCACCAATGCGGCCTGCCCAAAGAGATGGCGCTGGAACTCTTCAAGCCGTTCGTGATGAAGAAGCTGGTGGATCGCCAGCAAGCGCACAACATCAAGAGTGCTAAGCGCATGGTCGAGCGCGTGCGTCCGGAAGTTTGGGACGTCCTCGAGGAGGTCATCAAAGAACACCCGGTCTTGCTCAACCGTGCTCCGACGCTGCACCGCTTGGGCATTCAAGCCTTCGAACCGGTGCTGGTCGAAGGCAAAGCCATCCATCTCCATCCGTTGGTCTGTACGCCGTACAACGCCGACTTCGATGGCGATCAGATGGCCGTGCATCTTCCCCTAAGCGCCGGCGCGCAAGCCGAAGCGCGCATCCTGATGCTCTCCTCGAATAACATCCTGTTGCCGGCCTACGGGAACCCGGTGTCGATTCCGACCCAAGACATGGTCTTGGGCTTGTATTACCTCACCTTCCAACTCGACGAGTACAAGGGCCCGGCCAAGGGCGCCGCCGCGTTCGACGACATCGCGGCCGCACCGCGTCCTCGCAGCAAGAACGCGCCGGCCCAAGACGCTCCCGGAACCTTGCCGACGTTCTACGATGCCAAGGAAGCCATCATGGCCTTCGATACGCAGAACATCTCGTTGCAAGAGTGGATATTCGTGCGCTGGCAGGGCGGGTACGTGCGCACGACCGTCGGGCGCATCATCTTCAACCTGGCGTTCCCCGAAATGTGGCGCCACGGTTTCGTCAACCACACGGTCGACAAGGGCGCGCTCAAGAAGCTGATCACCGATTGCTATCGCAAGTACGGCAACGCGGAGACCGCGAAATTCCTCGACGCGATCAAGGAACTGGGCTTCCATTACGCGACGCTCTCGGGCACGACCGTTTCGATCTCCGACATCGTCGTTCCCGAAGCCAAGCACGATATCGTCGCAAAGGCGCAGCAGGCCGTTGACGAACTGCACAAGCTCTACGAGCAAGGTTTCATCTCCGAAGACGAGCGCTACAACAAGACGATCGAAGTCTGGTCCAAGTCCTCCGACGAAGTCACCGCGGCCATGCAAGCGGCACAAAACCCGCTCAACCCGGTCTTTATGATGGCGACGTCGGGCGCTCGTGGTTCGATCGCCCAGGTCAAACAGTTGGGCGGTATGCGCGGACTGATGTCCGACCCGTCGGGCCGCATTCTGGAGATTCCCGTTAAAGCGTCGCTCAAAGAGGGCCTGACGGTCCTGGAATACTTCATCTCGACGCACGGCGCGCGCAAGGGTCTTGCCGACACCGCATTGCGAACGGCAGACTCGGGCTACCTGACGCGCCGTCTGGTCGACGTCGCGCAGGACGTGATCATCCGTGAGGAGGATTGCGGAACCTCCAACGGCATCACCGTGGCCGACATTCGCGTTGGCAAGGAAATCATCGAGCCGATCTACGATCGGATCATCGGCCGGCGCTGCGCCGAAGAGATCCGCCACGATCCCAAGCGTCCGACGACCGCAATCGTCAAGCGCGACGATGAGATCGACGAAGAAAAGGCCAAGGCGCTCATCGACGCCGGCGTCGTCAAGGTCAAGATCCGTTCGGTCCTTACGTGTCAGGCCAAGTACGGCGTCTGCGCGATGTGCTACGGTCGCGATTTGGCGACCGGCGGACACGCCGACATCGGTACGGCCGTCGGCATCATCGCCGCGCAATCCATCGGCGAGCCCGGTACGCAGCTCACGCTGCGAACCTTCCACACCGGCGGCGTGGCGACGGCCGACATCATCACCGGTCTGCCGCGCGTCGAGGAAATCTTCGAAGCGCGTAAGCCCAAGGGCCAAGCGACGATCACCGAAATCGCCGGCAAGGTGAAGATCGTCGACGACAAGCACCATCGGATGGTTCTGGTCGTCGACGAAACCGGCGAAGAGCACGAATACGACGTTCCATACGGTACGCACCTAGCGGTGCACGAGGGCGACGACGTGCTGCCGGGCGATCAGCTCAACGAGGGATCCCTCAATCCCCACGATATTCTGCGCATCAAGGGCGAGACCGCACTGCAGAACTATTTGGTTCAAGAAGTGCAGAAGGTCTACCGTTCGCAGGGCGTGGACATCAACGACAAGCACATCGAAGTGATCGTGCGAGCGATGATGCGCAAGGTCAAGATCACCGAAGGCGGCGACACGCTGATGCTTCCCGGTCAGTTGATCGAGGTCGCGACGTTTGCCGAAACCAACGAAAAGATCAAGGCCAAGGGCGGCGAGCGCGCGACGGCAAACCCGGTGCTGCTGGGCGTGACCAAAGCGTCGCTGGCGACCGAATCGTTTCTGTCGGCGGCGTCGTTCCAAGAAACCACGCGCGTTCTCACCGACGCCGCGATCAAAGGCAAGCACGATCCGCTGCTGGGCCTCAAGGAAAACGTCATCATCGGCAAACTGATTCCGGCCGGTACGGGAATGTCGCGCTATCGCAACATTCAGATCGAGCCCGAAGGTCAGGACGTCGACGAAGACGGACGCCCGCGTACGCCGAATTTCGAACTGGCGTTTGCGAGCATGGGCATGACGGCCGACGACGCCGCCCTGGCCGAAGTGATGGGTGCCAACGGCGACGGCATGAGTCGCCTGGCGACCGCGTACGAACGCAGCCGCGAGCCGCTCACGGTGCAGTACGAAGGCGAATACGACGAACACGCCGCGGTTACCGCACCTCCCAAGAAAACGCAGTACGACAAGATCAAGGGCATCAACCCCGAAGATCTCTAGGGCACCGCGCGCACCAACGAAACGAGCCCGGCACCATCTGCCGGGCTCGTTTCGTTGTCTCGCTATCGCGCGAGTTCTAAGAAGCGATCGAGGCCGTTGAGCAGACGCATCGCGTCGACGCTGGGCGTGGCGGCTTCGAGAAGACGCGGGGAAGCGACGAGAACGGCCAACGCGCGCGCGCGCGATACCGCGACGTTCATGCGGTTTCGCGCGAACAGGAAATCCGCGTTGCGCGGCATATCTTCGCCGCTGGACGTCGCCATCGAATAGAAGACGACGTAGGCTTCGCGCCCTTGAAATTTGTCGACCGTGCCGACCTCGACGTTTCGCCCGACGCGCTGGGCGATCGCACGTTCGATCTCCTGGCGCTGCGCGTTGTAGGGCGCCACAACGATGATATCCTCGGGGGCAATCGCGCGCCGGCCGCCGTCTTGGTCGACCAACTCGCCATCGAGGAGTGTGGCGATTTCATCGGCGATGCGCCCCGCTTCCTCGGGGGAGCGATTGCGATTTCCCTCATGATCGACGGGAAGATAGCGCAGGCCCGAACCGACCAGACCCGGCGAGAAGATCGTTTGACGATTGCAGTTAGGATGTTCGTGCAACCGGCCGCGATAGGAGATCTCGGAGACGAATCGGCAGATGTCGCGGTGCATCCGCCACGACGTGGTGAGGAACATTCCGCGTTCGGGCGCGATCGTCGGCGCATCGCCAAGCAGATATTGTAAGACCGAGAGGCCGACATCGCCGGGGTGCGACGCATGCGAAACTTGCGATAGCTGTGCGGGATCGCCGAGTAGGACGATATTGGCTGCGGCGGGCGCCATCGCTGCAAAGGTGGGGAGCGCCATTTGCCCGGCTTCGTCGACGAAGAGATAGTCGAGCGCGCCCGCGGCTTTTTCGCTTGCGTAGAGCCACGCGGTTCCCGAATAGAGTTGATAGTCGTTCTCGAACGTCGGCGCCTTTGCGAGCGTGGCCACGAAATCGCCCGCGCCGTCCTTTGGGACGTAGGCGTCCTTCTTGCTCGCTGCGCGATGCATGCCGCGAAACGAAACCCCGCGTTCGATCGCCATATCCGCGATGCGGTCGAGAAGATTGTGCGCGGCTTTGTGGGTCGGCGCCGCGATGCCGACGCGTTTGCCTTGGGTCAGGAGCGACAGAATGGTGGCGGCGGCAACGTAGGTCTTGCCCGCGCCGGGCGGCCCTTGCACGAAGAGGTAGCTGGAATCAAGGGCTCGCACGAGCGCGAGAAGCGACTGGGCGTTCGGGTTGTCGGGTTGAACGATCGCGCCGCTTGGCCGGTCCGTCAAACGCGGTGCCCGCTTTAGCAGCACGTCGTAGAGTGGGTTGCGCGGCGCGGCGGCTCCGCGCCCGCCCAACAAGGCGCCGGCACTTCGCAGCAGCGAGGCCTCGAGCGCGTCGCCCAGCGATGTCGGCGCTTCGATCAGGGCCGACGGCACGGGCACGCCTTGGCGTAGCGCGATCGCGATGCGCTGCGTTTGGTCGTCGAGATCGACGACCTTGCCGCATGCCCGTCGCGTCGCAGGATCGTGGTATGAGTCTCCGGCTTTGATCCGGTGTTGCTGCGCCGGATAGGAGAAGAGCGTCGCCCCATCCTCACGTTCGCCCAGCGGCGTGAGGCCCGCCAGCACCGACGAATGCGCGTCAACCAGATCCGCCGGCGTGTCGACGAACGTATCGCAAGCGTCGTGATACGCCCACCACTCCGGCTTAGATTCGCGATCGTAGAAGAGCAGCATTTCGGAGAACAGCCATGCAGCGCGCTGCGGTTCGGGAAGGCGCGCGGCCTCACCGGGTTCGAGTTCGACCGGAAGGTTCGCGAGCAGGCGCGCGCGCGTCGCGTGCAACTCCGCCTCACGTTGTTGACGCCTGGTGCGCGCGTCGATCGATCGCTTCGATGGTTCCTCGTCGGCAACGTCGGGAGGCTGGACGACCGCGTTGGGGTTCGCGTCGCGCAGCGCCCACAACCAATCCAGCAAGTGCAGGGTCGATTCGCAATCGAAACGATTGTACTGCTCGATGTCGGCCAGGATCGCGTCGTCGGGCGCGCCCTGCGCGCGCGAGGTTAACCAGCTCTCGAAGGCGACGATCGAATCGTCGCCTTTCTTGACGCCCGTACGCGCGCGCTTCTCGTAGAACGGTTCGAGATACTTGATGCCGTACCGTGGCTGGCCGATCATGACCGACTGCTTCACGATGCGATAGAGATCGACAAAGCACCCTTCGCGCAGCAGCGCGTGAATGTCATCTTCTCGCGTACGATGACGCTCCATCAATGTCTTCATCGCCGTCTGCTCGTACGAACCGTAATGATAGATGTGCAGGTCGGGATGAGCGGCGCGGCGTCGGACGACGTAGTCGACGAAGGCCTCGAAGGCCCGGCGCTCGGCCGCGAAGTGACGCGGCGTCGGCGCTCCGCTGCGATCGCAGCCCCAGAAGTCCGTAAAGCCGCCATCGATCGTATGCACGCCGAAAAGATATTCCAAGCCGCTGGCCGCGCCGAACCAGCGATCGCCATCGGTGGCGAACGGATCGCCCTCCATATCGAAGAAGACATCGCCGGCACTGCGCGGCGGAAGCGCGCCCAAGCCGCGCGCGGCCGTCGTTTCCGTGTCGGGAGGTAAGATCAAGAATTTGTAAGGAGCGGGCTCGTCGGCGGCGATCGCGCGTCGTTGTTCTTCTTGAAGGCGGGCTTGGGTGGACAGTTTCCGCCACGTCGGCGCGGCGATACGGCTGGGCCGATCGTCTTGGTCGCGCGCCGCGAGCTGTTCGAGGGTAGCGATCCCGGCAGCGCCCAAACGATCGACCTGACCGCGGCGCATGCCCGCGACGCGGCTGAGGTGATCGGCCTCGTCGAGTTGCGTCGTGCAGCGCTCCTGCCACGCGCACAGATCGCAATGCGAGACGGGATAGGGCGACGTCGCGTTCGCGCGGTCGGCGTGCGAGAGGAAGCGCGTCTTGACGGCGCGGTAGTGCGCGATGAAAT
>DATCDS010000003.1:0-6224 GCA_036510515.1 Vulcanimicrobiaceae bacterium
GCCGCTCTCCAGCACGACGTTGAAGGCGACCAGGATCTCGCGCGCACCGATGGCGATGGCTCCCGCGCCTTCGTGCTTGGCGACGTCGCCGACATCGGGGGCCCAGTCCGCCCGGCCAAAGCGCGCGTCGAGTCCCTCGAAGCCGCCGCGCCGGACCTCGGCCAACAGGCGGCGCCCTGGCGCAAGCGCCGCCTCTCCATAGAAGAACGACGGAATCCGCCACCGCTCCCAGATCGCCGTGCCGGCCTGGTGTGCCAGGTGGACGGCGCGTTCCATCGTCGCGCCGTCGAGGGGAACGAAGGGCAGGACGTCGAGCGCGCCGATGCGCGGATGTACGCCCTGGTGGCGGCGCAAGTCGATGCGTTGCGCGGCGACGCCGGCCAGCGCGATTGCGGCGTCGAGCACCTCGCGCTCGTCGCCGGCGATCGTGAGCACGCTGCGGTTGTGGATCGCGTCGGAGGTGCGGTGAAGGACGCGCGCGCCGGTCGCAAGCACCGAAGCGACCGCCGCATCGATGGTCGCTTCGTTGCGTCCCTCCGAGAGATTCGGAACGATTTCGAAGGTCACGGCAACGCGAGGTGGATCGCTTGCGCCACATCGGTGCAGTTTTCGGGCGAATAGATCGTTGCGTAGCCGAGTTTGCGCGCTTCGGCGTCGCGGCGGCCCGCGGCGTTGACCGCGCGTACTTCGCCCGAGAGCCCCAGTTCGCCGTACGCCGCCGCGTGCGGCGCCAGCGCGACGTTGCGGAACGAGGACGCGATGGCCAGCGCGATGCCCAAATCTGCGGCCGGTTCCACGACGCGCAAGCCGCCGGCAACCGACGCGTAGACGTCGTGCGATCCCAACTGCAAGCCGACGCGACGTTCGAGCACCGCTAAGATCATCGCCAGGCGCCCCTGGTCCAAATTGTTGGCCAACCGGCGCGGCGTTCCATAGCTGGTTTCGCCGACGAGCGCCTGCACTTCGATGAGGACCGGGCGCGAGCCGACGATCGACGCGACCACGCACGAACCGCTGGGTCGAACGGATCGGTTGGAGAGAAAGAGTTCCGATGGGTTGGCGATCTCGCGCAGGCCGTCGTCGTGCATGCCGAAGACGCAGATCTCGTCGATCGAGCCGAAGCGATTCTTGTACGCGCGCAGGATGCGATATTCGCCGGTGTTCTCACCCTCGAAGTACAAGACGGTATCGACCAAATGCTCGAGCAAGCGCGGCCCGGCGATCGCGCCGTCCTTGGTCACGTGCCCGACGATAAACGTCGAGCAGCCCGTGCGTTTGGCGAACTCCATGAGCGCCTGCGTGCAGTCGCGGACTTGCGTGACGCTGCCGGCGTAGGATTCGGTTTCGGGCAGCCAGACCGTTTGAATCGAATCCACGATCAGCGTCAGCGGCGCGATCGCATCGAGCTGATCCAAGACGGCGCGCAGGTTGGTCTCGGCGAAGACCAGCAACTGCGACCCTTCGACGCCCAAGCGCGCGGCGCGCAATTTGATCTGCGCGGCCGATTCTTCGCCGCAGACGTAGACGACCGGCGCGTCGACGGCCAGGCGCGCTGCGATCTGCAGCGCCAGCGTAGATTTGCCCGCGCCCGGTGCGCCGCCGACGAGCGTCAAGCTGCCCGCAACGATGCCCCCGCCCAGGACGGCGTCGAACTCGGGCAGGCCCGTCGAGCGTCGCGGAACGCGCGCGCTTTCGATGGCCTGCAGCGCAATCGGCGTAACCCCGGCGCGCTGCACCGCCGCCTTGCCGCTCGTCCGCACCGTCGCCACCGCGAACGGGCGCTCGTCGAACGTGTTCCAGGCTTCGCACTGCGGACAACGCCCCAGCCACCGCGTCGACTCGAATCCGCAACCCGAACAAAAGAAGACCGAACGCGCCTTAGCCACGACGTGTGGTTAGCCGCGCCTTGGCTTGCAGCCTTGGGGGGCCGGGGAGACGGCTGCACGAAAGCGCGGCGTCGTGAAGACGGCCCTGCAAATCGCTATCGACGGGCCCGCCGCGTCGGGCAAAACGACCGTGGCGCGCACGCTGGCGCGGCGTCTGGATATCCTCTACCTCGACACCGGGGCGATGTATCGCGCGCTGGCGTACCTCGCGCTGCACACGCGGACGGAAATCGACAACGAGCCGGCGCTGACCAATCTCTGTCGCGACAACAACATCGGGGTGACGCTGGATGCCGGCGCGCCCCTGGGTTTTCGCATCTTCGCCGGCGGCCGCGAGCTCGACCAGGCCGATTTGGACTCCAACGAAGTCACCGCGATCGTGTCGACGATCGCCGCGCATCCGGCGGTCCGCGCGGCGATGGTGGAAGAGCAGCGGCGAATCGCCGACTCCGCCAGCGTCGTGATGGCCGGGCGCGACATCGGCACGGTCGTATTACCCCACGCCGCCGTCAAGATTTTCCTCACCGCGTCGGTGCGCGCGCGCGTCGAGCGCCGCCGCGCACAGTTGCAGGCCGCGGGCGTCGATGTCTCCACGCACCGCTTGACCGAGGAGATCGAAGAGCGCGATCGACTGGATCGCAACCGCGCGATCTCGCCGCTGGTCGCCGCCACCGACGCGCACGCGATCGATTCGAGCGACCTGGATGCCGAGGCGGTCGTCGACGCGATCTGCGCGATCGCGGAGCGCGCTCGGGGCGGCGCGCCGTGACGACGTATGGCGTCGCGCGTACGCTCATCTACATCGTCTCGCGGTTGCTCTGGCGCGTGCGCGCGTACGGTCGGGAGAACGTGCCGCTCCACGGCCCGCTCATTATTGCGTCCAATCATCGCTCGAACCTCGATCCGCCGATCTTGGGAGCCTATTGTCCGCGACGCATCTCGTATATGGCCAAGTCCGAGCTGTTTGCCATCCCGGTACTCGGAGCGATGATCACGTCGTTCGGCGCTTACCCGGTCGACCGCCACGGCAGCGCGACCGCGGCGATCAAACGCTCGGTGGCGGTGCTGCGGGCCGGTGGCTGCATCGGCATTTTCCCCGAAGGCGGCCGAAACCTCGACGGCACGCGCGAGGCGCGCGAAGGCGTGGCGCTGCTGGCCTCGCTGGCCGGGGTGCCGGTCGTGCCCGCCGCGCTGGTCGGGACGGCGCGCTCCCGTCAGTTCGCTCAGATGAAAGTCGCATACGGAAAGCCGATGCGATTGCCCGCGGGAAGGAAAGCAACTCGTGAGGACCTGGCGAAGTTTACCGATGAAGTGATGGGCGCCATTGCGGCGCTAGCGGAGAACATCGGTGGAAATACGTAAGGCGCGCGTTCAGGGGTTCTGCTTCGGCGTGGCCATTACGGTCAAGAAAGCCGAAGAAGCCATCGCTGCCCGCGACGACGTCACGACCCTGGGCAACGTCGTTCACAATCCGCAGATGGTCGCGTCGCTCGCCGACCGCGGGCTCAAAAACGCGCAGTCGATCGACGAGGTCGATAGCGGAGCGCTGTTCGTTCGCGCCCACGGCTTGCCGGTGGAGGTCTTCGAGATCGCCAAAATCAAAGGCCTGGAAGTCATCGATGCGACCTGTCCGATGGTCACCAAGATTCACGTACAAGCCGAACGCCTGCGGGCCGACGGATACAAGATCGCCGTCGTCGGCGATCCGCATCACCCCGAGGTCAAGGGCACGCTCAGCCACGTTCCCGGCGCGTGGTGCATCGAAACGGTCGAAGACGTCGCCAGGCTTCCGCGCGCCAGCAAGGTGGGCGTGGTCGTGCAATCGACCTACTCGCGCGAACGCTTCACCGACATCGTGCGCGCGATGTCGCTCAAATATTACGAAGTGCGCGCGGTGAACACGATCTGCACCGATACGAACAACCGCCAGAGCGAATCACTGCGCTTGGCAAAAGAAGTCGACGTGATGGTCGTTGTCGGCGGCAAGACGTCGGCCAACACCAAACATTTAGCGGAGTTGGCAGAAATGGCCGGCGCGCGCGCGCATCACATCGAGGGACCCGACGAACTGCAGGCGCAGTGGTTCGACGGTGTGAAGATCGCCGGCCTCATGTCGGGCGCTTCCACGCCGGGCTGGCTGGTCGATGCGACCGAAAAGCGCATGGAGGACCTGGCTCGTCAACCCGCCTGATCCGACGCGCGACTTCGAACGACACCTAGAGGCCTGCGTTCGCGATGGGGGCGCCGGCCCGCAGGTCGCCCAGATGCTGGACTACCATTTCGGCTACGGCCGCTATCCGGCCAATCGTCGCGGCAAGCGCCTGCGCCCGCAGTTGGTGTTGCGCGTTGCCGCCGATCTGGGGGCCGACGCCGCACGCGCGCTCGATGCCGCCGCGGCCGTCGAAATCTTGCACAACTACTCGCTGGTGCACGACGATATCGAAGATCGTGACGAGTTACGCCACGGCCGCCCGACCCTCTGGGCGCAGTTCGGCGTCGCCCAAGCGCTCAACGCCGGCGACGCAATGTGCGCGATCAGCTTTCTCACGCTGGCGCGCGCGCACGCGGAGCTTGCGTCGCAGAGCGTGTTGCACATGATCGTGGCGCTGCATCGCGCGCATCGCGTGATGTGCGACGGGCAGGCGGCCGATCTGCGCTTCGAAGGCGAGCCGCTCGTGGGCCTGGCCGAATACGAGGCGATGATCGCGGCGAAGACCGCGGCGTTGTTCGGTGCGGCGTGCGAGTTGGGTGCCTATTGCGGCGGCGCGGACGGCGACGCGGCGGCGGGCTATCGCGAACTGGGGGCGGCGTTCGGCATGGCCTTCCAAATTCGAGACGACGTCCTTGGGATCTGGGCGTCTGCGGACGCCACCGGCAAGACGGCCGCCAACGATATCGCGCGGCGAAAATGGACGTTTCCGGTCGTTTGGGCGCTGGGCCAGGAGCCGGGCACGGCGCGCTCGGCGGTGGCATCGGCCTATGCCGGTGGCGGACCGATCCCCGCCGACGCGGCGGCGCGCGTGGTGGCGGCCCTCGAGGAGTTGGGCGCGAGAGAGGCCGCGCGGCGGGCTATTGCAGAACACCTGGGACGCATCGAGCGCTATGCATCGGGCGCCGTCGGTGATTTCCTAAGAGAGAGCCTCGCATGACGGTTCGACCCATCACCAAGTGGACGTTGGCGGCCATACTGTTGGTCGGCTTCCTGTTGCGCCTGGCGTACATCACCAACGACGGGTTCCACAACGACGTGCAATCCTTCATGTCGTGGTCGATGACCGCCGCGCAGCAACCGCTCTGGGCGTTCTACGATCGAGCCGGCTTTGCCGACTATCCGCCGGGCTATCTCTACGTGCTGGCGGGGGTCGGACATGTTTGGACGACGTTCTTCGCGCACGGCGATCCCTCGCTCTCGATCCTGCGCGTCCTGATCAAGTTGCCGGCGATCGTCTGCGATCTCCTGATTGGGCTGCTGCTCTTTGCCCTCGCGCGGCGCTTCGTGGACGTGCGCTGGGCGGTCGCGATCGCGGCCTTCTACGTCCTCAATCCGGCGACGATCTTGATCTCGTCACTGTGGGGACAAGTCGAATCGGTGGGCGGAAGCCTGGCCCTGGCGGCGATCTATTTGCTGGTGCGCGCCGAAGACGACGAACGCCCCGCGTCCTGGTATATCCCGGTCGCGTGGCTCGCGCTGTCGGCATCGATTCTTATGAAGCCCGAAGCGGCGATCTTGGTTCCTTTGCTGATCGCTTATGCGTTTGTCGGGCCAAGCGGATCGCAAAGACTCAAGCGTTCGATCGTCGGCGTCGTGGCGTCGTTGGTGCTGGCACTGGTCGTGGCGTTGCCGTTTCACCCGACCTTCAACCCGATCGACGCCTTTGTGTGGCTGATCGATCGCTACCGCTTCGGCACCTCGATTTACGCCGTGTCGTCGGTCAACGCGTTCAATTTGTGGACGATCCGTTCGCCCTTCTGGCAGCCCGACTCGCAGGCGATCCTGTGGATCCCGCAGTGGTTCTGGGGGATGGCGCTGGTCCTGGCCGCCACCGCGCTGATCCTGTGGCGCTACGTCGCGGCCAAGACGTCGCGCGCGCTGATCGAGTCGGCGGCGCTGCTGACCCTAGCGTTCTTCATGCTCGATACGCGCATGCACGAGCGTTACATCTACGATGGCTTTCTCTTCATTATCGCCGGCGCCGCCTTCGCGTGGCGTTACCGGATCGCGGCGGTCGTGCTGTCGATCACGTTCTTTGCCAACCTGCTGTACTCGCTCAAATACCTAGACGTGCTGACCAATCATCTGCCGATGAATTCCGCCGATCTCTGGGGATTCGGCGATCA
>DATCDS010000004.1:0-4862 GCA_036510515.1 Vulcanimicrobiaceae bacterium
AACAGCGTCCGCGAGCGCGTCGTCGATCTGTTCGGCCGCGTGGGCTATCCTGCGTGCCGATGCCTGGGCCGCCGCTTCGCGGCCGCGGGCAAACGGCTCGATCTTTTCAAAAACGCGGGCTCCATATTCGCTGACCGGTTCGAGTTGCGCGGCGAGCCACGCCAGATCGAGCGCTCCCGCCGTGGTCGCGTCGGTCAGGCCGTCGTAGTTCACGCTGCGGCTCGGGCCGAGGCATAGACGTCGAATGTCGGTAAGCCGGTAGCTTGCGCGACCGCTCGCGCCAGGGCGACCGGATCCAGATAGCGATCGCCGCCGATCGAAGCGACCGTGGTTGCCACCACGCGCAGGGGACGTTCGCAACGAACGGTCAAACGCGGCGCGAGCCCCAGAAATGCGCGTCCGAAGATTGCAATTTGCGATGGGTCGCGCACGACGATCTGCCGCCGCTCGTCGCGCGCGATCGCCTCCGCCGCGGCCCCGGGCGTCAACGCGCCGTCAATTTTAACAAACGGCCGAAGCGGATCGAAGGCCGGCGTTGCCAGACGCTCGACCATCGCACGCGCCTGGGTCGCAACGTCGTCGATGGTCGCACCCGAGGCCGCGCCGGTCGCTACCACGATCGCTCGATCGTCGCCGGCTATGGCGGCCACCCGGTCGACGGCGCCATCCAGAATCGTCAGGCGCGCGCCGAGCGCGCGCAGGTTCGCAAGCGTCACGCGAATGCCCGAAGCGGTGGGAGGGCCAACGATTTCAAAGTACCCCGGCTCGCGCACGCGCGCGATCACCAGGACGCCGGCCGACGTCGGCATTTCGGTAACGCGCAGCAGTTCGACGGCGGGGCTGGACGGCAGCGCGCCGCGCGCGGTTGCGAACGTCGTTCCCGCGCGCAAGAAAAAGCGCGGCTTGGGTCGACCGTCGGCCGCGTCGACGGCCTCGCCGTCGCGCCCGATCGATGCCAGACCGGTCGAGAGCTTGCGCCGTTGCGCCGCGCCCAGGATCGCGCGGACCGCAACGGTCTTTCCCACGTTCTTGCCCGTTCCCACGACCGCGATCCCGGGTGAATCCCCGCCCAGCGCGAGATCGAGCAGCGCCCCTCCAACGTCCATGGGGGGCCTTTCGCGTTAGCCTATGTTCAGCGCCTTGAGCGCGGCAAAAGCCACGCCCGTCAGCGCCAGGATGATGCCCGCAAACATCTCGGCGCGCTCTTCGACCCGCGAGCCCAGCATGCGACCCAGGGTGACGCCCAACGTGGTGGCAGCGACCGAGACGACGCCGATGGTGGTCAGCGCGGCGACCAGCGGGACGCCGATGTACAGAATCGAAAAGCCGATCCCCAACGAATCCAGGCTGATCGAGAGCGCGGCAATCACCAAGCCCCAACCGCGACTCATGTCCAACGGCCGATGCTGTTTGGCCTCGCGCAAACTTTCGACGATCATGTACGTTCCCAGACCGAACAACGCCGCGAAGCCGAAGTAGCCCGCTACCGTGCCGATGAGGTGCCCGAGCGCTAGGCCCAGGCCGGCGCCGATGAGGTTCATGAGAATCTCGGCGCCCGCGAAGGCGATGCCGATCCGGATCTTGGCCGCCGTCGATGCGCCGCGCACGCCCACGCCGATGCTGACGGCAAAAACGTCCAGCGCGAGCGACAGCGCCACGACGGCAATCTTGATGACGGCGGTCATCGGAGAACGGGGTTCGCGCGGCGGTTAGGTTCCCTAGAGTGCGGCTGCGCTCGAGACGGTTCCTTGCGATGGGATCGGGTCAAGCAGCGTACTCACGGCCGAGCGTAATTGCGAGATCGAGAACGGCTTGTTGAGAAAGATGTCGGCCCCGGCGGTCCGAGCGCGTCCGTCCATCGCATAGTTGGTGTGACCGCTGATCATCAGGATCGGAAGCGCGCGCGTTCGCTCGTCCGAGCGAATTCGCTCGACGAGGTCGATCCCAGAGATTCCCGGCAGCATGAAATCGCATATGATAACGTCAAAGGGCCCATCGCAGTCGATTGACAGCAGGGCACTTTCGGCATCGCCGCATGTGACCATTTCGTAGGGTCCCTTGCGCAGGACCGTATCGATCAATGCGCAGACCGCGGGATCATCGTCGGCGATGAGTACTCGCCAAGTTCTCTGGTTCACCCCGCCTCCGTTCGCGTGGGTGACCTTCGAGCCTCGCAACCCGATGAGGGTTTTGGTAAAGTTTGCCTTATGAACGTTGGTTCGCCTAGCCGTTTCTTTCCGTTCGCAACCGGCCTCTTGGTCGCGGCGATGTTCGGGCCGATCCTCGCCTTGCTCGTAGCGGTACCGCCGGGGCAAGCCTTTGACGCGTTCCGAAACGGCGGCTTTGGCCCCCTGCAAGTCTCGCTGGCCGCCTCGCTGTGCGCGACGGCCCTGGCCACCCTGTTGGGGGTGCCGGCGGGCTACTGGCTGGCGCACTGCGCCCGCGGGCTGCGCGGGCCCGCGCTCTTTGCCCTGGCCCTGCCGCTGGCGTTCCCCCCGGTGGCCTCGGGAATCATGCTTCTGCACGTGGTGGGCACCCGCAGTCCCCTGGGCGCCGTCCTGCTCGCCCATGGCATACCGATCGTGGACGCATTCCCCGGCGTCGTGCTCGCCGAGTTCTTTGTGGCCGGATCCTTCGTGGCCATCACGGCTTGCGCGGCCTTCGGTGGCTTAAACGCACTGCCCGAAGAGGCAGCGCGGACCCTGGGCACGAGCGAATGGCGCATCTTCGCCCGCATCGCTATGCCGGCCGCGCTGGGCAATCTGGGCGCCGGCGTTGCGTTTGCGTGGCTTCGCGCGATCGGCGAATATGGCGCGACCAGCGTGCTGGCCTATCATCCGACGTCGTTGCCCGTCGAAGTCTACGTGCGGCTCTCGGCCGCCGGCGTCACCCCAGCGTTAGGCTTGTGCTACGGTTTTGCGATCCTGGCGGCGGCGGTGCTGGGCGGCCAGTGGGTTTTGCGTCGGCGCGTCGTATAGCCCCGACGTATGCCGCCCTTTGTCGACCGTCTGCTCTCGCCGGACTCGCCATTTCAAAAACGCTTCTTTTTTTTGGCCAAACGCTTCGTCGCGGGCGAAACGATCGAGTCGGCGCTGGCCGCCGTCGCCGAACTCAACGCCGCCGGCATGACCGCGACGCTGGACTTCCTCGGAGAAGACGTGCTCGAACCCAAAACCGCCGCGCAAACTCGCGACGCCTATCTGCGCATGCTCGGTGCGATCGCTTCGTCGGGCCTGCGCACCAACGTCTCGGTCAAGCTCACGGCGATGGGCTTGCTCATCGGCGAGGACCTTGCGCTGGAGAATCTCGCGGCCGTGCTCGAGCGCGCGCAAGAGAACGACGATCCCTTCGTACGCATCGATATGGAAGGCAGTCCCGTTACGCAGCGAACGCTCGACGTTTTCGAACGCGCGTTCGCGCGGCATCGCAACGTCGGTCCCGTCTTGCAGGCCTACCTCAAGCGCACGCCCGCCGATGTCGAACGCGCGATCGAACTGGGCGCGCGGGTCCGCCTGTGCAAGGGGGCCTATAACGAAGACCCCGCCATCGCCATCAAACCCATGTCCGAGATTCGAGCGGCATATCTGGAGTGCGCCAAACGCCTGCTGATCGACGGTACCTATCCCGGCATCGCGACCCACGACCGCCGCATCATCGCCCACATCAAGACCTTCGCACGCGAGAACGGCATCGCATCCGAGCGCTTCGAGTTCCAAATGCTCTACGGTTGCCGCCCCGAAGTCCAGCGTCAACTCGTCGCCGAGGGCTACCGCCTGCGCGTCTACGTCCCGTTCGGCACGCATTGGGCCGGCTATTTCTACCGTCGCGTCCTCGAGCGCCGCGAGAACCTCTTCTTCGCCGTCTCCTCGATCTTCTGGCACTAATGCGCGCCGTCGTGCAACGCGTCACCCGTGCGAGCGTCAGCGTCGGTTCGCGCGTTACCGGCGAAATCGACAACGGTCTGCTGGTGCTGCTTGGCGTCGGCAGCGACGATGGCGACCCCGACGCGCGCTGGATGGCCGAGAAGGTCGTGACCCTGCGCATCTTCTGCGACGACGCCGGGCTGATGAACCGAAGCGTCGGCGACATCGGCGGATCGATCCTGCTCGTTTCGCAGTTCACCTTGCACGGCGACGTCCGCAAAGGCCGCCGCCCGTCGTTTATCGCCGCCGCTCGCGAAGAGATCGCCAAACCGCTCTACGAACGCGTCGGCGCCTCAATCGCCGCGACCGGCATCCCCGTCGCCTACGGCGAGTTCGGCGCCGACATGCAAGTCGAACTCCTCAACGACGGCCCCGTCACGATCCTTCTCGATTCAAAACACGTCTTCTGAGCTCGCGATCACGAACCCGGGGCGTCGGCGGTCGTTCCATCGGCGTAGTCGATGTGGACGACGGCGCAGCGTTGGGCTTGGCCATTGACGCCTTGCGCGCCGGCGAGGATGAGCGCGACGGAACGCCGCGTCTGGGGTTCGAGGTTGGGGTTGAAATCGGCGACGCCGGTGACGCGCGTGAATTTGAAGTCGTGGTAAAAGTCGATCTGCAAACGGGCGTCGCGCGCCGGTTTGTCGGCCTCGTTTTCGAACAGCCCCGTGATCGACACCGTGCTGCCTTGCAAAACGGTGTCGCATTGCTTGACGTCGACGGGAAGGTTGCCGGGATGCCCGCATGCGGTCAGCGCGAAGCACAGCGGGAGCGCGAGTTTACAGCGTGACATCGGGGAGCCTTTCGATGCGCAGGATGCGGTCGGATTCGATCAAGCGGGCGAGCACGTCGAAGCCGCTGGTGACCTGACCGAAGACCGTGAAATCACGATCTAGGTGGTACTGCGGGGAAAGAGTGATGTAATATTGCGTGCCCGCC
>DATCDS010000005.1:0-9687 GCA_036510515.1 Vulcanimicrobiaceae bacterium
GCATGTGCTTGCAGGGCGCGCGCGACGGCGACGCTGCCCAAATTGATATTCCCGGCCAGCGCGTCGAGGTGAAACGCGCTGCGCCGATCGAGCAGGGTTACGAGCGACGCGGTCGCGATCGATCCGCCCAACTGCTGGCAGAGGCTCTGCAGCGACGTGGCCTTCTGCGTGTCGATGCCTTGCACGGAACTCAAGACCGCCACCGAAAGCGGCACGAAGATCATGCCGAAGCCGATCCCGCCGACGAACAATGGGGCGACGAACGTTTCGAACGTGCTCTGCGTCGTAACGACCGCGGCGGTTGCGAAGTTGGCATAGGCGACGATCAGGAAGCCGGCAGCGATCAGAATCATGGGACGAACGCGCATTCGGTTGAGCAAGAACAGCGTCACCGGCGTCATCAGCCCGATCGCGAGCGCTCGAATCAAGATCGATTCGCCGGACAGCGTGGCCGTAAAATTGAGCAGCGATTGCTGATACTGCGGCGCCAAGATCACGCCGCCAAACAGTCCGATCGCCAGCGACATGGCCAGCAGGCAGCCGATCGCGACGGTACGGTTGCGCGTCAGGATGCGCAGGTCGACGATCGGATTCTTGACCACCTTGAGTTCCCAATAGACGAACGAAATCAGCGCGACGATCGCAACGACGGCGACGGTGAGGATATTGCGGTCGTTGAACCAGTCGTAGCGCTCGCCTTCGTCTAAGACGTACTGCAGGCAACCCAAGCCGGTCGCCATAAGGGCTAAGCCCATACCGTCGAACGACACCTTTCCTCGCTTGGGCGGATTGCGCAGCAGCATCGCGCACAGCAGCGCCGACGCGACGCCCGGAATCACGTTGATGTAGAAGATCCAGTTCCACGAGAGCGCGTCGGTGAGGATACCGCCCAGCGTCGGCCCGATCGACGGGCCGACGATCGCGCCGATCGAGACCAGCGCCTGACTCTTGCCCAGCTCTTTGGCCGGGAACGTGTCGCGCATAATTGCCTGGCCGGTCGCGATTAGCCCGCCGCCGCACAGTCCTTGCAGGACACGAAAGAAGACCAGTTCGTCCAGCGAGGTCGAGAGGCCGCACAACGCCGAGGTGATCGTAAAGCCGACGATCGCGCCGACGTAGTATTGGCGCCGGCCGAAGATCTGCTGCAGCCACGGCGTCAACGGGATCACGATGACCGCAGCAATGATGTAGGCCGTAACGATCCAAGCGCCTTCGTCGAAGTTGGCGCCCATGTTGCCTTGGATCGTCGGCAACGCGACGTTGACGATGGTCGCATCGAGCACTTGCAGCAGCGTCGCCGACATAACGCCCACGACCACCAGCCACCGTCGCAAGCCGTATTCGACTAAATGTTCGTCATGGATCATCGCGGTCGCGGGACGGGCCTACCAAATGCCCAGCAGCACCTTGACGTCGTCGGAGGCCATCGTCTTGGGATCCCAGGGGGGCGTAAACGTGATATCGACCGTGGCGGTCTTGACGCCCTCGATGGATTTGACGTTGCTCTCGACCGATTGCTTGAACATCGGACCGACCGGGCACATCGGCGAGGTCAACGTCATCGTGACGGTGACGTGCTCCCCGGCGTCGCCTTCGACGGCAACGTCATAGACCAGACCTAAATCCAAAATTCCCAAATCGAGTTCGGGGTCTTTGACGACGGCGAGTGACTCGCGGACCTGTTCTACAGTAGGCATATGCCGTAAGAACCTTCGGTGTCGTTCGATAGTTTCCGCGACGGGGGAACCCACGAGGCCTGAGGCGGCGCGGCGCCTAAGAGCGCGAAATGCGATGGACGATGCTGTGCGCGGCATTCGCCGCGGCGATTACCGGCCTAACCCTTCCGGCGCGGGCCGATATCTCGGTCGCGGGCGGGGGCTATACGTCAAGCTCGCCGTCAACGACGGGCGGCGCCGTCATGCTCAGCACCGGCGCGTCGATCCCGGCGGTACCCGTCGAGGTGCAGGCGACGGTGTTCGTGCCCTTGGCAAAGCAAGGCGGGTACGCGATTACCGGCGAGGTGCGCGGATTTACCGGGGGCGGCTTCGGGGGGGCCTTCGTCGGGGCGGGCGCGGGCATCGGGACCCTTTCGGCCGATCGCACCGTCGGACCGGTCATCACCATCTTTGCAGGCAAGCAAGTAGCCCCGTTTACCGCCATCGAGATTCGCGTGATCAAATCGACCCGCGAGGGAGGGACCACCGCCGGATTTTTGGGCCTGCGCTTTACCTTCTAAGGATGCGCCCGCGCAACCCCGCGGCCCCGTCGACACGTTAACGGGGCAAGGCCGTTGGCAACTCATCGGGGTAGAACCAAGTAGGGCTCGTTAGAGAGCGCGACGACCCGGAGGATGAAATTTAGCGTATGTCCATGTGGGAACCGTTTACCGAGCGAGCGCGGCGCAGCATCGTATTGGCACAAGAAGAAGCCCAGCGCCTCGGAAACAACTACATCGGAACCGAGCACATCCTGCTCGGGATCATCTCCGAAGGCGAGAGCTTGGCCGCAAAAGTGCTCGAGTCGCTCGGCGTCAACTTGGCCAAAGTGCGCCAAGAAGTCGAAGCGATCGTCGGACGCGGCGGGCAGACCGTGCAGCAAGAGATGGTCTTTACGCCGCGCGCCAAGCGCGTGATCGAGCTCGCATTTGAAGAAGCGCGACAGCTCAACCACAACTATATCGGTACGGAGCACTTGCTGCTGGGCCTCATTCGCGAAGGCGAAGGTGTGGCCGCGCGCGTGCTGACCAACTTAGGCGTCGATCCGGCCAAGGTCCGGGTTCAGACGACCTCGCTGCTGGGTGCCGAGGGGCAGCCGCCCGCGCCCAAGGGCAAATCGAAGACGCCGACCTTGGATTCCTACGGCCGCGATCTCACCCAGCTCGCGCGTGAAAACAAACTCGATCCGGTGATCGGCCGCAATAGCGAGATCGAGCGCGTCATCCAAATTCTCGCGCGCCGCACGAAGAACAACCCGGCGCTAATCGGCGAACCCGGCGTCGGCAAGACCGCAATCGCCGAGGGGTTGGCCCAGCGCGTGATCGTGGGCGACATCCCCGAACCGCTGCGCGACAAGCGCGTGATCACGCTGGACTTGGCCGGATTGGTGGCGGGCACCAAGTATCGCGGTGAGTTCGAGGAGCGCATGAAGCGCGTCATGGACGAGATCCGCGGCGCGGCCGGCGAGATCGTCCTGTTCATCGACGAGTTGCACACCCTGGTCGGCGCTGGCGCCGCCGAGGGTGCCATCGACGCGAGCAACATCATCAAGCCCGCGCTCGCGCGCGGCGAACTGCAATGCATCGGTGCGACCACGCTCACCGAGTTCCGCAAGCACATCGAGAAAGATTCCGCGCTGGAGCGCCGCTTCCAACCGGTGCTGGTGGGCGAGCCCAGCATCGAAGAGACCATCGAGATTCTCAAAGGGCTGCGCGAGCGTTACGAGCAGCATCACAAGGTCAAGATCACCGACGAAGCGCTCGCGGCTGCAGCGCGGCTGGGCGATCGCTACATCACCGATCGCTTCTTGCCCGACAAGGCCGTCGACTTGATCGACGAAGCCTCGTCGCGCGTGCGCTTGCAGGCCACGTTGGCCCCGCCGGCCGTACGCGAACTGGAAGCCCAGCTGCGCAAGATCGTCGGCGAGCGCGACACCGTCGTCAAGAATTCCGAGTTCGACAAGGCCTCGGACCTTCGGGACCGCGAGGAAACCCTGCGCACGCAGAAGTCCAAGCTCGAGCAAGAGTGGCAGGCCAAGCGTTCGTCGCAAGGCGATCGCCCGATCGAAGTGACCGAAGAAGACATCGCCACGATCGTTTCGGCCTGGACGAAGATTCCGGTCAGCCGACTGGCTCAAGCCGAGACGCAGAAGCTGCTCAACATGAAGGAGTCGCTGCACGAGCGGATCGTCGGCCAGAACGAAGCCGTCGAAGTGATCACCCGCGCGATTCGTCGGTCGCGGGCCGGACTCAAGAGTCCCAACCGCCCGATCGGGTCGTTCATCTTCTTGGGCCCGACCGGCGTTGGCAAGACCGAGGTCGCACGCAGCGTGGCCGAGTTCTTGTTCGACGACGAGGAGTCGATGATTCGTATCGACATGTCGGAATACATGGAGAAGTACTCGGTCTCGCGCCTGGTCGGCGCGCCTCCGGGATACGTCGGCTACGAAGAGGGCGGACAACTGACCGAAGCCGTGCGCCGTCGCCCGTATGCCGTGGTGCTGCTCGACGAGATCGAGAAAGCGCATCCCGACGTCTTCAACCTGCTGCTGCAGGTCCTCGACGACGGCCGCCTGACCGATTCGCAAGGCCGCCAAGTCGATTTCAAGAATTGCGTGATCGTGATGACGTCCAACGTGGGCGCGACCGGCATGCAGACGACCACCGACATCGGCTTCCGCCTGCAGAAGAATTCCGACGAAGACGAGACCAAGAACTACGAGCGGATGAAGAACAAGGTGCTCGAGGAAGTCAAGCACACGTTCCGGCCGGAGTTTCTCAATCGCGTCGACGAGGTCGTCGTCTTCCACCAGCTGACCAAGCCGCAAATCGAACAGATCGTCGGCTTGGAGTTGGAGAAGGTCATGCGCGAAGTGCGCGCTCAGGACATGCACCTCAAGGTCACCGACGCCGCGAAGGTGCTGCTTGCGCAAAAGGGTTGGGATCCGCAGTACGGCGCCCGTCCGCTGCGCCGCGCGATCCAGCGCAGCGTCGAGGACGAACTGGCCGAGGAGATGCTCAAGGGCACCTTCGTCGCCGGCGACCACGTGCTCGCCGACGTCGACCCCGACGCCCCCGACAAGCTCAAGTTCAGCAAGATTCCCTCGCTCGATCCGCCCGGCGCCACCCCAACCCCCGAGCACGCCAGCACCTAAGCACCGGCGCCGATGATGAGCCGAAGCATCACCCTCCTCATCATCGGCGCCGCCTTCGTCCTCGGCCTCATAGTCGGCCACCTGGCGCCGCATCGAAAGCAACCAGCAGGCGAACCGGCGTGGCTTTCCTACTTTCAGCAATGCGTCCATCGCATTCCAAGAGGCCGATACCACCGACCATATTCGGGCTCTGGGCCCGCGCTGGAGCGAGCATTTTCGATGCTCGCCTCCGAAGCCGATTGCGCGAACGTGTACGGCCTCCGAGGCCTTACCCCGGGCGACCTTTCGCACGGAGCCGGCTGGGCGGAGTATACGCCGCGGCTGCCTTCGAGCCGACCCCCGCGTTGAGGAAACTTTGATTCCTTGCGCCGTATAATTGGCACACAAATGACCGTCGGAGTGCTACGCTTCCGGTGTCGTGGCGGTGTGTCATGGCGAGCGTAGCGACCGCAGGGGAGCGGAGTCGAGCCACGGCCTCGCAGCATGAGCTTTGAAGCGCGTGGCTCGACTCGCCTGTCCTGAGCGCAGCGCCGTAGGTGCGAAGTCGAAGGGCTCGCCATGACACCGCCGTCGTGGCACTCCTGGGGGGATCCAATCATCGAACGTACGACCGAGCCGAAGATCGTTCTGTTAGTCCGCTTGCTCAACGCGATCGATGAGGGGCGGCATTCGTTCGAAGCGCTCAAGGAGCGTATTGCCGAGGATGGACGCCGGCCCAGCACACGCAGCCTGCGACGCTACCTGGCGGTATTGGCCGACGCCGACTTTCCGTGGTATTTCGACCGGGCTGCCAACGCCTATCGTTTTGCGGATGGTTATAGCCTCAAGCGACTGGAACTCGACGGCGACGAGCTGTTCGGTCTGGTGGCAATGCGCTCGCTGGGCGCGAGCCTGGGCGGCTCGATCGGCGCCTACATCGGGGACGTCACGGACAAGTTGGTCGGATCCTCGCGCGGCGCCAAGGAGCGCGTCGCAACCCGTTCGCCGCTGGCGTTTCGCTTGACCGAGATCGACCTGGGCGAGCAGGGCGACAAGGTCTTCGAACTGCTTTCAGCGGCAGAACGATCCTCGCGCAGCGTCGCGTTTGCCTACCGCGACAAAGAAGGCCGCGTTACCCAGCGGACCGTCGACCCCTACGGCTTTGTCGTGAGCGGCGGTCGCGTCTATTGCGTCGCGCACGATCACGCACGCAAAGCGATGCGCACGTTTGCGGTCGACAGCGTCGAAGCCGCCGACGTGATGGCCAAGACGTTCGTGAAGCCCAGCGACTTCGACGTCGAAGCCTATGCGGCCAGCACGATTTCGGGCGTGCTCTCCGACGGCGCCGCCACCGAGGTGACCGTGCGATTCGAGCCGCGCGTCGCTAAGGCGGCGTCGGCGGCCAAGGTAGTCGCCGATCGTACGGTCGCGCAGCGCGACGACGGCAGCGTAGAGATCGCCTATCGCGTCGCCAACGCAGACGAATTGGTCCGCTGGGTATTGGGCTGGGGAGAACAAGCAGAAATCGTAGCGCCGGAATCGGCGCGTGCGCGAGCGCGCGAAGTCGCCGCCGGCATAGCGGCCAAATACAACTAGGAACCTAGGCGCACAAAGCAAAACCCGCCGGTTTTACCCGGCGGGCTCGACGCATCTTCACATCGTCCTCGCCTGTCTGGCTTCGTGAGAAGCCCTACTGACGCCGGCCGACACGTTCGATCGAGGCCTCAGATCGTCGCTTGCGCGACGGTTTCGTCAACGGCGCCCGATCACGATCGACACGTGAATCGTCCTCCGATATTCTCGAAGTGTATGCATGGTACCACCACCAAAAACGCGATGCAATACGTCGAACTCGTTACTCACAACCTATCCACAAGAAATTTCACTTATCCCCGATATCCACCGAATTCACCGGCAGCGGACACGGCAAGAAATGCGAAACCCGCCGGTTTTACCCGACGGGCCCCGACGTTGTCTCGCGCCGTTCTCGCCTGATTGACTTCCCGGGAGGGAGCCCAACTGACGCCGACCGGCACGTTCGATCGGGTTCCCGCGGTCGCCGCCTTCGCGATGATTCGCCGGATGATCCGACCGCGATCGACATCTCGATCGCCCTTCGATCGCTCGAAGTAGGTGGATGGTACCACCGCAAAATTGCGCGTGCAAGGGGTTGGAGCGGCTACCCACAAGCTCTCCACAAGATTTTCGACTTATCCACGGGTTAAAGTGGGTTATCCCCGGTTTCCACCGAAATGGGCCCGCGATGAAACGTCTTGCGATCGTCGCTTTTTGCGCTGCTTTGGCGCTGGCGGCCACCCCTCGGGCACGCGCGCAGAGCTTTTTCGACGGCCTGCCGATCGACACGATCCACTGCGACTCGATGGAGGGCTCGGTCGAGCACATCCACACGCACCTGCAGCTCTTCGATCGGGGGCGCGCCGTGGGGATTCCGGCCGGCGTCGGGATTCCGCAGGGGGGCACGTGCTTGTATTGGCTGCACACGCACTCGGCAGACGGGATCATCCATCTCGAATCGCCCGTCAAGCGTTCGTTTACGCTCGGACAGTTCTTCGACATCTGGGACGTCGCTCTGGACGCCCGTCACGCCGACGGCGTGACCGCCGCGCGCGGGAGAGTCTTGAGCGTGTGGGTAAACGGGCGGCGGTACTACGGCAATCCGCGGTCGATCGTGCTGCGCGACCATGAGGAGATCGTGATCCAGAACGGTCCTCCGTACGGAAAGCCGACATCATACGATTGGTCGACCATATGAAGGTCGCGATACGGCTTTGGAGCCGCGCTATGCTCGGCGCGCTGGCGATGAGCGTGGTAGCGGCAACGATGCCTGCGGCCGTGCCCGCTGCCTCGATCAAACTCGTTTCGCTTCATACCGCCGTCGCCGACGACGGCAGCGCGGCGTTCCGCCTGACGTTCAACGGTCCTCCGCCGCAATCGTTCATCGTGCGCTCGCAAGAAACGCTCGTACACGTCGTGCTGGTGAATACGTTTCGCAGTAACACGGTGCCCGCTCGCTTGACCAATATCGGTCCCGTCGCGGTGTTTGGCATCGATACTTTCGCGGCCGTCGGCTTGCGCGTCGATTTCACGTTGTTGCGACCCGTGAAGATTCGTACGGAGATCGAAGGCAACGCGCTGATCATTCACGTGCCCTCGGTCAAGGGCGACGAAGAAGCCGCGTTCGAACAACAAGCCGCCCAACGCAAGGCCTATATCAACTCGCTTTCCCCCGACGCAATTCGAACCGTCTACGTGCCGCTCAACTTTGCCGAGGTGAGCGAGGTGGCGGGCTTGCTGGTCAAGGGCGCGACCGTCGGTTCGGAAGACATGTTCAACGCGCAATCGCCTTTTGCGGCTCCGCCCCCGTCGTCATCGTCGGGGAGCTCGTTTAGCAGCAGCTCGAGCGCGCCGACGGCCGCCGCGCCCAGTTACGTGACGATTCCGGCGGGGACGATTCTTCCCAAGGATTCCCCGCAAGGGGTGCGCTTTGACGAGCACGTCGCCGTCGATCGCCGACTAAACGCGATCGTGCTGACCGGAACCAAAGCCGAGATCGAAAACTACGAGCGGGTCATCGCCGACGTAGACATCCCCACGCCCAGCGTCGTCCTGGAAACGCAAATCGTCGAACTGACGGAAACGGCCGCGCGCGATCTGGGGATCGACTATTCTCCCAACGGGTCGTTGGCGACCGCGACGTTTAGCCCGGGCACGGGCGGCACGCCCAGCGCCTCGGCGAGTTTCCGCGCGACGATGTATGCCGCGCTGGACAACGGCCAAGCGCGCGTGCTCGCCCAACCGCGAATCATCGCGCTCAACGGCCAACCGGCCGCGATCCTCAGCGGCGAAGCCGTGCCGATCATCAACACGATCACGGTGCCATCGGGCGGCGGGACGATCTTACAGCAGCAAGTGCAGTACATCAACGTCGGCGTCAGCCTGCAGATTCTGCCGCGCATCGCCAGCGACGGGCGCGTAACGGTACACGTCTTCTCGGAAGTCTCGACCATCCTGTCGTTCGTCCAGAACGCGCCGCAGATCGCGGTGCGCCAGGCACTGACGTCGGCGATCGTGACCGATGGCGACGCGCTGGTGATCGGCGGACTGCTCCAGCAGAACGACATCACGAACCTGCGCAAGATCCCGGGCCTGGGCGATATTCCGATCTTAGGCAATCTCTTCCGATTCGGAACGTCGAGTCATCAGGACACCAACCTATACGTGGTTATCACGCCGCACGTGTTGTCCAACCGCATCGTTCCGCCGACCGTGAAACCCGTTAAATCGCGCTGACGCACCCGTGACGACGTCGCACATCGTGGAACTCGACGGAAAGGAGCTCTCGCTCGAGTCACTTGAAGCCATCGCCAGGGGCGCGCCGGTGCGCGTTTCGGAGGAGGCGCGCGAACGGGTCGCGCGATCGCGGGCCTTCGTCGAGGCCAAGTTCGCGAGCGGCGAAACGATTTATGGGGTAACCACCGGCTTTGGACGTTTGGCCACGGTGAGGGTCGCGCCCAAAGATGCGCAGGCACTACAACTGAACCTCGTCCGCAGTCATGCCGCCGGGACCGGCGCCCCGCTGGAAGCGACGTTGGTCCGCGCAGCCGGCGTTCTGCGCGTTTCGTCGCTCGCCGCTGGCCACTCGGGCATCAAGCTCGACACGCTCGATCTGCTCGTCGAACTGCTCAACCGCGACGTTACGCCGCACGTTCCCTCGCAGGGTTCCGTTGGAGCTAGCGGCGATCTCGCGCCGCTCGCGCACATGACGCTCACGTTGATCGGCGAAGGCCAAGCGTACTATCGAGGCGAGTTGATGCCGGC
>DATCDS010000006.1:0-2640 GCA_036510515.1 Vulcanimicrobiaceae bacterium
GCCGACGTCTTGACCTGCGTCAAGTACAAGACCACGCTGACCCAAGCGCGCGAACGGCAGTTGCTGCGGCCCAACGCCGAATATTATCTCAAGCCGGCGACGGCGATGCGGCGGCTGTTCGCCGCCTATCCGCGCGCCGTCGACGCGACCCTGGAGATCGCGGCGCGCTGCAGCTTTCGTTTGGAGCGGTTGACCGGGCAGTTCCCGTTGTTCGCGGTGCCCGATGGATCGACGCGGCAATCCTATTTGCGCGAACTGGTCGCGCGCGGCGCGGCCGAACGGTACGGGATGCCGCTGCGCTCCGAGGTCGAGCGGCAGTTGGAATACGAGTTGGGCATCATCGCCAAACAAGATTTGGCCGGATACTTCCTAATCGTGTGGGATATCGTGCGTGCGGCGGCCGAGTTGGGCGTCCTGTGCCAGGGTCGCGGATCGGCGGCCAACTCGGCGGTCTGTTACGTGCTGGGCATCACCGCCGTCGATCCGATCGGCATGAACCTGCTCTTCGAGCGCTTCATGTCCGAGGAACGCCGCGAGATTCCCGATATCGATATCGACTTCGCACATCAAGATCGCGAGAAGGTGCTGCAGTACGTGTACGAGCGGTACGGCCGCACCAACGCGGCGATGGCCGCCGAAGTCATCAGCTATCATACGCGCTCGGCGATTCGCGATGTGGGCAAGGCGATCGGCCTGACGCTGCCAGAAGTCGATGCGGTCGCGCGCGAATACGACGCCAGCGAATCGTTAGCATCGCCCCACCTGCCCGTGAGCGGCGAGACCGCCGCGCGCTTGATCGAACTGTGCGAGCGGATCGACGGCTTCCCGCGGCATATGGGCATCCATTCCGGCGGCATGGTCATCACGCGCGATCCCTTGGTGCGCGTGGCGCCGGTCGAGTGGGCGAGCATGCGCGATCGCACGATCGTGCAGTGGGACAAAGACGATTTGCAAGACCTCGGCCTCATCAAGATCGACCTGCTCGGGCTGGGCATGCTCTCGCTGCTGCGCGAAGCGTTCGCCCTGCACGAGCGCTGCCACGGCCGCGCGCTGGCCCTGCATACGATTCCGCCCGGCGATCCACCGACCTACGAGATGATGCAGCGGGCCGATACCATCGGCGTCTTCCAAATCGAATCGCGCGCCCAACAGTCGATGCTGCCGCGCATGAAGCCGGTCTGCTTTTACGACATCGTCATGCAGGTTGCGATCATTCGCCCGGGACCGATTCAAGGCCAGATGATCCATCCGTTTTTGCGCCGTCGCTCGGGCCAGGAGAAGGTAACCTATCCGCATCCCAAGCTGCGCGCGGCGCTGGAGCGCACGCTGGGCGTCCCGCTGTTTCAAGAGCAAGGCATGCGCATGGCCATCGATACGGCCGGCTTCACGCCCGGTCAGGCGGATCAACTGCGGCGCGCGATGGGCCACAAGCGCTCGCACGAGCGGATGCGCGAACTCTATCCCCTGCTCGTCGACGGCATGGTGGCCAACGGCATCGACCGCGAGATCGCGCACCGGCTGTTCGGCATGCTCGAAGGCTTTGCCGATTACGGCTTCCCCGAATCGCACGCGGCCAGCTTCGCGCTGCTGGCCTACGCGTCGGCGTACGTGAAATGCCATCATCCCGCCATCTTTGCCGCCGCGATCCTCAACGTGCAGCCGATGGGCTTTTACTCCACCGAAGTGCTGGTCAACGATGCCAAGCGCCACGACGTGACGGTGCGCCCGATCGAGGTCAACGCCAGCGAGTATTGGTCGCATGTCGATGCGACCGGTGCGCTGCGCTTGGGTTTTCACTTGGTGCGCGGATTGGGCGAGGTGCAGAAGCAGCGATTGGAAGCGGCGCTGGCCGGCGGGGCATTCGCCGATATCCTCGATTTCGCGCGTCGAACGCGGCTGGAGAAGGAGGCGCTGGAAAATCTGGCGGTCGCCGGCGCGTTCGCGCCGTGGTTCCCGACCCGGCGCGACGCAATGTGGGCGCTGCGCGCGGTGGACGAGTGCGAAGCGCGCGGCGAACTCGGCCGTTTGATGGATATCGAGGAGCCGCATGCCACGTTCGCCGCGCTCACACCCAAAACCGAAACCGCCTTCGATCTGTGGTCGACCGGCGTGACCTCCAAAGGTCAAGCGATGGAGCACTTCCGCGCCCTGCTCGACGCGCAGCACGTGCTGACCGCTGCCAAACTGCGCGAAGCGCCGTCGAATCGCATTTGTCGCGTCGGCGGCATGGTGATCACGCGCCAGCGCCCCGGTACCGCCAAAGGTTTCGTCTTTTTAACGGTAGAGGACGAAACCGGCTTGGTTAACGTCATCGTGCGTCCCGACGTCTACGAACGCTATCGCCGCACGATCCGTACGTCGTCGACGCTCATCATCGAAGGGCGGCTGCAGAAAGAATCCGGCTGCGTCGATCTGCTCGCGCAGCGCGTCTGGGCCTTCGACGGCGAAGGTATCACCGACGGCGTCCGCGCGCACAACTTTCATTGAACAGTTGGCGTTCCTGGGCAAGGCAACCGTCACGAACGAGCGTGCCTCGGCTGAATCGAGGGCCTGGTCCCTTCTCGGTTGAATGCCTCAGGGGCTCGAGAAAAGGGAGATCAGTATGGATCGTAAGCGCTTTGTCGTTACCTCTGCTTCCGT
>DATCDS010000007.1:0-15402 GCA_036510515.1 Vulcanimicrobiaceae bacterium
GCCGCGGTCGATCACCATGTCGATCTCGTCGGCGCCGGCCGTGATGGCTTGCTCGGTATCGGCGAGCTTGATCTCGAGGCTGGCAAGACCACTGGGGAAGGCGGTGGCCACAGAAGCGACCTTAACGCCGGTTCCACGGAGCGCTTCTTTGGCGGTGGCCACGAGATTTGGATAGACGCACACCGCGGCAACGCTGGGAACACCCGGCCAACCGGGGCGCGGTACGGCGGCCTTGGCGCAGAGCGAGCGTACGCGACCCTCGGAGTCCTTGCCTTCGAGCGTCGTGAGATCCATGCAGCGGATCGCGAGATCGATCCCCGCTCGTTTCGAAGTGGTCTTGATCGAGCGCTTGGCGAGCGAGGCTGCGCGGGCCTCAAGCATCACGCTATCGACGGCAACTTCGGGAAGACGCAGGCGGGCGGCTATCATTGTATGTGGGCGATTCCTGGGGGCGATTGCGCAGAGCGAGGCGCCTAAAGCGTACCCCGCCGTTCCTGTTCTTTTTCGATCGAGACGAAAAGTGCCTTGAAATTGCCTTTCCCGAACGAGAGGCTGCCCTTCCGCTGGATGATCTCGAAGAAGACGGTCGGCCGATCCTGGAGCGGTTTGGTAAATATCTGCAGCATGTAGCCCAAATCGTCGCGATCGACCAGGATGCGCAGCTCGCGCAGGATCGCCAGATCTTCGTCGATGGTTCCGACGCGCTCTTCGAGCAGATCGTAATACGAGTCGGGCGTATCGAGAAACTCTACCCCGTTGGCCGTTAACGCGCGAATCGTCGCAACGATGTCGTCGGTGCGAATGGCGACGTGCTGGACGCCAGCGCCGCCATAGAAATCCAAGTACTCTTCGATCTGCGATTTCTTCTTGCCGCGCGCGGGCTCGTTGATCGGGAACTTCACGCGGTGGCGAGGATCGGTCATCACCTTGGATTTGAGCGCGGTGTACTCCGTCGAGATATCCTTGTCGTCGAACGACGCCAGCTGCGAGAAGCCGAAAACGCTGCCGTAAAAATCCACCCAGCCGTCCATTTCGCCCCAACCGACGTTGCCCACGCAATGGTCGATCGCCAACAGGTTGGGCGCGACCGCGCGGGGCGCGCGCGAGGCCTGGGCTACGTAGCCGGGCAGAAAGACGCCGCCGTACTCGGCGCGCTCGACGAAGGTGTGAATCGTTTCGCCGTAGGTGGCGATGGCCGCTTTGACGACGGTGCCAAACGCATCCGTAACGACGTCGGGATCGCAGACCGAACGCGCTCCGCCCGCAATCGCCATCGCGTGCGCGGCGCGAGCGTCGGTGACCGCGATCCCGATATCCTTCACGCCGTCGCCGTGCAGGGCGACGTGCCGCGCGATCTCGTCGTCGGGTCCCAGGCTGCTGGTCAGCACGAACCGCAAGCCGTTTTGCACCAGCACGTAGCTCGCGCGATCCTTGATGCCGGTTTCCGGGCCGGCGTAGGCGACTTGTTGGAATCCAAACGCCGACATATAAAAGAAGGCGGCTTGTTTGGCGTTGCCGACGTAGAACTCGAGATAGTCCCAGTCGATGTGGGCTAGCGGGTTGTCGCGGGCCGCTGTCGTGATGGCCATGGGGGCGCTTTCGTCGCGCTCGCAGAGGCGGCCCTGTCGTCGTGGGTCGAAAGGCTCGGTATGCCCGATACTGTCTCACCCGCGGTTGCGGCCGCGCTGACCGGCTTGATCGATTACGCAGGGCTCTTTCCGCCCGCCGCGCTGTCGGTCGACGACGCGTTGCGGGGCTACGGCAGCGCCCAAGACGGCTCGGTGCCCTGGCTGCTGGGGCGATTCATCGCGCCGGCCTCACGCTTGGACGAACTCCGCGCGGCGCGCGGGACCGAGGCACTGGCCGTCAGCGCGATCGTCGACGGCGGCGCCGATCCGCGCCGCTGGTTCGATCTGACGCACGCCGCGATTGCGGGCCTCGCCGCGTACGCAGCGGGCTCGATCCGCGTTGAGTCGATCGAGGTCCCCTTGCCCCCCTTGGCTTCCGCGCGCGAAACCTACGGCGCGACGATCGGACAGTTGGCCGCCGCGATCGCGCGCGACGGCTTGGACGACGTTGCGATCTACGTCGAGCTCGTGCGCGACGCGCGTTGGACAACCTCGCTGGAGGATGCGATGACGTCGCTGGCGCGCCACGGCCTGGCGGCTAAAGTTCGCTGCGGCGGTGCGACCGCCGATGCCTACCCAAGCTGCGAGGAGCTCGCCGCGTTTGTCATCGCCGCGGTGCGCGCCGGCGTTCCGTTTAAGGCCACCGCAGGCCTACATCATCCGGTGCGCCGCTTGGATCCGCAGACGGGCATCCTGATGCACGGCTTTCTCAATCTATTGGCCGCATCGCTGGTGGCGCTGCATGAGGACGATCCAATGGGCGTCGAATCGGCCCTGGGCGAAGAAGACGCCGGCGCTTTCACGTTCGGGGAAGAGCATTTCTCCTGGCGCGATCGACGCTACGACGTCGCTGCCCTGGCTCGCGCCCGCAACCGCGGACTGGTCGCCTACGGCTCGTGCAGTTTCGACGAGCCGGTCGCCGATCTCGCCGCGATGGGCGTCCGGCTCGCATGAGCGACGATCCCACGACGGACGCCTTGCTGGCGTCATGGATTCCCGTCGACGAAGCCTCGGAGTTTCCGATTCAGAACCTTCCGTACGGCGCGTTTGCCTGCGGCGGCATCACGCATCTCGGCGTCGCCATCGGCGATCGCATCCTCGACCTGTATGCGCTGGCGCAGACCGGACTGTGCGACGAGGTGTGCGAACGCGAACTGTTGGCCGCGCCGGTGCTCAATCCGCTGCTTGCGGCCGGGCGCCAGACCTGGACCGCCCTTCGCACGCGCCTGTCGGAACTGTTGCGGGAGGGCGGCGACCCGGCATTGCGCGCGGCCAACGCCGACGCGCTCTTCGTCGGGCGCAACGACGTGCACATGCGCCTTCCGATGGAGATCGGCGACTACGTCGACTTCTATTCATCGCTCGAACACGCGACCAATCTGGGCAAAATGTTTCGTCCTGACGCGCAAGCATTGCTCCCCAATTGGCGCTGGCTGCCCGTCGGCTACCACGGGCGCGCCGGCACGATCGTTATCGACGGCACGCCGATCGTGCGCCCGAACGGCCAACGCATGCCGACCGGCGCACCCGCGCCGGCGTTCGGCCCCAGCACGATGCTGGATATCGAACTCGAAGTCGGCTTCATCACCGGGGCGGCCAATCGTCGCGGGGAACCACTCGCGATCGGCAACGCGCGCGATGCGATCTTCGGCCTGGTGCTGCTAGACGATTGGAGCGCACGCGACATTCAAGCATGGGAATATCAGCCGCTTGGCCCGTTCCTTGGGAAGTCGTTTGCCACGACGATTTCACCATGGGTCGTGACGCTCGATGCGCTCGACCCGTTTCGCACCAAAGGCCCCGTGCAGGAGCCGTCGCCATTGGAACATCTGCACACCGACGTCGCGTGGGCGTACGACATCGCGTTGGACGTCTCGCTCGCATCGCAAGCGATGCGCGAGCAGCACATCGAGCCGGCCACGATCGCGCGCACGAATTTCAATTTGCTCTATTGGAACATGGCGCAACAACTCGCGCATGCGACCTCCAACGGCGCCATCGCGCGTCCCGGCGATCTCTTCGGCTCGGGAACGATCAGCGGCCCGACGCCCGACAGCCTGGGCAGCCTGATCGAACTGACCTGGCGCGGCGCCCGTCCCATCGCGCTGCCCGACGGCACGATGCGCGCGTTCCTCGAAGACGGCGACGAGGTGATCCTCTCGGGCCGCTGCAATGCGCAAGGCGCGCGCAGCATCGGCTTCGGCCAAGCCAAAGGCACCATCGTTCCATAGGCCGCCCCGCAGTGCTAGTCAATCCAGGAGAGGTAGTAGTTCGGATCTTCGCACGGCAGGGCGTTCTGGGCGATGCCGAGCGGGGCGAAGGTGTCGACCATGACGGCGATTTCGTCGGTCGAGGTTTTTCCCAGGCTGGCCTCGATGGCACCGGGTTGCGGACCGTGCGGCGTGCCGGCGGCGTGCAACGTGATCGAACCTTCGTCGACGCCGCGACGGCTCATGAAGTTGCCGCTGACGTAGTAGAGTACTTCGTCGCAGTCGACGCTGGAGTGGTTGTACGGGATTGGCACCGCCTGCGGATGGTAGTCGAAGAGTCGTGGGACGAACGCGCAGAAGGCCGCGCCGGGGGCTTCGAAGGTCGCGTGCACCGGCGGCGGTTGATGCAGCTTGCCGGTGATCGGTGCGAACTCGTCAAGATTGAACGCATAGGGATAGCAGTAGCCGTCCCAACCGACGACGTCGCACGGGTGATGCGCCAAGGTATAGATTGCGTCGCGGCCGCCGTTGGCGACGCGCACCTCGTATTCGCCCGGCTCGACGATCGGATCCCGCAGGACCGGCACGCGAAAATCCCGTTCGTAGTAAGGTGCGTGTTCTTCCAGTTGCCCGAACTCGTTGCGAAAACGCTTGGGAATCTTGACCATGCCCGCGCAGGCCCACACGACCGCGCGGGTCGGCGACGACGGCAGCACGCGGTAGGTCGTGCCGGTGGGAATCACCAGGTAGTCGTTGGCGCGGTACGTCAAGTCGCCGAAACTGGTCTGCAGCACGCCGGCGCCGTGATGGATGAAGAAGAGCTCGTCTCCGCCGGCGTTGCGGTAGAAATACTCCGACGGGCGGTCGGCTTGCACGATCGACATTAAGAGATCGCCGTTGCCAAGCACGGGCACGCGTGCGTCGATGGCGTCGCCGGAGATGTCGAGCGCCGCGGTTCTAAAGTGTCGATTGCGCGGCGGATCGTTGGGCGCAAGGGCGATCGCCGGGCGCACCCACGGTGCGACCGCGAGCGTCGCGGTCGGCGGCCGATGATGATAGAGCAAGGAGTAGACGCTCTCGAAGCCCTTGGTCGAGAAGAGTTCCTCGGCATAGAGCCCACCGTCGGGCCGGCGAAACTGGATGTGTCGTTTGTGCGGCAGGGAACCCGCGCGAACGTAGGACGGCATCGCTTACTTCTTGGGCGCAGCGATGCCGAACTCGGCGTAGAAGGCGTCCGGGCTCATCGGCCGTCCCAAGAAACGCGCGACCTCCGCATCGGGCTCGTAGGTTCGCGCCGGTTCGAGAATGGCCGTGCGGTAGCGCTGTCCGACCGCCGGATTCTCGAGCCCGCCCCTGAGAAACGCTGAAAACATATCTTGCGCGTACACCTTGGACCAAAGATATCCATAGTAGCCGGCATCGTATCCGCCCATCAGGTGTCCGAAGGTGGCCTGCGGATGCGTTCCCACGACCATCGACACCGGCGAAGCCTTGCGTGACAGCTTGAGCCAAACGGCCGTCGTGTCGACTTTGGGTCCCGACGTATGATACGCCATATCGATGTCGGCGAGCATGATCTGTCGCGTGGTCGAGTATGCGTAGTCGACGTATTTCGCGGCGATCATCTTGGCGATCGTGGCGTCGGGCAGCGGCTTGCCCGTCTGCCAGTTCGATGAGATCTGCTTGAGGATGCTCGGCTGCCAGACGAAGTTTTCGAGCATCTGTGAGGGCGCCTCAACGAAATCTTCGCGAAAGCCGGACGAGAGCGTTTCGTAGGGCGCGGTGCCTAAGATCGCCGCCATGTCGTGCCCGAACTCGTGGAAGAACGTGACGACGTCCTCGTGGCTGAGCAGGGCCGGCTGGCCGGTGCCGGGCTTGGGCCAGTTGCCAACGATTGCCGCGACGGGAACGCGCGTCGGGTCGGCGGTCTTTCGGTATGGCAAGACGCCGAAGTTCGCGAAGTGATTGTATTTGCCGGGACGTGGAAACAGATCGAAATAGGTGTAGCCCAGAGTCTTGCCGCTCTTGGAGTCGGTCACCGAATATTCCAATACCCCGGGGGCCCAGGCGCTCCCGTCGGCGACTTGCGTAAAGTTCACACCCAGCAGGGTGTGGTAGATATTCAGGACGGAGTCGATCGTGTGCTGGACGGGAAAGTACTGGCGGATCGCGTCTGCATCCACAGCGTACTTCGTCTTATTGAGGACGTAGTCGAAATGACCCACGTCCCACGGATGCAGAACGGCCTTCGGATCGTGCGTCTGCGCGACCTTAAGGCGTCGCAAGACCGCGATCTGTTCGCGCGCCTTGGGGAGGATCTTCGCATCGAGACTATTGAGAAACGATTCGACGCGCGCGGGCGATCCCGCCATGCGATCGGCCAAAACGTATGCGGCCCAGTTCGGGTAGCCCATCAGGTGCGCGAGACGATCGCGGATGGCGATCGCGCCCTCGAGCAACGGTACGTTCTTGGCCGCAGCGATGTTGTCGTAAGCCAGGTAGTACGCCTTGCGCCCGCTTTCGTTGGTGGCGTATTGCAAAACGTCACCCGTCGACTCGTTGACCGAAACGACGTACGATCCGTTGGGGCCGGGTTTGGAATCGCCCGCAAGCAGCCCGGCGGGGATGCCCGCAACCTGCGCCTTGGTCAAGGTCACCGTGGTGTGATCCTCGGCGAGGTTGGAGCCGAACTTCGTCTCCAGGTCGTCGAGTTGATTGGAGAGTTTGACGAACTCCGCGCGTTTGGCCGCAGGCAGCCCGGCGCCCGCGCGCACCAGCGCCGTGAGCCACAGCGACGTTAGCTTCTTATCGTAGACCGACGCGTCGGTGCCGCTCTTGGACGCTGCGGCGACGGCTTGTTCGAGGTTGGGGTCCGCATCCGTCGCCGTATACCATGCGCTGATCTTGGTTTGGCAGTCGTTCGCGGCGTCGCGTGCCGGCTTCTCGGTCGCGACGAACGCCGCGAAGGTATCGGCCGTTGTAGCATCGCTCAGATCGGCGCTCGCGTTTTCCAGCGGCAGCACGACCGTGGCGAACGTGCGCGCGGCCCGCGCGGCGAGTATGGCCTTCACCGCGGCGTCGGCCGCCGCGATCCGAGCGGCGCAGTTGGCCGTAATCTCGTGCGGGGTCGGTGCCCAGTCGACGCCGTCCGGACCGGTTGCCGCTGCGGCGGACGAGAGCGGTGCGGCACCTGCTACCAGGAACGCGAGGGCGGATGCGGCCGCGAAGAGGGGTTGTCGCACGGTTGAATTCTCCTTTGGACTCGTCGATCTGATTGCAAGGAAAGTCGCCCGCTCCCTGTTGCCCGTGCGTGCTATGATGTCCGGGCCATTGACGGGGGTTGGGCTTCACGCGGCGTAACCTTGTGAACCCCGCCAGGACCGGAAGGTAGCAACGGTAAGCGAATCGTTACGGGTGCCGTGGATCACCTGACTTCCGTCGTGGTGCACAAATTCTATGGATCAAACAGCCATCATCGCGGCCGGTGCGGCGCTCCTTGGAGCGTTGATCGCCTTGGCTATCTACCACGCGGCCCTCGTGCGCCCGGCGCTGCTGCGCTCGGCTGGGACGATCGCGGCCCTGGACGACGCGGTGGGCGGGGCACCCGGCCCGGCCAGCGGCCGCATCGCGACGCTCGAAGCCGGCGTGACCGACCTGCGTGCGGGCGGGCAGAGGGTGGAGGCTCGTCTGGTCGAACTCGAACGCCTGGCTCGCGCCGACTTGGCGCTCGTAGGCTTCGTTCGTTTCTCCGCCTTCGAGAACACGGGCTCCGAGTTATCATACGCCCTAGCCCTGCTCAGTCGAGCGGGGGACGGCGTCGTCGTTTCGAGCATCTACTCGCGCGACGACACGCGCACGTTCGGAAAGGCGGTCGTCGGGTTCCGGCCCGTCGCCAACGCTTCCGATGAAGAACTGCTCGCCATCGAGCACGCCCGTAATGGAAGCGGTTGATGAAGCTAAAAGAGCGTTACTACATTAAGATCGTGCCCCAACGAGGGGAAACCGTACATCGTTTTGAGGTGACGCGCAAGCACGTCGTCTCCGGTGCGATCGCGTTGGGCGTCGCAATCGCGGGCAGCGTCGCGCTGTCGGGCACCTTGATGCTGCGGGCGCACGCCGCCGAATCGAGCTATCGCCATCAGGCGGCCCAGCAGTCCGCGGCGCTCCAGCAGATCGATCGGCAGACCGGGGCGCTGCGCAAGCAGCTGCAAAACGTGCAGCGTCAGAACGTCGAGATTCAACAACTGATCGGCGTCAAACCCCATCCCTCCAAGCTCGCACGCACCTCGCTGGTGCGAGCCGCCCGCGGAGGCGATTTTGCCGCCGTCAGCAGCGACCTGGATCGCCTGCGCGTCGCCTCGGCGGCGACGGCTCGCGAGTCCGACGCGATTCGTACGCTGACCATGCGGGTGCTCAACATGCGCCATCTGAGCTATTTGGCGCGCGCTGCAGCGTTGGCAGCCATCCCCTCGATCGATCCCGTCGCGGGCGCGCTGGTCGTAGGCTGCTTCTGCTATCGGACGTCTCCCGACGTCGAGTTTCACGAAGGCGTCGACCTCGGCGCCGATGAGGGGGCGGCGGTACACGCTTCGGCTGCCGGAACGGTCGTCGCCGCCGGATGGGACGGCTCGTATGGGAAGAAGATCGTCGTCGACCACGGGAACGGATATCAATCCTGGTACGCGCATCTTTCCGAGATCGACGTGCGCGTGGGGCAAACCGTCTACAAAGGTCAGAGTATCGGCCTGGTCGGTGAGACCGGTTTTGCGACCGGACCGCACCTGCATTACCAGTTGATGCACGAGGGGAAGGCGATCGACCCGACACCGTTCCTGCATGGCGTCCCCGCGAATGTCTTAGCGTCGCTGCCGTAGAACAGCGCGACCCGTGAGCGGCCTTTCCTGTACTATCGCACACCTGTTGATCCAGCTCGTGCAATTGTACGTGCTGGTGCTGATCGTCTACGCGCTGCTCTCGTGGGTTCCCGACCTGCGCGGGCGATGGACGATCTATCTCGCTCGCTTGGTCGATCCCGTTCTCGCGCCCGTGCGCCGCGTGATCCCGCCCATGGGCGGCCTGGATCTGTCGTTCATCGTCGTCTTCCTCGTCATCGAGTTCGTCGTCGTTCCCTTGCTGGGGAGTGTCGCCACCCACGCCTGTTACCCCGGACTGTAAGGCTCCCACGTGTCGCCGTGCCGCTAGGAAAGAGCGACCCGCATCGCACGCGGATCGCCGACAAGGTTCGGAACTTCTGCATCATCGCGCACATCGACCACGGCAAGACCACGCTCTCGGATCGTTTGCTCGAGATGACCAAGACCGTGCTCGCGCGAGATATGGAAGACCAAGCGCTCGACGATATGGACCTGGAGCGCGAGCGCGGCATCACGATCCGCATGCACCCGGTTTCGCTGAAATATAAGGCGCGCGACGGCGAAATCTACGAGCTCAATCTCATCGACACGCCGGGTCACGTCGACTTTTCGTACGAGGTCTCGCGTTCGCTGGCCGCATGCGAGGGCGTGCTGTTGATCATCGATGCGGCGCAAGGCATCGAAGCGCAGACCTTGGCCAACTATCACCTCGCGCTCGAGCACGACCTGACGATCATTCCGGTCATCAACAAGATCGACTTGCCGGCGGCCGATCCCCAGCGCGTGATGGGTGAGGTCGAGGAACTGCTGATCATGGAGCGCGGCGAATGCATTCTGGCCAGCGCGAAGAACGGCACCGGCGTCGAGGACATCTTCGAAGCGATCGTCTCGCGCATCCCGCCGCCCAAAGGTCACGACGATCATCTTCGCGCGCTGGTATTCAACGCGCAGTTCGACGCCTATCGCGGGGTCGTCGCCTACGTGCGCGTCGCCGACGGCGAACTGCAGCAGGGAACCAAGTTCATGTCGATGGCGCACCGCCGCGTCTACGAGTGCACCGAGGTCGGCATCTTCACGCCGTCGATGCGCGCCACTAAGGTGCTGCGCTTGGGCGACGTCGGATACGTGATCGCCAACATCAAATCGCTGGGGGAAATCGACGTCGGCGACACGATCACGTCGGCCAGCAACCCAGCGCACGTTCCGCTGCCCGGCTATCGCAAGGCCGTTCCGATGGTGTTCTGCGGGTTGTATCCCAACGAGGGCGCGGAGTACGGCGACCTGCGCGACGCGCTTGAGAAACTCAAACTCAACGACGCGGCCCTGATCTACGAGCCGGAAACGTCGGTAGCGCTGGGCTTCGGATTTCGCTGTGGATTTTTGGGGCTGCTGCATATGGACATCGTCCAAGAGCGGCTCGAACGCGACTACAACCTCGACCTGATCGCGACCTCACCGTCGGTGGTCTTCCGCGTTACCCGGACCGACGGTACCGTCGAAATGATCGATAACCCGTCCAAGCTGCCGGCGATGAACCTCATCGACACGATCGAAGAGCCCTACGTGAAAGCCACGATCATCTCGCCGCCGGAGTACGTCGGATCGATCATGGAACTGGTGCAGAGTCGTCGGGGATCGCTGGGCAACATGGAATATCTCCACGACGGCCGGGTCATCCTCAGCTACGAAATGCCGCTGATCGAGGTCATCGTCGATTTTTTCGATCTGCTCAAGTCGCGCACCAAGGGGTACGCCTCGCTGGATTACGAGGTCACCGGTTACCGCGAAGGCGATTTGGTGAAGCTCGAGATTCTTCTCAACGCCGAGCCGGTCGACGCGCTATCGTTCATCATCGCTCGCGATCGCGCCGCTTCGCGTGGGCGCGCCTTGGCCGACAAACTCAAAGAGCTGATTCCCCGCCAGATGTTCGAGATCCCGATTCAAGCGGTTATTGGCGGCAAGGTCGTCGCGCGCGAGACGATCAGCGCGATTCGTAAGAACGTGCTCGCGAAATGTTACGGCGGCGACATCACGCGCAAACGCAAGTTGCTCGAGAAGCAGAAGGTCGGCAAGGAGCGGATGAAGCGCGTCGGTCGCGTTGAGCTTCCGCAAGAAGCGTTCATGGCCGTCCTGCGCTTGGAAGAATAAGCACGCGGTGAAGACCTACGTCGCCACGAAAAACCTCGGGAAGCTCGCCGAGATGCGCGCCATCTTTGCCAGCTCCCCCCTGGAGTTAGAGACGTATTCGGCGTACGCAGACGTCGTCGAAGACGGCCTGGACTACACCGCCAACGCGCGGCTGAAGGCTCGCGCTCTGCGCGTCCAACTGCTCGCAGCCGGCATCGCAGGCGCGGTCTTGGCCGACGACAGCGGGCTGGAAGTCACCGCGCTGGGCGGTCGGCCGGGCGTGCTTTCCGCGCGGTACGCCGGCGCCGACGCAACGTGGGCGGTGCGCCGCGGGCGACTGCTCGAAGAGCTGGCCGTCGGTGCCCCGGCCGATCGCTCCGCGCGATTCGTCTGCGCGCTGGTGCTGCTGACCGCCGATGGGATCGAGTCGGACGCGCGCGGCGAGGTCTCGGGAACGATCGTCGATCGGCTGCGCGGCGAGTCGGGCTTCGGGTACGATCCACTGTTCGTCGCCCGCGGCGACACACGCACGTTTGCCGAACTGACCGACCCGGAGAAGAACGCCGTTAGCCATCGCGGCCGCGCGGCCGCCGCGCTGCTCGCGTCGATTGCGGCCCCACGTGCCTGATATCGATTTCGTTCGAGCCGACGCCGATCGCTTGGAGAAGGTCGCGCGACGATGCGCCGACGACGAATCGCGTCCGCTGCTGCTGGCCCTCGCCGCGCGCGACGACTTTAACGGCGCGTGGCTCGCGTTGGACCAGGGAACGCCGATCGCAGCCGCGGTCGTTGCATGTCTCGAAGACGAGCGGTTCGTGAGCGCGCTGTTTGTCGAACCGAGTTTTCGCAGGGAAGGTGTCGCGCGCGAACTGCTCGCCCGCGCCGGCGGCGACGCGGCGGAGACGCGGCGCGGTGCCATCGTCGATCTCTCGCAACCGGCGGCGGTCGCGTTCGCGCTGCGCGCCGGCTTGGCATTACAAACGCCGATCGTCGCCGTTGCCGGCGCCATCCCCGCCGACGACGAGCTCCTGCGGCTGGCCGGCGGCATGCAGCACTTCGGCGTCGGCACCATGGATCCGATCGCGCAATCCTACGCGCTCGACGGTATCGACCGTCAAACGCGCGGCAGCGCACGTCCCGAGGATCACCGCCAGCTCTTCGACGGCGCCCGGGGAACCGCGTTCTTTAGCGACGACGAACTCGTCGGCTACGCCTACGTCTGGCCGAGCGGCCGCATCGGACCGTTGGCTTGCGTCGCGGCGAGCTACGTCGCGCCGTTTCTCGCATATGCAATGGCGTCGGCGCGCCGGGAGTTCGGCGCGACGTGGTGCACGGCGCTGGTTCCGGGGACGAATGCGCGAGCTTTGCGTACCGCGCTGGGTGCCGGACTCACCGTCCAACGCAGCTATGCGTATGCATCCGAAGCCTCGCCCGCGCAGCTGGATTGCTACGTCGGCGGCCCGCCGGTCGCGTGGTGACCCTCTGCATGAGATGCGAACGCGGCGTGCGATGTGTTACAATGCCGCAGGACAAGCGGCCAGACCGTGTTAAGGAAGCGCCACGACGGGACGTAGCTCAGCTTGGTAGAGCGCTTGCTTTGGGAGCAAGAAGTCGCAGGTTCAAATCCTGTCGTCCCGATATTTGCGCCCGTAGTCTAACAGGATAAGGCACGAGTCTTCTAAACTCGAAGATGGGGGTTCGAGTCCCTCCGGGCGCACGAGAAGACGATCGTTGACGAAAAAGATTCGAGCGGGGAAAATCGTGCGGCGGCTTCGAAACGGTCTGCCGGCCTGGAATGGTGGTTGTAGCTCAGTTGGTTAGAGCGCCGGTCTGTGAATTCGGAGGTCGCGGGTTCAAGTCCCGTCAGCCACCCCAGTTTCTCCTCAAGAAGGGCAGGACGCGTGCCCCACGAGTCGTATCCACGACAGCATCGACTTGCCAAAGCACGCGTCGGTAGGTAGAGTGACGTAGACCGCGCGCCTTTAGCTCAGTCGGTAGAGCAGCGGACTTTTAATCCGTTGGTCCCGGGTTCGAGTCCCGGAGGGCGCACGTGAGCACCTCTAGCTCAATGGTAGAGCAGTTGACTCTTAATCAATTGGTTCCGAGTTCGAGTCTCGGGGGGTGCACCACTTTTCATCCGGTCGTGGGGAGATCGTCGTGCTCGGCATGATGCTCGCAACAGCCGTCGCGACGGCCGCGCCGTCGCAAGCCGCGCGGCCGTTCGATCCCTATCAGATTATCGCTCGCGCTCGCGCCTTCTGGGAGTTGCAGCGGTATCCGTCGTCCGTCGACTATACGATCCGCGTCGCTGCGAGCGTTCGCGGTACGCCGGATCGGCGGACGTATCGTGCGCGCTGGTACGCGCGCTCCAACGAAGTAGCCATCGATCCGGTCAGCGCGCAGGAGCGCGCCGACCCCTATCGTCCCGGAAGCGGTTTCGGCTTTGGGTTTATCATCGGGGCGATCGACGTGGGAGGCAAGGGCACCGGCGTCCACGGCGACCTGCTCGGCGTGCCGATCCTCGCGCCCAACTACGCGTTCGCCATCGCGCGCTATACGGCGCCCCAGGAGCGATCGTCGGCCGAACTCGTCGCCGAGATCCGAGCGGCCTTCCACGATCCCGCTCCCGAGAAGGTCGCGCAACTCCAGGCCAAGCAAGGGCTCGCCGTGATCGCGACGGTCTCCTCCATCGAACGGCGCGATTACGACGTGACGTTGGCCGGCGTAGAAACCTACGGCGATCATCGCGACTTCCACCTGATGTTGCGTCCGACCCACGATCCCGGTCGCCTGCGTTTGCGACAGTTGTGGATCGACGTTCGAACGTTTGCAACCGATCGGCTCATCGACCAAGGAAATTTTGTTGACGGACCGTCGCCCGGCGCGTCTTGGAGCGTGACCTTTGACGATATCGGCGGCGCTCGCTACATCGCGACCGAGGCCGCGCTCACCCCGCTGCGGGACGGCTCGAGTTTTTCGCACACCGATTACGACGACGTTACCGTATCGTTTGAAGACATCGTCCCGGCGTCCGGCCGGCGCGATGCCGGCAGCACGAAGTCTGCGACGCTGACCGAACCCGCGCAGCCCTAGCCCGGAGCGAGCGAACGCGGAAGGAATCGCACCCTGGACGGCATATCTACCGGGGTCGTCAGGGCGAGTGGCGGAACTGGTAGACGCGCTGGATTTAGGTTCCAGTGGGGCAACCCGTCAGAGTTCGAGTCTCTGCCCGCCCACATCGACGACGCGGAAGTAGCTCAGTGGTAGAGCATCGCCTTGCCAAGGCGAGGGTCGCGAGTTCGAATCTCGTCTTCCGCTCCATTTCTTTTCCACCGGAGTCTGCTCTGAGCACCACCTCGTCGATCAATCGGATCGAGCCGACGCGCGTCGAGCTCGAAATCACCATCACGCCGCAAGAGCTTGCGGTCGCGCGCGAGCGCGCCTTTCGGGAACTCGTCAAGAACGTGCGCCTTCCCGGCTTTCGCCCGGGCAAAGTGCCGCGCAAAGTCTACGAGCAGAACTACGGCGCGCACACGATCGAAGAGAAGGCGATGGAAGACGTCGTTCCCGAGGTGTATGCCGCAGCGGTCCGCGAGCATTCCCTCGAACCCGTCGCACGCCCGAAGATGGAACTGTTGCCCGACGAAGAGGGCAAGCCCACGCGCGTCAAGGCGACCGTGGAGGTACGTCCCGACATCACGCTAGGAAATTATAAGGGCCTGGCGGTCACCCGTCCGAGCGTCGAGATCTCCGACGACGACGTCGAGTCCACCCTTACGTCGCTTGCGCGCGAACGCGCCGTCCTGGTTCCGGTCGAACGTGCGGCAAAACTCGGCGACGTCGTGACGATGGATTACACCGGCACGATCGACGGCGTCGCGTTCGAAGGCGGCAGCGCCACCGGCCAGATGACCGAGCTCGACGAGGCCCGCTTCATCCCCGGCTTTGCCGCCGGGATCGTCGGTACCGGCGCCGGCGAGAGCAAGAACGTCGAGGCGGTCTTTCCCCCGGACTATTCGCAGGCCGATCTGGCAGGAAAGGCGGCGGTTTTTGCGATCGTCGTGCACGATGTCAAGGAACTCGAGCTTCCCGCCCTCGACGACGAGTTCGCGAGATCGATTTCGGAAACCACGACCATCGACGAGCTTCGCGCCGACGTGCGCAAGCGTTTGGAAGCCATCGCGCACGGCCGTTCGCGGCGCGAGGTGGGCAATCAGGCGATGGAGCAGTTATTGGCCGCTCACGAGTTCGCGCTGCCCGAAACGATGCTCGCGCGCGAGATCGACCGGATGATCGAGGAAACCGGCGAGCCGGCGGCGGAGAAAACCGAAGCCGACCTGCGAGCGGAGTTTCGCGGGAGCGCCGCGCAACGCGTCAAGGGCACGCTGCTCATCGAAGCGATCGCGAAGGCCGAGGGCATCGATGCGACGCCGGCCGAACTCCAAGCCGAGCTAGCCGCTTTGTCCCGGCAATACGGGCAACCGATAGAGCGCATCCGCGAAGCCCTGGGCAGCAACCTCTACTCCGTCATCGACGGCATAGTCCGGAACAAGACCTTGGACG
>DATCDS010000008.1:0-4800 GCA_036510515.1 Vulcanimicrobiaceae bacterium
GAGCTCGCAGCGCATCTATCTCGACCATGCGGCCACTACGCCGCTCTCTCTCGAAGCCCGCGACGCGATGCGGGACGCCGAGGCGCGCGACGGATACAACGCATCGTCGCTGCACGCCGAAGGCCGGCGCGCGCGCGCCGCGCTCGACGACGCCCGCGAGCGCGTGGCCCGCGCGCTGGGCGCGGCGCGCAAGGAAATCGTGTTCACCTCGGGCGGCTCCGAAGCCGACACGATGGCGATCGTCGGCGTCGCGCGCGCCCGCCGCCACCGCGGCGGCCACGTCGTTTCGACCGCGATCGAACACCACGCGGTGCTGCACGCGCTCGACGCGCTGGCCGGCGACGGTTTCGAGATCACGATCCTTCCGGTCGACGCCAGCGGCATCGTCGGCGAGGGGACGTTTGCGGCCGCACTGCGCGACGACACGATCTTGACCAGCGTCATGTATGCCAACAACGAGATCGGGACCGTTCAGCCGATCGCGCGCTTTGCCGCGCTGGCCCGCGAGCGGGGCGCGACGTTTCATACCGACGCCGTCGCGGCGCCGGGCGCATTGCCGCTCGACGTCGCCGACCTGGGCGTGGATCTGCTCTCGCTCTCGGCCCACAAGTTTGGCGGCCCCAAGGGCGTCGGCGTGCTCTACGTGCGAGCGGGCACGCCGCTGGAACCGCAGATCTTCGGAGGCCCGCAAGAGTACGGCCGACGCGCGGGGACCGAAAACGTCCCCGGCATCGTCGGGCTGACGGTGGCTTTGGAACGCACGCTGGGCGGCTGGGAGGCCCGCTCGGCGGCGATCGCAATCCTGCGCGACCGGCTGGAAGCGGCGATTCTGAGGACCGTTCCCGATGTAACGATCCACGGTCGCTCCGCGCGGCGCCTGCCCGGCCTGCTCTCGGTGGCGTTTGCGGGGGTCGACGTCGAGCAGTTGCTCGTGGCGTTGGACCTGGCGGGGGTGGCGGTATCGGCCGGCAGCGCGTGCACCTCGGGATCCCTGGAGCCCAGCCACGTCATCGCGGCCTTGGGCAACCCCGACCACGCCGGACGAACCGTGCGTTTTTCCCTGGGCCGCGAGACGACGCGGGAGGAGATCGATCGCGTCGCGGAGCTGCTTGCCGGGATGGTGAAAGCGATTCGAACTCCTGCGTATGAAAGTGCGCTCGATGGGGAATAGGCCCCTCAAGTCCGGAAAAGCGCCGCCTGGAGGCAAGTGAGCAAGCGTGAACGTACCCTTGAACGGGGCACCAGTACTCGACATTGGGGTCGGTTTGGGCGTATTGATCGCCGGGATCGGGATTTTTGTTGCCATGTTGGCCTTGGCCAAGATGCTGCGCCGCGTCGACACGACGCTCGACGAGGTCGACCGACAGCTCGTCGGCATGGGCAAACCTCTGAGCGAGACGCTCGCGCACGTCGGCGGTATCGCCGACACGGCGGATCGCACGCTCGCGCGATTGGGTCGTGCCGTCGGATCGTTGGAGAACGTCACCGACTCGCTTTCGCAAACGGCGCAACTGACCAAGGACGCCATCTCGCCGGCGATCGTTAATCTCGGCGCGACGCTAGGCGGCGTGAGCGCGGCCGTGCGACGGCTGCTGGCCGGAAGAAAATAGCAAACCATTTTAGGACTAGGAGCGTAGTAACGTGAGTAACGATAATCGTGGCGGCGGCGGATTCTTGGCCGGATTGCTGGTCGGCGCCCTCGTCGGCGGCGCGATCGCCGTCTTGATCTCGCAAGAAGAAACCCGCGATCTTCTCGCCGGAAAAGTGCGGGAAGCCGGCAACGCCGCGGCCGATGCGACCGGAGATCTCCGCGGAAAAGTCAGCGACGTGACGTCGCAATGGCAGAACAGCGCGACCGACTTATACGAACGCGGCAAACAAGTCGTCGAAGGCGCGCGATCCAACTTCGAGGCCGCCGTGAACGAAGGCAAGACCACCGCGGACCAAATGCGCGACGATCTGCAACATCGCGCGGACGCATAAAGGAGTATCACCCTTGGATATCAAGATCAACGTGCGCGAAACGCCGGGTGGCGCGTACGTCGTCGAGCTGAGCGGGGAGATCGACGTTTATACATCGCCCAAAGTCAAAGAAGCGATCGGCGAGCTGATCGACCGGGGCATCTATCAACTGGTTATCAATCTCGAGAAGGTACGATACATCGATTCGACCGGCTTGGGCGTGCTGATCGGCGGCCTCAAGCGGGTGCGGGAGTACGGCGGCGCCGTGAACTTGGTGTGTACCAATCCGCAAATAAAGAAGATCTTCGATATCACGGGCCTGGTAAAGATTTTCGGGATCTACGATGCCGAAGACGCCGCATTAAAAGCATCGGTATGACCGCGGCCGTGAAAGCGAGCGGCCTCGCCGACGTCGTCGAGCTGCGCATTCCGGGCAAGGCCGAATGGGTTGCCGTCGCGCGCTTGGCCGTCTCGGCGGTCGCCAGCCGGCTCAAATTCTCGATCGAGGAAATCGAAGACATCCGCTTGGCCGTTGCGGAAGCTTGCACCGATTCCATCCAGCATGCGTGCGGCCAAGGACAGATCGACATTTGGTGCGAGAGCGTCGGCAACGCGTTGCGAGTGCGCGTTCGGCGTGAAGGAACCGCCGACAAAACCGCGGTTTCAGACGCCGACGACGAGGTGAGCGGCTTAGGGATATTTCTCGTGCGCGCGCTAATGGACGAGGTCGAGTATTCGGTCCACCCCGAACGTGGCACCGATTTGACCATGGTTAAATACGTCGGAGCGTAGCGTCGTATGAATCGCGACACTAGCATCCCGTCGCACAATGAGAAGCCGTGGGACCGCCGCCGCGCGCGCGAGGCGTTCGGCCAATTTGCCAAACTGCGGGAGGCCGGCGGCGAGCCGGTAGCGGCCTACGAGGGCCTGCGAAGCGATTTGGTCGTCGCTCACCTCAACCTCGTGCGCTATCTCGCGCTCAAGTTTGCCAATCGCGGCGAGCCGCTCGACGATTTGATTCAAGTCGGCACGGTGGGATTGCTCAAAGCGATCGACCGCTTTGAGTTGGATCGCGGCGTCGAGTTTACCACCTACGCGACGCCGACGATCGTCGGCGAAATCAAGCGCTATTTCCGCGACAAGGGTTGGGCGGTCAAAGTTCCGCGCCGCCTTCAGGAACTCAACTTGGCGGTCAACCGTGCGGTTGAAAAGATGTCGGTCGAGTTCGGGCGCAGCCCGACGGTCGGCGAACTCGGCGAACGTCTGCGTGCCACCGACGAAGAAATTCTCGAAGCGCAAGAGCTGGGGCAGGCGTACAACTTGCTTTCCCTCGATACCGAGATCTCCAGCGACGGCGACAAATCCTCGACGCTCGCCGACCACATCGGCGCCGTCGATCCCGAGCTAGACTTGCTCGAAGACAAAGCCAACCTCGAACACGCCTTCAAGTCGCTCAACGGCCGCGAGCGGGTAATCCTCTACTTGCGCTTCTATGAATCCGTCTCGCAAACCGAGATCGCCAAACGCCTCCACGTCTCCCAAATGCACGTCTCCCGCCTCCAACAAAAGGCGCTCGAAAAACTCCGCGTAGTCCTCAAAGAGTAAGCGCGTCCCAACACCCTTTGTGCGGTCGCTTCGGTAAGCGGCTCGTCGGGTTCCGGTAGGAGGGGCTGGGGGTCTTTCGGCCCGCTGCGCCGACGGGGTTGTAGGAGAGCCGGCCCATTTTCTGCTATCATCTCTCGTCAGCTATGAGAAGCCAAGAACTCCGTCAGGCCTTTGTCGATTTCTTTGTGGCCAAGGGGCACAAGCCCGTGCCGTCGGCCAGTTTGATTCCCGACGCGTTTTCCACGACGCTCTTTACGATTGCGGGCATGGAGCAGTTCGTGCCCGCGTTCTTGGGCGACGAGCCGCCGCCGGCGCCGCGGGTCGTCACGGTGCAGCGCTGCCTGCGCGTGGCCGGTGCGAAGAGCGACATCGAGAACGTCGGACGCACGGGGCGCCACGGCACCTTCCTGGAGATGTTGGGAAACTTCTCGTTCGGCGATTACGGCAAGAGCGAGGCGATCGGCTTTGCCTGGGAGTTCGTTACCGGCGTTCTCAAACTCGATCCCGCGAAACTGTACGTGACCGTGCACGTCGGCGACGACGAAGCCGAGCGCATTTGGGTCGACCAGATCGGCCTCGACCGCTCCCGCGTTTCGCGTTGGGACGAAGACAACTTTTGGACGATGGGTCCCACCGGACCGTGCGGCCCGTGTTCGGAAATTTTTTACGACAACGGTGAAGCCTACGCCGCCGGTCCCGACGATACCGGTCCCAACAAAGGCGATCGTTACGTCGAAATATGGAACGTCGTCTTCCAGCAATACAACCGTAGCGCCGATGGTACGACGCGCGAGCTGCCGCGCAAGGCGATCGATACGGGCGCCGGCTTGGAGCGCATGCTCGCCGCGTGCAACGGCCGGGCGTCGATGTACGAGACCGATCTGTTCACCGACCTCATCGCGGCCCAGCCGCGGGTGGGCAACGCCGGACTGTCGTCGCGCGAACGCGAGGAGCGCCAGAACATCGTCGCCGATCACGCCCGCGCGGTCACGTTTCTGGTCAACGACGGCGTCTATCCGTCCAACACGGATCGCGGCTACGTGCTGCGCTTCCTGATTCGTCGCGCCGTCCGCAACGGCCGCATCTTGGGATACTCCGACGGGTTTTTCGCATCGTCGTTGATTCCGGCGGCGGTGACGTCGCTGGAGTCGGGCTATCCCGAACTGCGCGACAACTTGGCGCGCATTCAAACGGCCGTTCGAACCGAAGAGACGTTGTTGGACCGCACGCTCG
>DATCDS010000009.1:0-3959 GCA_036510515.1 Vulcanimicrobiaceae bacterium
ATCCTTCAAACGCCCGATGTGCAGCGCCAGTAGCGCGCCCTTGTTGAGCTCGAGTAGCATGTTTACCAGCTTCTCTTGCGTCAATTGAAACGCACCGATCGGTCTGCCGAACTGCTCGCGCGTCTTTGCGTACTCGAGCGCGGTTTGATAGCACGCGCGCGCCGCGCCCATCGATCCCCAGATCAGACCGTAGCGCGCTTCGTTCAAACACGCGAGCGGGCCGGAGATTCCGACGGCGCTTTCGAGCATCGCGTCGACCGGTACGCGAACGTCCGATAGCACCAGCTCGCTGGTAACCGACGCGCGCAGCGAGAGCTTGCGCTCGATGTCGTTCCTGGTGAAGCCCGCCAAACCCGTCGGTACGATGAAGCCGCGTATCCCGTCGTCGGTCTGCGCCCAAACGATCGCGACGTCGGCGATGCCGCCGTTGGTGATCCACATCTTGGTGCCGTCCAGGATCCAGTCGCCGCCATCCCGCCGCGCGCGCGTTCGCATGTCGGCCGGGTTGCTGCCGCAGTCCGGCTCGGTCAAACCGAAGCAGCCGATCTTCTCCCCGCGCGCCATCGGCGGCAGCCATTGCTGTTTTTGCGCTTGGCTACCCCAGCGCGCGATCGCGAACATCGCCAATGACCCTTGCACCGACACCAGGCTGCGAACGCCGGAATCGCCGTATTCCAGCTCGGCACACGCCAGCCCGTAGGCGACCGCAGACGCGCCCTGACATCCGTAGCCATGCAGGTGCATTCCGAGCAAGCCGAGTTCCCCGAGTTCGCGCGCGAGCTCCCGCGGCAAGACGCCGCGTTCGAACCAGTCCGCGATTTCGGGCAGCACGCGATCGCGGACCCACGCACGAACCGTATCGCGAATCATCTTCTCTTCGTCGGAGAGCAACGCGTCGATTCCAAGAAAGTCCAACGCGTCGGGCATCGGCGGTTTCACCAGTGTGGTGAGTCAGAAGTTCGGTGCAAAAGATCGCGAAGGACGTTTGCCCGAATCGAGGAGTGATGAGGGAGCAACGCCGTAGCGTTGTGACCCAAGAGCGACGATGAGTCGGGCAAAGGGACGAGCGAGATTTTGTGCATGAACTTCTGACTCACCACACTCCGACATGCCCATGCAGCCCAAGCCGAGGTCGCCGACGAGCGGACCGGCGAACCCGAGGCGGCGCTGGTTCATCGCTTGAGTACTCGCGCGATCTTATCGAACAGCGCTTCGATCGAACGCTCGTGTTGATCTTCGATGCGGCGCCACAACATGCGGCCGTCGCTATCGCTCAGCGTGGCTTGAACGCGGTGCTCGAGCGTCGTCAGCTTGCCTTCACTGGCCAAGTAAAACCCATGCGTCCCGTCGACGCCATCGTTGAGAAAACGCCAGACGATCGATTCGTCGGGCGTCGTCTCGGCCAACAGCGCGTGAACGCCCAAATGCCATTCTTCGGTCTTCTCCGGGGTCAGCGGACCCGGCGAACGCATGAACGGCTGCGCGGCAAACGGCCACACCTGATCGCCCGAGGTCCCCATCTCTTCGAGCAGATGAAAAATACGCCGCTTGGTTCCGTGAAACGTTCGCGAGCGTGAAACGAGCAAGGGAATCGGCATGTTCGGCACGTTCGCTACCGAACGCTCCGCCCCCTCAGGAGGATTGACCTAGCGAGCCCGGTCGATTCCGTGTCAGGTCTTGGGGCCGATTTCTCGCGCAGCCATCTTTCCCAGTCCGTTGACCACGAGGATCGCGAGCAGGGTGACCAGCACAGCGTAAATCAGCTCGGCCCAGATGCCGGCGCCCGGTTTGAGAAACAGCGCGATGACGTCGGCGATGAGCTTATTCCATGCGCCGGCGGCGATCAGACCAAACGCCACGGTCGCCAGCACGATCATGGTTCCCATATACGTCGATTTGGCTTCCAAGATATCCCTCCACGAACGGCAAAGTGTGGTGCGATGAGCGATGTGTTAGTCCTTGGCGGCGGCGTTTTCCTCGGCAAGCACGTATCGGCTGTGCTCCGCAAGCGAGGTCACGCGGTCACGCACTTCAATCGCGGGAAGAGTGGCGGCCCGCCGCCCGCCGGCGTCATGACCGTTCGAGGCGACCGCCGCTCCGATCTCGCCGCCCTGGAAACCGGCACGTGGGATGCCGTCGTCGATACGTCCGGCTACGCTCCTCGCGACGTCGAAATTGCGACCCGCTTTTTCGCGGGTCGAACGCGGCGGTATCTGTTCGTTTCCACGATCTCCGTCTACGATGCGGCGCGGTCGCCGCTCGACGAAGACTCCCCGACGCTCCCCCTGCCCGACGCTGCGAACCGCACGCTGGTGACGCCCGAAACTTACGGTGCGCTCAAGGCGGCTTGCGAAACCGTCGTCGTTAGCACGTTTCGCGAACGCGCGACCGTCCTACGCCCCGGCCTCATCGTCGGGCCCGACGATCCCACCGATCGCTTTACGGCGTGGCCAGTGCGCTTTGCAACCGGAGGCGATATCCTGGTTCCGGAATCCCCCGCATTCCACACCCAGTTCGTCGACGTTCGCGATCTGAGCGAGTTCATGGTCCGCTGCATCGAACGCGGTCTCGGCGGAACCTATAACGTCACGTCACCGCGCGGAATGCATGCGCTGGGATCGGTGTTCGCCGCGTGCGCAGATGTCGCGCGGGTATCGGCCCGCCTGCATTGGGCGAGCCCCACGTTCTTAGAAAATCACGGAATTGAGGCCTGGAGCGACATGCCCCTATGGATCCCGAAATCCGCGGGCCTACCCGGCATGCTATCAGTCGATGTCCGCCGCGCGCTCGTGAGCGGGCTGGCTTTCCGTCCGATCCGCGAAACCGCGCGCGACACGCTGCACTGGGCGCAAACGCGCCCGCGCGGATACGCGATGCGAGCCGGTCTCACCGCGCAGCGCGAAGCCGCCGCCCTCGCCGTACTGAGATAAAGCGCACGATTCGGTACGCCGCCACGGTGAGCGGCGCGAAACCAGGTCCGCAAACCAAACGGGCGGACGTCGATAGCAATGAACGTGCCCTAAATCGAGCGCGAGATCATCGCCAGTGAGAATCCCATTTACTTTCGCCAATATTTGATCACATTGTCCCCAGTCTTGTTGCTTAAGGTAGCTGCCGTTCCAACGTCGTTAACTGCGTCTGGACTTGGCCTATAGCACGGCGCTATCGGGAAACCGCGATTACATACATCGCGGATACCAGTTCAGCGATGCTAATGATTGCGGCGACCAGGAGGATGTTTCGAGCTATTTGCGACCGTCCGCTGGCGCCGCTGAGCTGGGTAAAGGCCAGCAGCGCGGGAGCGAACCAAATGATATTTACGACTCCCATGATCCCAGCAAGGTTAATCGTCATTATCACGGCTCCGAGAACGCCAGCCATGAGGCACAAGGTAAGTGCATATCGGCGTATCATTGATGAATGCTCCCCCAAGTTGCGGATCGATGATTCTCAGCTAGCTTCAAATTCAACAGTGAGTGTCGCGCCTCTATCCTGCTGCCGTGATTGGCAAAATCCAGCGACACGCGCACCCGGTATCGGTCGCTCCTCTTACTTGCATCTCCCGTGGTTCCCCCGTTGTCCCCTTCCCCAACGGCCCCGTCACGCTCGCCGACGAAATGTAGAAATCCAAGCACGCGCGAACCCCAGCGCCGCCGGGGTCAGCGCAATATCCGCTTGGGTCCTCGTAAGCAACGCAAGTCTTCATTTGGATTATTGCCATTCCACATGTAGGGCATCTGCGTCCTGGGGTCGCGTAGGTCGCCAGCGTAGGCGTCGGGAGCGGTCCATTGCTTTTGAACTTGGATTGTACGAGCCTAACGAAATCCGAATCGTTGCCGCGATTCCCGGCTGACGAGTTGCCTGACACGAGCCACGCAGAACGAAGAAGGCGACGCTTTCGCGTCGCCTTCTTGATCTTTCCGTTCCCTTGTGAGTCTAGGCTTTGAGTTCGATGTCCA
>DATCDS010000010.1:0-4307 GCA_036510515.1 Vulcanimicrobiaceae bacterium
TCGTGGCCGGGTCGGTACCCGTTTTTAGCCTAACCTCGTAGTTGGCCGCGCGCGCCGGAATGGCGCTTGCCAGGCCCGCACAAAGCAGAGCCGTTGCGAGAATTGGTCCGATGATCTTCTTCATGTGCGAGCAACGCTGCCGAGCCTACAAAGGTTCCGCGGCTTCCGCGATTCGACTCGCGAGGCCGTGCGCGATGAGCTCGATGGTCGCGCGGTCGTCGCCTTCGACCATCACCCGAATCAGGGGCTCGGTACCCGAGGCGCGGATCAACAAGCGTCCCGATTCGCCCAGGCGCTCGCGCGCCGCAGCCTCGGCCGCGACGATCTCGGGGCGCTCTAAGACGTCCTTGCGCGCCATCTTGACGTTGACCAGAATCTGCGGGGCGACGACGACGTCGGCGGCCAGGTCGTGCAGCCGAACGTTTCTCCGAGCCACGATCGAGAGCAGGGCGACCGCGGTCATCGGTCCGTCCCCGGTGGTATTGCGTCGCAGATCGATGATGTGTCCGGACTGCTCGCCGCCAAACGTGAAGCCGCCCTCGCGCATCCGCTCGAGAACGTAGCGATCCCCGACCGGCGCGCGCAGCAGGGCGATCCCGCGGCCGGCCAGCGCGCGCTCCAGTCCGATGTTGCTCATCACCGTCCCGACGATCGTGTCGCCCGGCAGTTCGCCGCGTTCGTGCGCCTCGCAGCCCAAGACATACATCACGTGATCGCCCGACATCGCGCTGCCGGTCTCGTCGACGAACAGCGCTCGGTCCGCGTCGCCATCGAACGCAACGCCGATCGTGCGCTCGCGTCCGGACGCGATGACCGCGCGCACCTTCTCCACCAGCATCCGCAAATCCGTCGCGCCGCAGTTGACGTTGATACGCGACCCATCGTTCTCGGCATTGATTTCGTGAACTGTCGCCCCCAGTTTGCGCAACGCGTATGGCGCGATCGCATACGCCGCGCCGAACGCGGCGTCGACGACGACGTCGATACCGCGCAAGTCCGCGGCGCCGGCGTAGAGTTCGTCGTAGTAGTGCTTGGCGAGGTTCTGCGCGACGCGCGCGACGCCGATCTCCGTGCCGATCGGACGCGGCAGATCGTCGCGCTCCATCAGCGCTTCGATTTCGTGCTCGTCTGCGTCGGAGAGTTTGAAGCCGTCGGGGCCGAAGAATTTTATGCCGTTATCCGCGATCGGATTGTGCGACGCGCTGATCATGACCCCCGCGGCCGCGCGCTCGCGCACCGTAACGGTCGCGACCGCCGGCGTCGGCACGATGCCGATCGAGACGACATCGCGCCCGACGGACGTGATGCCCGCGACGATCGCGGCTTCGAGCATGCTACCCGACACGCGCGTGTCGCGACCCACGATCACGGCGCGATGGCGTTCGCTCTCGTGGGCGAGCACGGTTGCGCCGGCGCGCCCGATCGCAAATGCCAACTCCGGCGTCAACTCGGCATTGGCAACGCCGCGGACGCCGTCGGTTCCGAAGTGGCGGCTCACGAGCTCTTATTCTGTCCGCGCACGAAGTGCACGCGCACGCGCACGAGTTCGGGCGCCACGGTAACGCCGGCAATCGGCTCACCTAGGGAGTTGACGGCAACCGGGCGCAACATTTCGTCGACGGCCAGCGGCGCGTCGGGCAAGACAACGTCCAGGCGCAGCGAGGCGACCTGGCCCAGCAGGGAATCGGGACCGCGTACGACGGCGCTGGCCGGCTCGATGTTCGCGTCGCCGACAACGGTGCCCGTCTGCGAGCCCACGTAATGCAGCTCGAGCGCGAACGCTTTTTCGTCGACGCGTTCGATGGACAGCGCGACCGATGCCGGGCTGAGCGATTGAACGACGACGCTGGGAGCGACCAGTTGAATCGGCACGTTGTAGACGCCGGGCCGCTTACCGGTGAGATCCAGAACGGCCTTGATGTCGTCGGGTTTGACGGGCGGCTGGCCGCGCGGCGCCGCGATCGTCACGACCGCATCGCGATCGTTGAAGTGCGCGATCAGTCCCACCGGCAGATCGATCGCGTTTAGCGGAACGGACAACTGCTGATCGAAGCGCGCGCCCAAGACGGGGTTGGAAGCAAATCGAAAATACGCCCAGCCGATGACGGCCAGTGTGACGGCAAGCAGCTTAAGCGCGAAGTTTTGCTTGACGATCGCCATCGGTCGTTCTTGGGTGACGGTACGAGAACCAACGCGCGCGCAGGTGCGCAACGATGTCGTTGGGCGGCATCCGATGCGCGCGCGGCGGCCGAGTCACCGCCAGCAGCAGGCGCGTGAGGCGCGTTTCGTCCTCGATCGGACGCGAGAGTTTGCCTTCGTGGGCGATCGAGATCGTGCCGCTCTCTTCGGAGACGACGATGACGACCGCATCGGTCTGCTCGGTCAAGCCCATCGCCGCACGATGCCGCGTGCCGACGCGACGCTCGGCCAGCGGCCGATCGGCTAACGGCAAGAAACAGCCCGCAGCTTCCACAACGTCGTCGCGGACGATCGTGGCGCCATCGTGCAGGGGCGACCTGGGGACGAAGATCGAGAGCAGCAGCTCGGCCGAGAGCCGGGCGCCTAACATCGTGCCGCTTTCGGCGAACTCTTTGAGCCCGCTCTGCTGCTCGATCACGATCAGCGCGCCGGACTTGGCGCGCGAGAGCAAAAACGCGGTCTTGGCCAAGATGGCGATCGACTTGTCTTCGGCACGAACGCGTTGGCTCGACCCATCGGCCGACAGATGAAAAAATCCGCCGCGTCCGATCTGTTCGAGCGCGCGACGCAGCTCGGGCTGAAAGACGATCGGTAAGGTCACCGCCGCGCCGACGACGATCACTTGGAGGATCGAACCCAGCAGATACAAGTGCAGCACGTTAGCAAGGCCCAGCAGACCGACGAGCACCAAGACGCCGGTGAGAATCTGCACGGCGCGCGTGCCGCGGATGAGCACCAGCACGTAATAGATCAAGATGCTCGTCGCCACCACGTCGATGACGTCGGGCAGTCCCACGGTTCCGAGCAACTGTCTAACGACGTCCACGCGACGCTCCCAACAGCACTTCGAGAATGCGTTGCGGATCGAGTTGGGCGCCCAGCCCGTCGGCGGCGACCTTGGTCAGCGCTTCCACACCCAAGGGGCGCAGCAGCCGCGTCGTGCGGGTTCCGTTAAAGCGCGCGAGTTCGGCGTCGATCACGGCCAGGATCAGCGCGGCCGCGGTGACCTGGGTATCCCACTCGACGCACAGTTCGTCGCCCACGATCGCACCATCGAGCATGCCGGCGGGTCGACCGAGACCAGCCACGGCCTCCAGCAGCGCCGGCAAGGCTTCGGACGGCCGGGGGGTAACAGCAAGGCAAATGACCGATCGAGGATACGCGCGCGCACCGGGAACCAGATCGTGCAGTTCGGTCTCGGAGAAATCGCGCGCGGCTTCAACCGCGGCGTACGTACGCTGCGTTCTATCGTCGCTGTGCCAGACGATCGTTGCATCGAGGGCGCGCAATCGCGTTTGGATTGCGTCGCGCTGCTGCGGATCGAGCGGCCCGTCGTATCGAAGGGTTGCGAATTTCACGGTCCGCACTTCGTTACACGCCGCGGGCGCGTTCTCTTGCGAGCGCGCGTGACCGAGCCGCTGCGCGCGCTGGTCGTCGCCGTCGGCAAAAACTCGGCGTGGATCGTCCTGGAAGACGAGCGCGAACCGCGTCTGGCGGCCTTGCGCCGCATGGCGGGAAAACGATCGATGCCGGTTCCGGGCGACCGCGCGATGGTTCGGATGCTTGAGGACGGCTCGGTCGTCGTCGAACGACTCGAGCCGCGCGGCTTTGCCCTGACCCGTCGCACCGTCGGCGGACGTTCCAAGACGCTGGCCGCCAACGTCGATACGCTGGTGACGGTGACCGCGCTGGCCGACCCCGCGCCGCGCCTGGCGATCCTGGATCAACTGCTGGCGTTTGCGGCCCTGGAAGGCGTCCAAGCGGTCGTCGTCTTCACCAAGCCCGACTTGGCGCCGCCACGCCAGGCCGAAGAACTTTGCGCCCTGTACGCCGGACTGGGCTACCCGGTCGTCATCCTGGACCCAAAGCACGGCAACAACGTCGAGGGCCTCACGGCGGCGATCGCCGGGCGCCACGCCCTGCTCTGCGGCATCTCGGGGGTCGGCAAGAGCTCGATCTTCAAAGCCCTGGGCGGCCAAGGCACCGTCGGGGATACCTCGCGCTACGGGATGGGAAAGCAGACCACGACCACCGCCCGTCTGCATCGGATGGGCGACGGGTTTCTGATCGATAGTCCCGGCGTCAACGAGTTCGGTCTGGGAACCATC
>DATCDS010000011.1:0-40657 GCA_036510515.1 Vulcanimicrobiaceae bacterium
CCTCTACGTCACGGCCGGCCGCTGCAAGGTCGAGGATCGTCTGCCGGAACTCAGGGGGATAGGATCGAGGATGCTTTTTTGCCATTGGATGGACCCTTCTCGGCTAAGCCGAAAGTGTCCACCAAACCGAGCCAGCTTCACGTGGACCTTGCGCACTTGCTTGAGGAAGTCATTGGCAGCGGCCATCGCACGCTTTGCCATCTGCGGCATGAGCACTTTGGCAAGACCCTCAGCGAGATCGGGGTCCAGCCGAACAACGCCATCCCGCAGTTCGTGAAAGAGATGCGGACGCAGTTCGATCTTGTGTAGATATTCCAGGGCCAGCATATCAACGGGCGCACGTAGCGGTTCGAGCAGATCGTAGATGAACGATTCCCGCAAACGGTCGTCCACGTGCAGGAGGCCCAGGTCCGGATCGAGTCCCGCAGCCTCACAGGCGATCCGTGTCTCGACTTCGAGTAGCGTATAGCAGTAGTTGAGGATCGCGTTGAAGGGGTCGGTTGCATCGTGCACTCGCTCGCGTTTCCCGCTCGTTCTCGGCGATATCGCGGCCCAGTGCGCCGGGATGCGCTTGTAGCTCCACGCTCGCCACGGCAGCGGCGTCTCGACCAGGAGGTCCCAATAGACTTGTGCCGCGCGCCCTTCGAGCGTCAGAAAGTCAACGAGCGTCGTCGCGGTCGTAAGCGCCTCGCGGCAAGAAGCGATTTGCGAGATCGCTGCTTTGCGCGACGTGGTGTTGCCGATGGTGAATCGCGCGAAGTCATGGTCAATGGCGTCGATCTGCGAAGTCAGCTTCTGCGTGAGGAGGTAGCGCGCGAGACGTAGCGCATCGTCCGTTACGGCGCTAATCGCTTGTGCGCGCTTCACGGGGCCGTCGTGCGGATGGTCCACCGTCATGCAGTTGAGCAGGGTGCTGTCGGAGGCCACGAAAGAGATCGCGATGCCCATGCGCGCGCACCAATCGATAGCGGGCATGGAGATCGTGCCGCCTGGTGCACGGACAACGATGCGCTTAACTTCGCACCGGCCGCGCGGGAAGCGAGTCTCGCGGCTCTTTCCTTCGCTTGCGAATCCGTCGCGCACGACGAGATGACCGCGTTCAACGTAGAGCGCGGCGTCGTATCCTTCGACTACTACAACGTCATTTTGGAAGCCCATATTGCACCTCTATGAAGCTCTTCATCAGTTTACGCATCGCTCCGAGCTGATCAACCGCGGTCTCAATCTCGGGGGCCTCCCCTCGCGTATAGGCCTGCAGCCGTTCAGTGGCTTCTAGACTCTTGCTGATCCCGTGAGCACAAGCGTACGTTAGCGTCTGCAATATGAATGCAAGGCGCGCCTCCTCCGCTGGGATATCGGGAAGCGCCGGGTACGTGGGCGCTACCGGAGCGGCGGAGAGAGCAAGCTTATACCGCAAGAGCTGTAAAAGGGGCGCCATCGCCTGGACCGTAGCGAGAGTGCCGAAGACCTCGTCTCTGGACGGATCATCCTGAACACTCGAAAGAAACAGATTTTTCTCCCCCACCAACAACATAGGTCGAGCTAATTCGAGTAACGCAATGATATTGTGCGCCCCGACGACGCTGTCTGGGTTTTCCTCGACACCAGACAGAAATAGGATTTTCACCAGAACGTGCTCTGAAAACGGTTCATTGAGATACGATGCTCGAATCAGCATATCGAAGATGAGTTGGACAACGTCGCGCAAAACAGCACGTTTGGGATCGGCTGCAATCCAGGCGTCCTGGACATAGTGCTTGGCAAGCTTCTCCGCGACGTGGGGTATACGTCGTACTGGGAACGTTGAGCCTGACCAATTGTCGAAATGACGAAGTTCTCGATTTACGTAGGCGAGAGCTCGTCGTACTCTCGTAGCGACAGCTCTGTGAATTCGTTCGAAGGGAACGGTTGGATATCCGAGGCAGGCGAGTTCAAAAGTAAGTCCGTCGCGGTCGCGCGAAAGTCCAAACATTCGCTCCACATCTAAGACGAAGCGCAAGTTCGCAACAGACGCCTTATCGAGGAAGAACTGTCGCCCGCACCGCTGTGACGTGATGCCGAATTCGCCAAGTCGGTGCAGGCGGTCGGGGCCGATGAGATAGCCAGCAGCCTGCAGCGCTTTGAGCACCTCCGAAACACCCGATCCGGGTTGGCTGTCCATCGTAGAGTCTTCGCCAAAAAGCCTTTTGACTCCGCGCGAAAATATCGCGGGCGTCCTAACTTTTCGCAAAGACCAGTGCTCTGAAAGGAGCACAAACCAATGCTCACACACACACCAAAACACATCCACGTGGAGAGCCTCTCCAGGACTCGCTACGACGCTTACAGGCGCGTCCTGGACGCCCTAGCGTTGAAACGCCGGCGCCCGGAATTGACCCTCTCCAAGGCCGTGAAACAGAGCGGAACGACCCTTAAGACGGTGCGGCGATATGCCGTTTCCGTACTAGAAACGCATAGCGGCCGACTCGACGTCGTAGGCACTGATCGACTCCAGAGATCGCTGCGTATGATTACCGCCCGGGGTGAAGTGACCATTGTCACGACGAGCTTTCGAACGGCTTCGCGCATCGCGCGCTACAACAACGCCGTCCGAAAGTTCCTCGTCTCGGGCGATCCCGGAGCGCTCAAGCCCTTCGCTGGAAAGTCCGTCCGGAGCAGCGGCCAGACGTATGAGTTCGTCACCGATCCGAAGACCCTCAATAGACTTGCGCGTGCCGGGGCCGTGCATTTTCTCGACATCTATGCACCGGAGGCAGTGTCATGAACGAGTCTCCTGTCGAGGTCCGACGCGCTGTCCGCCATGCCAAGAAGCTGCTGATGTTCGGAGTGTCATGCCCGACGTGCATCGACTGCTCCATGGGTGACATTCGGTGCTTGTGCCGTTGGATCGTATCGCCGAAGAACGATCAACCTTCGGGTCCGATTTGCTGCAACTGCCGCTGCAAACGAAAGAACCCCTCGTCTACCGCCTTGAACCGCAAGCTCAAGCGGTATCGGGATGCGGGGTATCCACAGCCCACCTGTACGGTCTGCAACGAGTCCGATCTGCGAACGCTCGAACTCGATCACCTCGCCGGTGAAGCCAACAGCGGACTTGTCGCCCCGCTCTGTGCGAACTGCCATGCCATGAAGTCCGATGACGAGCAGGATCGTCCGATCGATCTACGTCGCCGCGATCCGGACCGCTCGGCGCTCGTTTTACAGGCGGCCTTCGACTTCAGTCTGGCGATCTTTCTCGGGGCCTACGCGGTAGCTGCATGGGGCCAGGACGACGGAGAAACGGCTCAAGCGGTATTCTATGGCCTGATTGCCGCGGCACTGGTGGCCTGGGCGATCTGGAACCTGGCGGCCGACGAGCATTTCACGAACATCCTGGGGCCTGGCTACGATCACGCCATCGCCGCGCCGGTGCCGTCATGATCGTGGTGCAGACGGCCATCCGCGCTTGGGTTCAACCGGCTGAGAAACGGCGCGGAAAGCGCGGTGCAATTCCGTGGCGGGCAGCCCCTTATGGTCAGCGCGTCTTGCTCTTTGATACCGAAACGACGACAGATTGCGCCCAACGATTGCTCTTCGGTTTCTTTCGTCTCTATGACAACGACCGGCTCGTTGGCGAGGGGATGATCGTCGCGGACGTACTGGACTACGAGCAGATGATCGCCGTCCAGGAATACGCGACCAAACACCGGTTGCCAATCTATAGCCGGGAACGCTTCGTCGAAACGGTCTTCTATCCCGAAGTGTACGAACGGGGCACGCTGTGCGTTGGGTTCAATTTGCCCTTCGATTGCGCGAGAATCGCCGTGCACGCTGGTTGTGGACGTGGCAAAAATCGACGCAAGTTCCGGATCGTGCTTTCGCGGCGTTTACGCTGGCATGATCTGCGCGTGGAATCAGCGTCCGGCCGGGCCGCGTTTATCGGCTTCGTACCCAAACGCAAAAAACTGTACGCCTGGGAGAAACCGTTCTTTACCGGTCGATTCCTGGATGTAAGCACCCTCGCGGGCGTGTTTACTGGGGAGCGCCACACCCTCTATCGCGCGGGGAAAACGTTCCGAGCGCATACGCTAAAAATGCCCTCCGGTGAACTGGGTACCGTTGACCGACGGATGTTGACCTACGGGCGGCAGGACGTTCGCGCAACCTGGGCGCTCTGTCGCAAGCTCCGCGCCGAGTATGTCCGACATCCATTTGCGACGTTTGCCAATGAACGCGACAAGCCCGAACACGGTCGGTACATGGGACAACTCTTCTCTGGCGCCAGTCTCGCAAAAGCCTACCTGCGTCTGCTGGACATTGGGTCCATCTTGGATCGACAACCGGACTTCAATCCCGTCTACCTCGGCTACGGTACCGCGGCGTATATCGGTGGACGAGCAGAGGTCCAAGTCCGCAAGACTGACGTTCCGGTGAAGCTCCTGGATTTCACGTCCATGTATCCGACCGTTTTCGTCCTGCAAGACCTGCAATCGCTCGTCCGGGCATCCATGCGAGCGGTTCGGATTCCAGCACGGGAAGTCCACGCGTTCTTGGACGGTCTCACCTTGGACGATCTCTACAAGTCCGAAGTCTGGCCGCTCTTCAATTGTCTTGTGCTCATCGATCCGAACGCGGACATTGTTCCGGTGCGCATGCGACTGGACAAGTCCGATCCGTATACGATTGCCGTTACACCCTTTACGAGTTCAGAGGTCCGATGGTACACACTTGCCGATCTCGCTGCTTCGGTACTGCTGAGCGGAAAGGTCCCGCACATTCGGCGGGCGATCCGGTTCCTACCCCAGGGCGATCCACCCGTCCGAACCGTGCAGTTTCGCGGTGCGGTTCCGCTCACGACGGCCGAACCGATGTTCAAGGTGATCGTCGAGCAGCGCCAGCGTGCAAAGCGCGGCGGTGGAACGCACGACGATGCTGGACTCGAACGCGGACTGAAGCTCCTAGCCAACAGCGGTGCCTACGGGATTTACGCTGAGGTCAACGTGACGCCGACCGGCAGTGATCTTCCTGGGACCGTCTATTCGGACAAAACGTTTGAGCTTATCAAAGTGCATAATGAACGGCCCGGCGACTTCACCAACCCCATCATTGCGAGCCTCGTTACGGGAGGAGCGCGTCTGATTCTTGCCATGCTGGAAACGGAGGTCCGCAACCGGGGCGGCACGTTTGCTTTTTGCGACACGGATAGTCTGGCCATCGTGTGCGGCGACAACTGCCCGAAAGCGATTCCTTGTCTTCAGCCGCACGATGTCGAGGCCGTCATCGCCAAGTTCGACGCACTCAACCCGTACGATCCGGACCTCGTTCCGCACCTGTTAAAGGTCGAATACCCCGATATCCCCGACCTTCGGTGTTTTGCCATCTCCGCAAAACGTTACGTCCTGTATCGATGGCGCAAGAACCGTCGGATTCAAATCGCTAAAGCGTCGGAAAGCGGACTCGGCGCGATCATCGGGCGCTCTGCGAATGAAACCACGCCGAAACTCGCCCGGCGCATCTGGCTTGCGATTCTCATGGCCGAGCTGAGAGTGAACGCAAAGCAGCGGCGCCGGGCAAAACCGCTCATCGACTTCAATGCTCCGCTTCGGCGCAAGTTTCCCATCAGCCAGCCGTCGATTTTAAAGCGGCTTGATGCCTATAACCGTACGCGCTCGTACGATCACCAAGTGAAACCCTCCGGGTTCGTGCAAAGCGTGACACCCGCTATTATCGGCAGCGAAAACCCGCTTCCCATTGCGCCGTTTTCACGGGAGCTATCGGAGGCGCGCAAGTTACCGTGGGTGGATTTTCATACGGGCAAGCCCGTGCACCTGGATTGGGACGGCAACCACTTTGCCGGTACGATCCCCGTTCTGCGCATGAACGAATACCTTGAGCAATACCGGCGCCATCCTGAGGCAAAGGCGGCAGATGCAAACGGCAACCCCGCTGGAGAGGAGACGGTGGGCGTGCTCGGGCGCTTGGAGGTGCGCTCCGGGGAGCCCGCGCGGATCGGTAAGGAAATCGACCGGCTCGATCAGGACGAGGGCGCCACACTGGACGGCGAGGCGCCGATTGAGTACGAACGCGACCAGCTCGCGGACGACATCGCGTTGTTAGCGACGTTTCCCCAGAAGTCCACGGCAAGGGAGATCGGGATATCCGAGCGACGCTGGCGTGATATCCTCAAAGGCAACGCTGTGCCTCGTGGTGCGACCGCGGAGACCATCGCGCGCGTGGCGATGCGGCATCGGATCAATTCGGTCGGATAAGCCAATCGTAGTAGTCCCCCGGGCTATCCATTCCCAGAGATCGGCGAGCGGACCCAACCGGGTGCCTTCGTCGGAATACATATGGAGGAACAACTCATCTAACACCTCCATGAAATCCAGGTACCCCATCCACGCGCAACCGGACAACGTAGGGGCGAGTGCGTAGCGTGTAGGCGCGTAGATGCGAGGTGTGCGTGGACGCGGGGGCGCGCAGCGCAGTTCGGTCTGTACGAAATCCAGAGCCGGCACGACCATTTTCCACTGACGGTCGCCGGTGAGCGCTCGTCAGCGTCATTGAGCCCAGAGCAGTTCGTCGGCGCGTTTACTACGGAAAAATCCGACCGATCCCGTTGTATTCCGCGAACCAGAGGGCCCCATCCGGACCCGTAGTGATGCCGAAAGGTTCGCCGCTCCAGTTCGGGTTCGTCTGCGGGATCGGGTATTCAGTGAACACCCCGGAGGTGGTCACCCGACCGATTTTGTTGCCAATTTTTTCCATGAACCAGAGGGCCCCGTCCGGACCCGTGGTGATGCCGAAAGGACCGCTGCCCGCGGTCGGGATCGGGTATTCGGTGAACGTGCCGGAAGTGGTCACCCGACCGATCTTGTTGGTGTTCAATTCCGTGAACCAGAGGGCCCCATCCGGGCCCGCGGTGATGTAGAAAGGAGTGCTGTCCGCGGTCGGGATCGGGTATTCGGTGAACGCGCCGGAGGTGGTCACCCGACCGATCTTGTTGGTGTTGTATTCCGTGAACCAGAGGGCCCCCTCCGGACCCGTGGTGATGCCTTCAGGATAGCTGTTCGCGGTCGGGGCCGGGTATTCGGTGAACGCGCCGGAGGTGGTCACCCGACCGATGGAGTTGCCTTCCGTGAACCAGAGGGCCCCGTCCGGACCCGTGGTGATACCACGAGGGGCGGAGTACAAAGTCGGGGTCGGGTATTCGGTCACCGTCCCGGAAGTGGTGATCCGACCGATGTCGCTGCCGTCGTTGTCCGTGAACCAGAGGGCCCCATCCGGCCCCGTGGTGATGCCCTCAGGACTGGTGCCCCCGGTCGCCGAGATCCGAATCGGGTATTCGGTCAACATCCCGGAAGTGGTGATCCGACCGATGCGGCCGACGCGTTCTTCCGTGAACCAGAGGGCCCCGTCCGGACCCGTGGTGATGTCGAAAGGCTCGCCGCCCGCCAACTGGACGGAGTATTGGATGATCGTCCCGCTCGGGGCTTTTGCGGGTGAGGAGTAAATGCCACCTGAGCTTCCGATGACATAGAGATGCGCACTATCGGTCGAAATGCTCACACCCGCGCCGCTCTGCGTATTCCAGCCCGGCGTGTTCAAATCGTAGTAGTAAATCGAATTGCCGCCCGGGTTGGTGGGATAGCCTAAGACGAAGATGCCGCCGATGTTCGTCGGTGTGATGGCCGACGCACTGCCCGGCAGCTGCGCGAAGCTCGTGTTGGTGTTTTCATAATAAATGCTGCCGATCGAATTGAGGATGTATAAGCCGCCGACCGCCATCAGCACCTCAGTGCCCCTGGAAAGCGTGTAGTATTCGTTGGCATCCCACGCGCCCGCGATTCTCACGCCGGCGCCTGGCACTTGCGACCATCCACTGGTGTAATGCCAGATCGCCTGATCGCTACCGGCTGAATTGCCGTTGGAGAGCACGTAGATTGAGCCGTCTTTGGCAACGGTGACATCGCTGCAGCCGCCGCCCAGTGCGGTCCACGTGCCACCGCTATACGAATAGGCGCCGCCCCCGGAGTTGATCGCGTAGAGCGTGCCGTTGGGTGCCACCGCGAGCCGCGAGGCCAGTCCGGGGATATTGGTCCACGTTCCGCTGACATAATGCCAGATGTATTTATCGGCCCCGGCGGGCGCGTTTGAAAGCACCCAGAGCGAACCGTCGGGAGCTGCGGCAGCAGAACTTGCCGCACCGGGAATCTGCGTCCAATTCAAACCCTGAATCGCGCTCTGCGGCCGAACGTTCATGACGCTGGCCGGAAGAATCGCGGTCTCGGCCATCGGTGCGGCATGGATCAATGCTGGTGAGATCGATTGCGGCGTGTCGAGCATGATGCCGCCGGTCTGCGGGGTCATGGGTCTTGAACCCGAGCATCCCGCTAGCGCTAAGCTCAGAGCAAGTGCGGAAAATACATAAGAACGAAAGCTCATAAACCCTCCACCATAGCGCGGGCCATGCCGAATGCTTTAGGTGGCCCTTCCGACAAAGAAGATGCCGCACCTGCGCCAAGCACGCGGCCGCCTAATCGAACCTTGTTACAAACGGCCGATTTCGGCTAGCAGAAATCTCATGCGGCGAACTCGCCGAGAAGATCATGGGATACCTGGCAATTGCACACGCGAGGTGTGCGTGGACGCGGGGGGGGGCGCGCAGCACCGTTCGGTCTGTACGAAATCCAGAGCCGGCACGGCCATTTCACTGACGGTCGCCGGTGAAGCGCTCGTCAACGTCATTGAGCCCGGACCAGTCGTCGGCGCGTTTACGGAGAAATCCGACCGATCTTGTTGCCGCTGCCTTCCGCGAACCAGAGGGCCCCATCCGGACCCGTGGTGATGCCTTCAGGCCCGCTGCCCGCGGTCGGAATCGTGTATTCGGTGAACGCGCCGGAGGTGGTCACCCGACCGATCTCGCCGGCGTTATTTTCGGTGAACCAGAGGGCTCCGTCCGGACCCGTGGTGATGCCGGTAGGACTGCTGCTCGCGGTCGGGACTGGGTATTCGGTGAACGCGCCGGAGGTTGTCACCCGACCGATCTTGTTGCCGGCATATTCCGTGAACCAGAGGGCCCCGTCCGGACCCGTGGTGATGCGGTCAGAACCGCCGTTCGCGGTCGGAAGCGGGTATTCGGTGAACGTGCCGGAGGTGGTCACCCGACCGATCTTGTTGCCGTTGTATTCCGTGAACCAGAGGGCCCCCTCCGGACCCGTGGTAATGCCGTAAGGAATGCTGTTCGCGGTCGAGATCGTGTATTCGGTGAACGCGCCGGAGGTGGTCACCCGACCGATCTTGTTGGTGTTGGATTCCGTGAACCAGAGGGCCCCGTCCGGACCCGTGGTGATGCCGTGAGGATTGCTGTTCGCGGTCGGGATCGTGTATTCGGTGAACACGCCGGAGGCGGTCACCCGACCGATCTTGTTGCCGCCCTGTTCCGTGAACCAGAGGGCCCCATCCGAACCCGTGGTGATGTCGATAGGATTGCTGTTCGCGGTCGACATCGTGTATTCGGTGAACGCGCCGGAGGTGGTCACCCGACCGATCTTTGTGCCGATCGCTTCCGTGAACCAGAGGGCCCCGTCCGGACCCGTGGCAATGGCGCTAGGCAGGCTACCCACGGTCGGGATCGTGTATTCAGTGATCGTGCCGGACGTGTTCGTTACCGGTGAGGAGTAGATGCCACCTGAAGCGCCGATGACGTAGAGCTTCCCGGCGTTGCTTGAAATACTGACGCCAGCGCCGCTCTGCGCGCTCCAGCCCGGAGTGCTCAAGTTGTAATAATAGATGCTGTTACCGTTGGCGTTTGCGGGATACCCTAACGCGAATACGCCGCCCACCGTCGTCGGCGCCAGCATCGAAGCGTTGGCGGGCAACTGCACAAAAGTGCCGCCGGTATTCTCGTAATAGATCGAGCCCACCGAGTTCACAATGTACAACCCGCCCGGCGAGACGGTTCCGTTCGGCAACGTGTACGAACCGGTGTCAAACGAACCGGCAATCGACACGCCCGAACCGGGCACTTGCGACCAGGTTCCACCGACGTTGTGCCAGATCGCCTGATCGTTGCCTACAGTGTTTCCATTGGAAAGCACGTAGAACGAGCCGTCCGCTGCAGTGGTAACGGCACTCGCGCCGCCGCCCAGCCCGGTCCACGTCCCGCCGCTGTACGAATACGTTCCGCCGCCGGAGTTGATCGCGTAGAGCGTACCGTTGGGCGCGACCGCGAGCTGAGAGGCCAGCCCCGAAATGTTGGTCCAGCTGCCGCTAACGTAATGCCAGATGTATTTATCGTTGCCCGCCGGGGCATTCGAGAGCACCCACAACGAACCGTCCGGCGCGGCAGCGGCGAAGCTCGCGGCTCCCGGGATTTGCGTATATGCAGCGCCTTGAATCGCTCCCTGCGGCCGAACGTTCATGACGCTGGCCGGAAGAATCGCGGTCTTGGCCATCGGTGCGGCATGGATCAATGCCGGTGAGACCGATTGCGGCGTGTCGAGCATGATGCCGCCGGTCTGCGGGGTCATGGGTCTTGAGCCAGAGCATCCCGCTAGCGCTAAGCTCAGAGCAAGTGCGGAAAATACAGAAGAACGCAAACTCATAACCCCTCCACATAGCGCGCGAGCCAGCCGAATGCTTCAGGTGGCCCTTCCGACGAAGAAGATGCCGCACCTGCCCCAAAGCACGCGACCGCCTAATCGAACCAGGAAGCGGCCGCGTGGTCGTGCTTCAAAAGCGCATCTGTACGATTGAATCGTCAGCTCGCTCTGGAATGGCCTTCTTGGCAATTCAAGGGATGGAAGGCGAAGTTCTACCGTTTAACTATGCCGAGATAGGGGACTATGCTGACCTTGACCGGAGGTGGGATTCTTAGCCCAGCGGACCCACAGCTTCGCGGCCCGAAAAGGCCGCCTACGGAGGGGCCTCGGTGTTCCTCGGGGCTGAGATGCAGGGCGCCAGCGCGCATAACGATCGGCGCCGGGCGCTGGGGGGATGCGCGCAACGATCCACCCTGCCGGCTGAGGGACCGGACGTTGGGGGGCCAAACGTCCGGTCCTGGCTTGGATGCCTCGGTGCGATTTGCTTCGCTCATGCTACACTACCGTCATGGTCTTTCGCCAGCGACAAGTGCGCATTGCCCATCCAACCGGCAAATCGTGGACTCCTGAAGTTATGTTTAAGATTTCGGCGATCTTCATCATCGCCATCGGCATCTTGATTTACAACGAACGACTCATCCCAGGAGGTGCGTGATGGGATTTTTCAAGCGGATCTTTGGACCAAGGGAAAACGATCAGCAGCGCGTTCAGAAGCAGGTGAATACTCTGTATGAGCAGTGCATTGAGATACTAAACGTCGAGTTGTTCCGGAGGCTTGTTGGGATCGTGGAGCAACGGTATCCGCAAGAGCGCGCTAAGCCTATCGCCGCCAACGCCAAACTCTTTTGTACTGCGGAAGGCGAAAACGATAGGTCGCTAAAAACCTCCACGCCAGAAGAGCGCTCCATCGGTCGTTCGCTCGCCGATGAGATCATGGCCCTCGACGTTCCCGGATTGTATGGTATCAAGAGCGAAAACTTTGTGGATGTCGTAACCGGCCTTCCAGATACGCTGGAGTCGATTCGACGCCTGGCTCTTTGCTTTGACCAGTATGCCGCAATCTTGACCAAATCTCGACGGCGCTCATCAGGCGCTAGCGCTGCTCTCTTAGTTTTGACGTTGGAGTATGCGCAGATCGCATTATTTTTCGGCGCACAACACGGCGCTCAACGTAGTTTGATACTACATAAGGCCCTTCAAACGTCCGGTTCTTAGTGAGGCACGCGCTAAGAATCGGTGGCTTCGTGGGCTATGTCTTCAAACAAGTGAGCGTAGACCCGGAGCGTAATGTTTACGGTTTCGTGACCGTGGATGGCGGCGCAGGGGAACTCGGAGCATTCGAATTTGCGCCACTACCAGCGCTTGGAGTGGCGGCGGGTGCGACCGCCGTTGATCCGTAGCCATTGCTCTGCAACCAGGAGACGGCTTTCGTGTCAAAGTCCTGATTGGAGCCATAAGCAGCATGAACGCGGTCCCACGCAGTCTTCGAGCGCCCCAGGCGATACTCATCAGCCAGATAGGAAACGAGCGCTGATTCTGGGGTGGCGTTCGAACTTGCATCCGTCAGGTACTCGCGCCAGTGTTGGGCTGCGTCCTTTTCCAGTGTCGCCGGATATTCATTGGTAACGTCAACCAGTTTGCCCTCGCGGTAACTCAGAATCTGAATCGGAAATGTCGATCCGGCAAAGGATGAAAAGGCATAAGCTGCCGCAGCGTCAGCAGACTCGAACACATATCCACTTTGATCGGCTGATTTAACCAGATTGTAGCCGACATCACCCCAATCGTGGTATGTGAACGATGGCCCGCTAGCATCATTGGGGTCGGTAAGGGCGGTTCCATAGCAGCAATGCGCGCCTCCGCTGTAGGTGTCAAGCAGTACCAAGGTTCGACCATCCTCAGCCGTAATGATCCGTAAGTCCATCGGCATATTATCGATGAGCTTATCGACAACGACCTGACCGCCTTGAGTAACATGAAAACGGGTAGCGTTGTCTAAATCGGCGTTATAATCCGTAACCGGATATGTCGCAGTGGCTTTCAGTGTTCCATGAGCTACGGCTACCTGTACCAGATGGTCTGCTGTTGCATTCCAAACCCCGGCAATCGCATCACGACTTTTTACTGAAACCAACGCCGGGTGAGACGTTGGGCTGGGGGCTGGTTGCGGGGGAGAGCACGCAGTTACTGCGCCGAGCAGAAGTGCGCTTATGGCAAATTTCCGAAGGATGGAACCCATAATGTTTCCCCCGCCCACAACCGAGAACTCACCAATCATATGGACATCGCGCGTGCTCGGATCGTGATTACTACCGTGAGACCAAGCAGCAAGAGGCATCAAGCCGCTTTAAAATCGACGGCTGGCTAGTGGGACACTTGCGCCGGAGCGGAGCGTCGAAGTAAATGAGCGGTTTTGCCCTGCGACGCTGCTTGGCGTTCACTTTTAGTTCGGTCATGAGAATCGCAAGCCAGATGCGCCGTGCGAGTTTGGGCGTGGTTTCATTCGCAGAGCGACCGATGATCGCGCCAAGCCCGCTTTCCGACGCTTTAATGATTTGAATCCGACGGTTCTTGCGCCACCGATACAGGACGTAGCGTTTTGCGGAGATGGCAAAACACCGAAGGTCGGGGATATCAGGGTATTCGACCTTCAGAGAAAGAACCTAGCCGAGCTTCCGATCGACGTTGCTAAGCGCCGTACCATTTGAAGCGGGGCCACAGTTGCGCCAGCGGAGCGATCGGATCGGTGCACAGCCAGATCGGCGTTGGACCTTCGGCGCTCCAGCGGTCCGGGTGCAAGTACGTCTCGATCAAGGTGACGTGCCGGAACACCGCTCGCAACTGCACTTGCTGCGACGCGCCGATCGCGATCACGGTGGAACCGTCGTAATTGCGCGGGCCCCAATCGTAGTAGGCGTTTTGACCGCTGATCGCAGGCGGTAATCCATAGCGCGGACCATAAAAGTCTAGCGCGGCCGCGTCGCCGTACGTATCGGCGAAGATTGCCGTTCTCGCGCGCGTTGCGGCCGATAGATCCGCATAGGCTTTGCCGACGCGTCGGGCGAGTTCGTTCCAGCCGAACTCCTCGGCAAACAACGGCTGCACGAAGTGCGGCGGATTTGCGCGGGCGGGCGGAATGCCAAGTGCGGCCTGATATGCAATCAATCCCGAAACGTCCAAGAACGGTGCGAACATCGGCGCGAATGCGATCCCGCCGACGACGGCGACCGACCCGAGTACGCGTACCGGCCACCGCAGCCGCAGCGATGCGAGCCAAACCGCGCCGACCGCGCATAGCGCCGGATAGACACCGGCAATATAGTAACCCTTTGCGGCCAACGCGAGAGCGATGACGAGCAACACGAGAAAGGCGACCCCGAGGAATCGCGCCGCCGAGAACGAGCCGCCGCGCAGCAGTGCGACGACGCCCAGGATCCAGATCGGTAGTGCGAATAGATTGGCGAAGAGCAGTTGCTCTCCCAGGAAAAGTCCGGCGTTGCGGACGAGATCGGCGCTCTCGAAGGACACGCCCGAATTGAAGGCTTGGCGTCCGACGATATCCTCGTGCATCACCGCAAGAAATGGCAGCCCGTGCGAGATTTGCCACATCAAATTCGGCAGGACGAGCACTAGCGCGAGAACGCATGCGGCGATCAGCCGGCGATCGTACAGAATCCGGCGCTGCGGCGTCAGCAGGAGCCCGATCTTCAGCGCGACCAGTAACAGCACGATCGAATATTTGCCGTACAGCGAGAACGCCGTGACGACTGCGACGGCGTACCAAAGCCGGCTATCGTCTCCGCGCGCGATCCGCAGCACCAGCCAAATCGCCAGCGTCCAGGTGAGCGGTTCGAACGAGGTCGTGGTTAGGGTGCTGCCCAGAAAAAGGCTCGTTGGGAGGAGCAGCGCGAGCAGCCCCGCCAAAACGACGGCGATGCGATTGCCGCCGAGTTCGCGCGCAACCAGACATGTCGCCGCCACCGCACCGCCTGCGGCGAGAATCGGAAACCCGCGCACAGCGAGCAATGCGTAGCCGAACGGTCCCGCGAGCCACGCGGTAACTGCCACCAGCGGCGGCTGATCGGGGTAGCCCCAGGCCAAATGCTGCGCGCACGCGATGAAGTAGAGTTCGTCGCGATAGTAACCGTAACGCAGCGCAGCAAACGCGTGGAGAAGCGTGGCTGCCAGCCCCATGCCGGTCGCGATGTAGGTAGTCGTGCCGCGCGGCAACCGGGTCACGCGGATCGGCGCCGCGCGGTCACGATCAACGAGAGCAGCCAGCCGAAGAGACCGCTGTAGATGACCGTTCCAAGTAAGAAGATCGGATCCCACCAGGTTCCACCGACCACGGCGACGGCTGCGACGAGTCCGTTGTAGACGATCGGTACGACTGCGGCCATCACGTTGGGTCGCGCGATGCGGTCCGCGACGAAGCCGGCCAGCAAGCTTGCGGCGATCGGCGCGGCCATCTGCGTCCAATCGTTTCCGACGGCCATCGACGTCATCCCGTTGCCGATCAGGAAAATCACCACCATCGCGCCCGATTGTTTCCCAAACGCGCGGGCGACGTACAAGGCGAAGCCGGCCATCACGATCGTGCTGAACAGAACCGAGGCGAGACCGTGCTCCTGCAATGCAAAATGCATCGCCTGAAGGCTGATCGTATCCGGCGTAAAGCCTTTGGGAACGGATGGACCGAATCGCGCTTGGGCGTACGGATGAAAAAACGGATCCAAACCCCAGCGCACCAGCGCCATCAAGGCTCCGATCGAGAGCATTGCGGGCCAGCCCGCCGCGTTATCCCCACCGGCGGCCGGAGCCGGAGTGTCGAAGGAGGCGAGCGCGGAGCGAATCGGGCCGATCAACAGCAAGATAATCGAGAACCCAATCAGTTGATGGGTTGGGCTCAGGAGCGCGTTAAAGCCCGATTCGAAGCCCCATAAGATGTGCCCGGTCGCGTCGGCTGCCCCGCCGATGAAGAATAGTCCGATGCCAAACGGCGTGTACTCGTATCCAGCCGGAAGCGCGCGCGCCCACGCGTAGCCGTCGCGGACATTGCGCCACGCGATGATCCCGGTCGCGACGAACGTGTAGAGTAAGCCCGCGTAGAGTGCCGCGTGCGCCCACGTCAGAAACGAGTCGACGTCGTGGCGGACGTGCCAGGCCAGGTCGCAGTAGATCCCAACGACAACCCAGAGACCGCCGATCGCCAGCGCCCAGTCGACGCGGAGGCTGCGCGGCGGTCGACCGGATAGCTCGGGACTCACCCACCAGGGCTTCAAATGTCGATGCCGTAAACCTTCTTCGCATGGTACTGCGCGCCGTTGCGGTCGGCATACTTCTGGTGCTGTGCGGTTGCGTTGCGCGCGAGCCGCAACTCGATCCGAGCGAAGCGATGTCGCGCGTGCCGTTGCCGGCGGTGCAGATTGCCGCACCCGACGCGCCGCCAAGGATTCTCGGCGTACGCTTGTCTTCACTGGTCGTACGTCCGGGCGATATCTGGAGCGGTCGAATCGTCACGACCAGCAACGTTGCGAGCTTGGAAGTGCGTTCGCCGTCTTTTGTCTTCAATGCGCCGCGCTCGACGTTCGGGGAGTTCGCGTTCACGATCCACGCGTTGGTGATTCCACCGATCTATCGGCGTGCATACACCGTTGCGATCGTCGCCCGCAATGCCGCCGGCGCGCAAGACGACGAAGATATCACCATCGATTTCAAGTAGGCGCGTATGCACCTGCGTTCGAACCCTAGCGGGCTGCGGAAAAAGCTGTGAATAGAAGTTGAACAACTGGCTTCGGATTGTTTTGTCGCCTCACCCACGCTCTCGTGTGGACGGTCTTATACTTCGCGAATCATCTAGCCGTTCGATTCGATTTCGGTCTGCTCCAATACGTAGAGCCGATCGCTCCGCCGCAGCACGTATGGACGGCTTCTCGCATTGCCCTGCGTCCGGGGTCGTACACTTTGCTGTTTCTGCTGGCGAACGTTCCGGCGGCTGCGGCCTTTACCAATGCAACGCCGCTCCTGCTCGTGACGATCCTGCAGTCGCTCGCCGCCGGGCTCGTCGCGGATCTGATGGTCGCGCGCATGGATCCCGAACCCGAGCGCGCGTTGGCGTATCGTGCCTTTGCGATTGCGGTGCCGATGGTCTACGATTTGGCCGTCGCTCAAATGGTATGGTGCGTAGGTCAGGCTACTGCCGCACCTACGTCGAGCGTGCGGGCGTCGGCGTCGAGGTCGGCCTCGATGCCGATCGGCAGCGTCCACTGTTCTTCGATGTGGCCGATCGGCGCGCCGCTGAGCAACGGGACGCCCAAATCGCCCAGCCGGTCGCGCAGGACGTGCTCCAAACGCGACGCTGCGGGCGCGTCGGCGGGCGCGTCGCAATTGCGGCAATCGCCGACGACGATGCCGCGTACGCCGTGCAACGTGCCGCTGGCGCGCAGTTGCGTCAGCATACGGTCGATGCGATACGGCGCTTCATCGACCTCTTCCAGAAACGCGATCGCACCGTCGAAGTCTAGCGCGTACGGCGTTGCCAGCAGCGCTGCGATCAGCGACAGGTTACCGCCGATCAAGCGGCCGCGTCCGCGACCACCGCCGAGAGTTGTGGCGCAAGGGGCTTCGAGCGTGCCGATCGGCGCGGTCGAAAACAGCGCGCGACGCAGCCATCCCACCACCGTCGGCGTGAAACGATCCGCAGCGGCTACCGGACCGTGGAACGTCACGATGCCGGTGCGCGCGTGCAGGGCGTTGAGCAGGGCCGTAAGGTCGGAGTAACCGAGCACGACCTTGGGATCGGCGGCAAACGCCGCATAGTCGACGCCATCGAGCAACCGCGTCGTACCGTAACCGCCGCGCAACGCGACGACCGCGCGCACGTCGGGGTCGCGCAGGGCAACGTTGATGTCGTCGAGCCGCGCCTGGTCGTCGCCGGCGAGGTAGCCGTGACGATCTAGCGCGTGACGGCCCGCTCGCGCGCGCAAGCCCAACGACTCGATGTGACCGATCGCGCGGCCCAGGTCTTCGTCGGCGTGCAGCGCGCCCGCGGGAGCGACCAGCGCGACGGTGTCGCCTTCGCGTAAGGCTGGAGGCCGAACGACGTCGATCATCCGCGCAGCAGCTCCGCACGTTGGGGATAGATCGGGCGATTGATGATCCGTTCGAGTGCCTCGGGGCGAGCGGTTAGCGCGAAGTCGGCAAACCGCGAAAAACTCTCGCGTTCGGCTTCGCCTTCGGCGTATCGCTCGTTTTGCGTGAGATCCACCTTGCCGTCGACGCGTAAGAAGCGGACGTACCGGCCGTCGTCGTCGGTGCCGACTTCGACCAAGCCGGCATCTTCGAATATGCGCAGGGCGGCGCCTACGGTGCGCTCGTCGGCCTTATCCAAGTCCAGCGTACGCGCGATGTCGGTGTGCGCCATTCGCACGGTGCCTTCGTCGGCCAGGCCGCGGATGCCGCGATAGAGTTCTCGCAAGACCGGCAGCGTCGGGGCGGCGCGATCGATGATGAACTCGTTGATCCGGCGATCGGCGTCGCCGAAGAGCAGATGGATCTCGGACGGTCGCCCGTCGCGCCCCGCGCGCCCCGCCTGCTGGTTGAACGATGTGAAATCGAAATTCAGATGATAGAGCACGACGTTGCGCACGTCGGGGAGGTCGATCCCCTCGCCGAACGCCGAGGTCGCCACGACGACGCGCAGAGCGCCCGAGCGAAAGAACGCCTCGACCCCGAGACGATCGGCTGTCGGCATACCGGCATGGTAGAACATCACCACGTCGCCCAACCGTTTTCGCAGGGCGTCGGCGGCCTTTTGGGCTTCGGGTCGCGACATGCAGTAGACGATGGTCTTCCCGTCGTCCGGAGTGCACAGATCGCCAAGATACCCGAACTTGTCCTTGGTGTTGCGCGCGTCGACGACGGTCAGGTTCTCGCGCACCGTTGGATCGATCACCCAGGCATCGATCCGCAGTTCGCGCACGACGTGCGCGAAGGCATCGTCGTCGGCCGTTGCCGTCAGCGCGACGATCTGACAGTCTCCCAGTCCCGCGATCGTCCGACCCAGCTTCCCGTAAGCCGCACGATGCTTGGATTCAAACAGATGGTGGGCCTCGTCGACGACCACCAGCGATGGTAGGCTGCGCGCGCCAAACGCGTCGCGATGATATTCCAAGAACTCCGGGGTCGCCAAGGCCACGTCCCACGTGCCGTCGCGCAACGCTTCGAAGAGCTCTTCGCGCTCTTCGGGCGCGATCGAGCCGTTGGCGCGCAGAATGCGCAAACCGAACGGATCGAGTTTGCGCTTAAGCGATTCGTACTGATCGTTCGCCAGCGCGCGCAACGGATAGATCGCCAGCGTCTTGTGCCCGTGTTCGAGCGCGCGCAACACCGCCGGATATTGAAAACAGAACGATTTGCCGCGGCCCGTTCCCAGCACCGCCAACGTATTCTTCCCGGCCGCAATCCGCGCGAGGACCTCCTCTTGTGCCGCGTGCGGCGGATACTGACCGATTAACGCTTCGCGCACGCGTCGAGCGTCGCCGTTCCAAGCATCGCGTGCGGCCTGCCGTTGCGCGGGCGAGGCCACGTTGGGATCGATGCGCCAGACGTAGACGTTCACGCCGCGGTGGCGCCCGCCGGCCTGCGATGGGGTCGCCGCGCCGCCGGTTAACGACGCGATGCGCGCGCGATAGCGCACGCCGCCGTCCATGTGCGGGGCCAGATGCTTGGCGATGAGGGCGCGGACGAAGCCGATCTGGAGATTGCCGTCGTACATGGCGATGGCATTGGGATCCTTGGGGTTCTCGGGTTGTCGGAGCAGTTGCAGCTCCGTGCCTTCACGCAGTCCCGCGATGACGTCCTGGCGCCCTTCAAACGAAACGCCGACGATCTTGGTGTAAAACGACGCGGCGTCGGCGATGCCCGCAAACGGCTCGCGTTCGAGGAATTCGTCGCGTCGCGCAAACGCGTCGGACACGAACGCCCCGGCGTCGTCCGCGACGGCGACGCGGTGCGCGGGCTCGCGCGCGTCCCGCAACGATGCGAGCGCGCGCTCGAAAGCCGTCTCCGAACGAGTCGGAGGCGGCAACGGCTTACTCGTGCGTGGGTTCGTCGGGCGGCTGCTCATCGGCCGCATCTTGTCGTTCGAAGCCTTCGAAGTTGAGGGTGACCTCTTCGTGGCCCTGCGAGAGCGCGTCCTCGTCGTGCCCGGCGTTCTGCGCGTCGAGGGGATCGTATTCCGCGTCGACGTCGCCGGGAAACTCTTGGGGTTGCGGCGTCGTTGCCGTCGCGACCGGCGCGTCGCCGGGACGGCGTTTGTAGCGCGCGGGACCGCCCGCCGCCGGCTGACGGGCGGCTTTCACCTTGGCGCGCCGCTCGCGACGCGCGGCCGCGATATCTTCGCGCGCGACGCCGCCGCGACTGGAGTTGAGCGATGCCGACTCGGCCAGCGCGCGCTTGCCCGACACCGGGCCGACGGCCAGGCCGGCCGCGCGCTTCTTGGTCGCCGCGGCGAGTTGGCGCGTGCGGAACACCAGCACCAGCGGCGCGGAATAGAAGATCGAGTGGTAGCCGCCCGAGCAGATGCCGACCAGCAGCGCGAAGGCAAAGTTCTTGAGCGACGGACCGCCCAAGGCCAGCAGCGCGACCAGCGTGATGGCCACGGTCGCCAGCGTGTTGAGCGAACGCGTCATCGTCTGCTTGATCGAATCGTTGACGATCTTGTCGTAGGCCTGCCCGGCCATCAACTTCGTATTTTCTCGAATTCGATCCAGGATGACGATCGTATCCATGACCGAGTATCCGATGACCGTCAGTACCGCGGCCAAGAACGCGTCGTCGGCTCGTTTGTCGGCCAACGCGTAGATGCCGATCATCATGGCCGCGTCGCGCACGAGCGCGACGATCGTGACCAAACCGAAGATGTAGTTCCAACCGAAACGGAACGCGATGTAGAGAAATTGGATGCCCAGTGCGATCACCAGCGCGAGTAGCGCGTTGCGCAGATATTCGCTGCCCAACGTCGGCCCCACTGCGGTGATCGAGGAGTTCGATCGATCGACGGCGCCGGCTTTGGCCAGCGCGCCCCACAACGATGTCGAATCGTTGGCGAACGACGTCTGCGTGGTGATCGAGTAGCCGGTGCCCTTGCTGCCGGTCGTGTTGATCTGCTCGTCTTGCAGATTTAGCGGCGCGATAGCGGCGTTAACCTCGCCCTGCGAAACGGGCCTGGTAAAGACGACGTCGATCTGCGTGCCGCCGGTGAACGAGAGCCCCAGGCGGAGCATGTGTGACGGCTGGAAGCCCTGACCGCCTTCGAAGCCGTGATAGACCATCGCCGCCAAACCGCACGCGATCACGACGTATGAGATGACCGAAACGGTGCGGAACCAACCGACGATGTTCCAATTCAAGCGGCGAAACAGCATCGGCTACGTCCCCGCTTTCGAGAAAATGCCGAGCTCGGACGTTTTCACGCCGTAAAGTTCGGGTTTGGTCAGCAGGTCGTTGTCGACCAGCGCGTCGACGAAAAAGCGCGTGATGAAGACCGCGGTGATCAGCGAGAGCACGGTTCCCCAAAACAGCGTGAAGGCGAAGCCTTTGACGGTGCCGGTGCCCAACGTGTACAGGACACCCGCGCCGACGATGGTGGTAAAGTGGCTATCGAAGACGGCCGAGAAGGCGCGCGCGAAGCCGACGCGCACCGAAGCGCGCATGGATTTCCCATGCCAGAGTTCTTCTTTTATGCGCTCGAAGATCAAGACGTTCGCATCGACGGCCATACCGATCGAAAGCACGAAGCCCGCGATCCCCGGCAACGTCAAGGTCGCTTGCGCGGCCGCCAACAATCCCAACATCATCAGCACGTAGATGACCAGCGCGAGATCGGCCAAGAAGCCCGGTAAACGATAGACCAGAATCATGAACAGCAGGACGACGCCTAAGCCCAGCATCGAAGCGTAGAGCGATTCCATCAGGTCGATCTTGCCCAGCGTCGGCCCGATCGATTCTTTTTCGATGATCTTGATGGTGACCGGCAAGGCACCCGAGTTGAGTTCGTTGGCCAGCAGCACGGTGGCGTCTTGCGTGCCCATGTTTTCGATGTCGCCGGCATCGGCGATCGGGCCGTTGATGATCGGCGCCGAAACGTAGCGCTTGTCCAAGAAGATGCCCATCGGCTTGCCCAAGTTGGCGGTCGTCATCGCGAGGAATTTCTTGGGATTCTTCGTGTTGAAGAAAACCAGCGGCGCGCTGCTGTTCTGCGCGAAGCCCGCCTGCGAAGCCTTGAGCTCGCTGCCCGAATAGACGACCGGGCCCGAAAGTTTGTAGGCCGTCTGCGCGACGAAGGTCTCGGCGGCCGCTCGCTGCTTGGCGGTGATGCCGGGCGTATTCGGCGGTGCTTTGAGCAGCGCGACGTCCTGTTCGGCTTGGGTCACGACGGCGGCCGGCACGATCTTGAACTCCAAGACGGCGACCTGCTTGAGCACCTTTTCAGCCTGGTCGGGATCCTTGACGTTGGGCAGCTCGACCAAGATGCGATCGACGCCGACCTTGCTGATTTCGGGTTCGGCGACGCCCAACCCGTTGATACGGCGATCGATGACCTCACGCGTTTGCTCCTGCACCTGCGAGGTGATCTGCGGCACGTCTTGGGTGGGATACAACTGCAACAGCAAACGCGAGCCGCCTTGCAAGTCCAGACCCAGATGGATCTTGGTCTGCAACGGCAGCATCTGCGATAGTGAGAACAGCACGATCGCCACGACGACGATGGCTTTGAGCGGGGTCTTGAGATTATTCCAGGTCATGATGCCTAGTGTGGTGAGTCAGAAGTTCGGTGCAAAAGATCGCGAAGGACTTTTGGCCGAATCGAGGAGGGATGAGGGAGCAACGCCATAGCGTTGTGACCGAAGAGCGACGATGAGTGGGGCGAGGACGAGCGAGATTTTGTACATGAACTTGTGACTCACCACACTGGCGGAAAGAGAGGAACACCGGGCACGTCGCGCACGGCAAACTTCAGCAGTGTAACAAGCCGGGGTGCCAGCGTCAAATGACGGGGCCGGGCCCTCTTCCCCGCATCGCCCGGCGGCACCTAGGAGCCAGGCTCCTAGCGGGCGAGGGTGGCGGCCGGGACGAGCGCCAGGTCGGCGGGCAGTTCGTGATAACCCAGAACTTCGAGCACCAAGCCCGAGCGCCGGCAAAACTCGGCCAGCATGGGGCGCAGCGCCGCCGTGCAGACCAGGGTGGGCGCCGGCGGCTCTTGCGCCAAATAGGCTTCGACCCCGTCGCGCACGACGACCGCGTCGGCCGGATCGGGCGCCGCACCCGGCGAGGCCCACGTCTGGTTCAACTCGCGCTCGAACTGCGGCGCGAGCACCACCGGCGCGAGCGACGCGACGGCGCGCCGCTTGAGCATCGCGGGCACCAGCACGCGACGGGCCGCCTCGCAAAGATCGCGCGGGTCGCGACTGCCCGCCTCGATCATCGCTTCCAACACCGCGATCGGATCGCGCGGCCATACGCGTTCGCGCAGCAGCAGCCCGAAGGCGCGCTGGACGATCGCTAGCGGCAAACCCTCGGCACCGATCTCCTTGACGATCGTCGGTACCGAAGAGCGCAGATGTTCCAGGAGCGTCTGCAACTCTTGACGGCCCAGCAGCACCTCGGCGTGCGCGCGCGCCGCTTCGGCGACGTGAGATCCTACCACCGAAATCGGATCGAAGACCAGCGCGCCCTCCCGTTGTGCGCGCTCGCGCGCATCGGGAGCGATCCACGCGCCGGGCAGGTCGTAGACGGGTTCGCGCTCCAGGCGGCCGCCGATGCGCGCCAGGATCGGCGGATCGGCGACGGCCAAGACGTTCGCTAACTCCAAACGTCCGTGTGCGACGAGTTCGTCGCGAATGCGAATCGCGTACGTGGTGGGATCGCGCTCCAAATCGTCACGTAATCTCACGCCCGGCAGAACGATGCCGATCTCGGCGGCCAGGGCACGCCGCACTTCGCCGATGCGATCGAGCAACGCGTCGCACAGCGGCGGTGCGAGAAGTTGTCCCAATCCCGCGCCGATCTCGATGGCGATCGCATCGACGCCGACCAGTCCAAGCGCCAACTCCGGACGCCGCATCGCGCGCCGTTTGGCTTGGCTGGCCAGCGCCCGTTGCTCGTCCTCGGCCGCCCGCGCGCGACGACGCGCTGCTTCGGCCAGGCCGAACGCGCACGCGCCGAGGATCGCGAACAGCGCGTGCGGCAACGCCGGCACCAGCGCTAAGGCCAGCAGCAACGCTCCGCCACTGCACAGGATCTCCGGACGCGCGAAGAGCTGCTCGGCCAGATCGCTGCCCAGCGCGCCGCGCGAAGCGACGCGGGTCACCATCATCCCCATCGCGATCGCGTTAAGAAACGCCGGAAGCGTCGTGACCAGCGCGTTGCCGATCGACAGCAGCGAAAACGTATTCACCGCGTCCATCGGCGTCATCGAGTGGTAGACGATGCCGACGACCACTCCGCCGGCGAGGTTCAACGCGACGATCGCCAGCGCGGCGATCGCGTCGCCTTTGACGAACTTGCCCGCGCCGTCCATTGCGCCGTAGAAATCCGCCTCGCGCTGCACGGTCTCGCGCTTGCCGCGGGCCACCTCGCCATCCAGGGCGCCCGCATGCAGGTCGGCGTCGATCGCCATCTGCTTGCCGGGCATCGCGTCGAGTGCGAAGCGCGCGGCGACCTCGGCAACGCGTTGGGAGCCGCTGGCGATCACGACGAACTGAATCGTCACCAAAATTGCAAAGACGACGACCCCGACGACCAGATTGCCCTGCACCACGAACGCGCCGAACGCCGGAATGATCTCACCGACGCCGCCGGGAGTCGCGCCGTGCGTGAGGATGAGGCGCGTCGCCGAAACGTCCAACGCCAGCCGAAAGAGCGTCGCTAGCAGCAGCGCCGGCGCGAACGCCGAAAACTGCAAGGGTTCCTCCACGGTTACCGAGAGCAACAGGATCGACGCCGATGCAAAAATATTGATTGCCAGCAAGACGTCGAGCAGCGACGGTGGCAGCGGAACGATCAGAATCGCCACGATCGCCAGCAAGATCCCCGCGAACGCATAGAACGGCACGCGTTTCATCGCGAGATCGACCCCGAGCGCACCAACGCCGCGACGACCTCGGCCACCGCGACGTAGTGCGCGTGCGGTATCGTTTCGCCGGCACGCGTCTGCGCGTACAACGCGCGCGCCAAGGCAACGTTCTCGACGATCGGCACGCCGCCCGCGTCGGCCAATTCGCGAACGTGCAGCGCCGCCTCATCGGCCGCTCGGACCAGCACGCGAGGAACCGGCTCTTCGGGCGGCCGATAGGCCAGCGCGACGGCGACGTGCGTGGGATTACATACGAGGAAGGCGGCATCGACGACGCGGCGCACGTCGCCGGCGGCGATACTGCGATGCAGGGAGCGGCGCCGCGACCGATGCTGCGGATCGCCGTCCTGTTCTTTCATTTCCCGCTTAAACTCCGCAAACGACATGCGCAAACGCGACAGCCAGCCGCGCCGCGCGGCCCCATACTCCAACACCGCGAAGCCTAGTCCGACCGCGCAGGCACACCAGGCGGCGCGCGTCGCCGCCAGCATCGCTAAACGTGCCAGCGACGATGTGGATCGCTCGCCGAGCATGGCAGCAACGATGCCTTGGGCGTTGGCGGCGACGGCGGCGGCGACGCACGCAAAACCCACCCCGGCACGCAGCAGGTGCCCGCACGTTTCGCGCGAGAGCAAGCGCTTGCAGCCGGCGAACGGATCGAGCCGATTCGGCCGAAATGCCGGCGAGACGACGCGCACGCCGCCGTTCTGCGCGAGCGACGCGGCGACGCCGCCCACGGCCGCACCGATCGCCGGCAGCGACGCTAGCGCGAGGATCGTCGCGCATTGTGCCGCCGGCACGCGGCCCGAGGACGCTGCGACGATCGCGGCGCGCGCGCTCGCAGCCATCGCCGCGCCGACCGCCGGCAACGTAGCAAGCGCGCCCAAGAAGGCCACGTTCGCACCCAACTCGCCCGCGCGCGCCGTATTCCCCTCGCGGCGCGCTTTGGCCACGCGCGCGGGCGTTGCGTCAAACGACTTTTCGCCGGCGTCGTTCACGGCGCGCGCGCGAGCAAGGGCGCGTGCAGCAGCGGATGGGCGGCCAGCATTTCCAATGCCGGAACGCTCGCAACCGTTGCAACGATTGCGGCGGCGAACACTAGCGGTGACGCCAACGTCACCGAACCCAAGCGGGGGATCGCGCGAGAGATCGCGGCGAGGCCGATTTGCACGACGAGCGCCGCGGCGATCGCCGGACCGGCCACCGCCGCGGCGACCAAGACGATGCTCGACGGCAAGGCGATCGCGTAGGCCAGCAACGCGTCGCGTCCAACCCCGGCACCGGGCGGCACGATCGCAAAACTCTGCGCGAACGCGAGGATGACGACGCGGTACACGCCCAGCAAGAAGAACCCGCCCGTCAACGCTAACGACCAGATGCGCCCGAAGCCGCTGGGCGCGACGATCGCCACGCTGGGCGCGAAGGCGCGCACGCCCACGTAATCGTCGATGGCGCGCCCGCCCGCATACGCGCCGTCGTAGAGCAGCGATGCAAACGTCCCGATCGCCGCACCTAACAACGCTTCCCCGATCAGCACGATTCCGAACTCCAAACCCGACGGCACGGCCGCATGCGCTAGCCCCGGGGCGACGGCTGCCGTCAACGCCGCCGCAACGACGACGCGCACCTGCGCGGGCACGCTGGGATGGCCCAACCCCGGCGCGCGCGCTGCAAACCCCACGCATCGCGCAAACGCCAACAACACCGCCCCGCTCACAACACCCGCCTCACGGGGCGCGACGCTGCTTGCCGTGACGTCCGGCTCATCCGCCGCGGACGAGTTGGGGGATCGCGGCGATCGCATCGTTGAACAGATGCGCGAGCAGGCGCATTCCTAGGCCACCGAACAGGGCGATCGCAAGCCCGATGGCGACGACCTTGGGCAACAGGGTCAGCGTTTGTTCTTGGATTTGCGTGGCCGCCTGGACGACGGCAACGGCCAAACCCACCAGCGCGGCGAGGGCCAGCACGGGCACGCAGAGCGTCGCCGTAACGGTCATCGTCTCGCGCAGCAATCCGTCGAAAGCCTCCACGACTTCGACGGTACGTCGCGCGGGTTAGCGCGACGTGACGCGGTTATGAATGGACGATGGAGAAATCGGCCTTCCAGGCCGACGCGGCCACCAGCGACGAGACGATCGCGCGCGTCGCTGGCGAGCGATTGAGCGTGTAGAAATGGATGCCGGGGGCGCCGCGCCGCAGCAAGTCCGTACACTGCAGGGTCGCGTAGGCCACGCCCAAATCGGTCACGGCGTCGGGGTCGTCGCGGCGCGATTCAAGTTCGACCCGTAGTTTTGGCGGAATGCTCGCGCCGCACATCTTGGTAAAACGATCGATCTGTTCGTAGTTCGTGATCGGCATGATGCCGGGCAGAATCGGCACGTCGATGCCCACAGCGCGCGCACGTTCGACGAACGAGAAGTACTTATCGTTATCGAAAAACAATTGGGTGATCAGAAATCGCGCGCCGGCGCGAACCTTCTCGACCACATGCGCCAAGTCGTCGTCGGCGTTCGCGGCTTCGACGTGCACCTCGGGATAGCACGCCGCGCCGATCGAGAATCCGTAGTTGCGCGCGAGCATCTCGATCAGTTCGGCGGGATAGACGAAGCCGCCGGGCGTCGGCGCGAACGCGCCGCTGCCGCGCGGCGGGTCGCCGCGCAAGGCCAGCACGTTCTGGATACCCGCGCGCGCTAACTCGTCGAAGTAGGCACGCAACTGCGCGCGCGTCGCGCCCACCAGCGTCGCGTGCGCCATGACCGTCAAGCCGACGTCGTTTGCGATACGCGTGGCGACGCTCAAGGTACGCTTCGCGGTCGAGCCGCCCGCACCGTAGGTCACCGAGACGAATGCGGGCCGCAAGGGACGCAATGCCTGCGCGGTTTCGACCAGCAGCGCTTCGCCCGCGTCGTCCTTGGGCGGAAAGAACTCAAACGAGAAGAACGGCCGCCGGCTCGCGAGCGCCTCGGGGATACGCATGATGTCAGTGTTAACGAAAGCTTGCGACGACGCCTCCGCAGATCGGCGCCCAGCCGTCGACCAGGACGAACAGCAACAGCTTGACCGGCAACGAGACCACCGGCGGGCTAAGCATCATCATGCCCAGGGCTATGAGATAGGTTTACTCACTACTCTTAGCCAGGAACCTCTCCGAATCGGGGCCGAACTTGCCTCCGATGGACAACCACGACGAGTACGGCAAACGAGTCGTAGAGGCTGCGGCCGGTACCTTCTACGACCGATCGCGATTCGTGCGCGTCGACTACGGTGGCGCGCCGCATACCGGTGGTTTCATCGATGCAACGGTCGCTGGATCAATCGCGGTCGAGGTCGAATCGCGAACGTCGAAGCAGATCCGTGGCGCCGTGCTCGATCTTCTGTGCCATGCATTTCCCAAGAAGCTGCTACTCGTGCTCCGTGTGCATGCCTCGAATCCTGACCTAGCAGCGAAACAGTGCGAGAGCGCTCTGAGCCGGTTCGTACTCTCCTCGGATTATCGCGTACGTGTCCTAGATGGGCACGGTGGCAACGAGCATTTTGAGTCCGATGTTGCACTCGTACGACGGGCCCTCATCGAATTGGGAATGCCAAGCGATCAGAAGCCGCCCGTTACGGCGTCGAGCGATGCGGTAGCAATCCTCGCGGAAGGGACCGGCAACGTGGGAACGGTCTCCGATCGAATCGGGAGATTCCTCCAGGAAACGTCGCCGGACGCCGTCTGCGACGACTGCATCGCGCAACGCCTGGGGCTCTCGGTCCGACAACATGCAAACCAGGAGGCGCGGAGACTTGCGAGCGCGCCTCACTTTCGCCGCGTGCACGGGCGATGTGCTCTCTGCTTCGGAGACAAGCTCGTCACGTCTCAGAAGGCGCGTTCGGAGTGGATCGTGGACGTTTGAGAAGGAGCAGTTACGCGGCTCGCCGGGCCCTCGTCGTGGCTATACTGAGGCGGCCGGAGCCGTTCGTGTACCTCACCCGTACGCGAATGTCGACGTCCGCACCGAGTTTCGCAAGCAACAGCGATAGCCGCGGAAGTGAAAAACCCCACACTTTGAAGTTGACGATCTTCGAGATGTCGGCTTGAGCGATACTAAGGCGCTTTGCAGCCTCACGCTGGGAGACACCGAGCACTTGGATGCGACGAAGGATCTCTAGCGCGAGAAAAGACTTCGCTTCCAGCTCCTCTTGATCGGGCTCTCCCTCCCAAGCACTCGCCGTCACGACATAGGTCATCTCATCGGGTTTCTTGCTCTTGGCGACGCGCCCACGCGAACCGCCGGCGGACGAGATCAAGTTCTCTTTTCGGCGTTTTGATACCGTGCTTGCTTTTCTTTTGGAAGAAGTGGAGGGCATAGATCAACTCTTTCCCGACGTAATACATTCCCCGAAACGTGCCGCCACGATCGTGAGCCACGACCTCTACGACACCTCTGAGGTCACCGCGCATCGGCTTCGCGCATTCAACCCTGCCGCCACTCTGTGCTACGAACATCGCTGCGCGAATCTCGAGCCGAGGCGCGTCCGGCATGCCTTCGATATCCTTCTCGGAGCCGCCGGTCCAAAGGACGGGCTTCATCCGAGCCCCACGATGATAGGCGTTCTGCTATCATCAGTCAACACCACGCTCACCGGAAGCTCGCGACGACCCCTCCGCAGATCAGTGCCCAGCCGTCGACCAGGACGAACAGCAGCAGCTTGATCGGCAACGAGACCACCGGCGGGCTGAGCATCATCATGCCCAGTCCCATCAGCATTCCGGCGACCGCGAGGTCGATGGCCACGAAGGGCAAGTAGAGTGCGAAGCCGATCGCAAACGCGCTGCGTAGTTCCCCGACGACGTAAGCCGGGACGAGCACGTCCAGCGAGGCGCTCCGCGCCGGTTGCCGGCCGCGATGGCCGACGCGTTCGAAGAGCGTGACGTCTTCGGGTCGCGTTTGGCGCAGCATGAACGTCCGCAGTGGAAGGATCGCCCGATCGAGCGTCTGCTGCGGCGTCGCCCGGCCTTGCGCGTAGGGCGCGATCGCCTCGACGCGGATGCGTTGAATCGTCGGGCCCATGACGACCAGCGTCAACGTCATCGCCAGCCCCACCAACAGCGCGTTGGGAGGCACCGCCGAGGCGCCGATCGCCGACCGTAAAAGCGAGAGGACGACGACGATCCGCACGAACGACGTACACATGACCAGGACGAGCGGAATAAGGGACACCGCCGCCAGGCCGGCCAGCAGATCCAACGGCGCCAGCGCGTGATCGCGCGCGGCGATCGTGAGCAGTTCGTGCATCACACTACTGTGTGGCGAGCAGTTCGACGATACGAACGCCGAAGCAATCCTCGACCGCGACGATCTCGCCCCGCGCGATCGGCTCGTCGTTGACCAAGACGTCGACCGGCCCGCCGGCGACGCGATCGAGCGCGATCAACGATCCGGCCCCCAACTCCAACACCCGCGCAACCGGCATCTTGACGCTGCCCAGCTCCACGGTCACCTGCAACGGCACGTTCATCAGCGCGTCGAGATGGAGATCGCGTACGCTCTTCTTCTTCGCATCGATAGACATCGTTAGACCTCGCAGAGCCTGGCCGCATAGCGGCCGCCCAGCGCCCCGCATTCCGCGCGCGCAATCGCGCAACCGTCGAGGTAGATGTTTCCGGGCGCGTCGGGCATCGGCAACACCGCCCCGGTTTGCAATGCGGCCAATCCGGCCGCAACGCGCGCACATGCGAAACGCACGCTCACGTCGACTTCGACCGGCGCCAGATCGTCGATGGAGAGACGCCCGCGCGTGGGCGGCACGGGATCGGCCGCCAGCGCGACCCCGATCGTCGCGCGCGTGGGGTGCGCGACCGCGATTTCGAAATAGGTCGTGAAGCCGCTGGCGTCGGACTGCGCGACGATGGCCGGGAGTTCGCCGGTACAGCCGTTGACCGGCGCGAGCGTTGCGGCTAGGCCGCGGACGATTCGCGCCAGTACCTCGCGTTCGATCGGCGAGAACGCGCGGCGCGCGTCGATCCGTTCCCCGAACGCCGCCGCGATCAACGCCGCCGCGTCGGCCGGGCGCAAGACGATGGCCGCATCGGCCAACGGGCCGCGAACGCGGTGACAGGTCGCACCGCGACCGATCGCCGCCCAGCCCGCCGCGTCGGGCAGTTGCGGTTCGAAGACGCTTGCGGCGACGGCGACGTGCAGCAGCGACGACAACGTCTCCCGCATGCCGTTCGCGACCACGCACGCCGCGCTTACGGGCAGGTTCGAGCGATCTTCAAAGCGCGCACGCCGAACGCACCGCCCGGCATCGCTCGTGCCGTGCGGCTCGAACCCCAAATACTTCACTTGAGCAAGTCCATCGTCGTCTTGGCCACCGAGCCGTCGGCCGCGCGTGCGGCGCGCAAGGCGTCCAGCGCGATGTAGGCCTCGCGCAATTTCGTCAAACTGGCATCGATGTCGATCGACGCGCCGCTGCGATGCATCGGCAGAAGGGTGCCGAACGCACCGTCGCCGGCCACGCCGACATGCGGCAGAACGTCGTGCGGCGCCCCGACGTGCAGTGCGTCCTTGGGCAACGGAGCCGTACCTGCCGGGAACCGCGCCAGCGCCAGCCGGCCCGCGATCACGCGTTCGGCGATTCGCGCCCCGGTGCGTGGGTCGATCGTCGTGCGCCGATACGCGAGCGAACCGTCGGCGTCGATGCGCAGACCCTCACAGCGATGCAGCGCGAGATCGATGGGATCGATCGAGATCGGAGCGAGCGTCGCACCGTCGTGCGTAGATCCCAGCACCGGCTGCCCGGATGCGTCGACCAGCCGCCCGTCGCGAATCGCCATCGAACCATCATGTGTGTACGAGCGCGTCCCACGCTGGCCGCTCACGACGAAATAGTCGCCCTCGGGCGGAACGACGCTGAGCGGATCCAGCGTGAATTCCGCCACCGTTTTTTCGGCGACGTCGTCATTTTCCGGCGTCGCGCCGGGCGTGAACGCCCGCATCGCGTCGCGCTGCCGCGCCGAAACCCGATCGAAAGCCGCAGAGATCGCCGCGTCGACGGTCATCGAACGCTCTCCCGCGTGCGCGCTTCCAAAACGATGCCGCGACGCGCCAAGCAAAACCGGGCTTGTTCCAAGGCGCGTTCCACGCGCGCCCGCGCGTTCGGCGCGCAGATCGCGATGAGATGCAGCGCCGCTCCCCGCGAGCTCAACAAGAGTTCGACGCGTCCGCGCCGGTCGTCCAGCGTGAAGGTCGCGCGCCGCAGCGGCGCCTGGGAACGCACCAGCGCCCGCTCGATCTTCCCAGCCAACGCCATCGGCGGGTGCCGCCGCTCGTACGCGGCCTCGCGCACGCGCGTCTCGGGCGGTGCTCCGGCCGCGCGAGTCGTCTGCAAGAACGATGCGTTCGATGCGCAGCCCGAACCACAACGCGTCGCGCGTGCGGCGGGCAGCGCGGCAACCGTCGCAACCTTCGCGGGCGTCGACGGCGCGGGCTCGGCCTCGCGCGCCAGACGCAGCGCCGAATACCACGCTTGGGAAAGCGAGCGCCGGTCGATCTGCGCCAGCGGCGCGGTGATAACGTCGAGCGCGGGACCTGAGGATGTCGTCATAGGGTCAGCGTACGGGCCGAATGTTACGAAATCGTCAGCGCCATGTTTCCTGAAATGATCGGGGAGATCCCGGCGAACGCTGCGACCCTTGGGGCGGGGCGGTCGGACGCGTGCGGCCATCGTCGAACGCGGGGCTGGGTTGGAGATACATCGCTCGATTGGCGAGATCGAAGGTCGCGACGAAGTTCCGCAGGACGCCCAGGCCGATGTTGCCCGCATCGATGCGATCGGCGAACGCGCCGGTATCGACTTGCATCACGTCCGCGCTGCGGTTGAAGAGCTGGTACGAACCCAGGTCGAGTTCGTTGACGGTTACGGCGATCGCCGACATCGATCCGCCGACGCCGTAACTGCTTACCGGGCTCGTTCCGGCGTAAGCGATCAGGCCCGGATGCGTTTGGACGAACGGATTGAAGATCAGCAGTTCGTTGGAGTTGCCCGTGTCGACGAAACACGTGGCCGGCACGCCGTCGATTTTGACGGGAACTTCGGCGGATTCGCGGTCGGTATCCACGTCCAGCCGCTCGCCCAGGGTCGGCAACGAACCCGGCTTGCCGAAGGTCATGGTCAACGCGCCGAAATCCAAGCGCACTTCCGCCGATGCGAAGAACGGATAGCCCAAGACGCCGTCGATCGCCGGATCGTTGGGCGTGGCCGGATTGAGATCGATGATCGAGACCTCGCCCAGCGGCAGATCCGCGCCGCCGATGGAAACGCTGTCGAGGGCCGCAACCCCGACCGCGCTCACGCGCCGCGCGCCGCGCACTTCCAAAAGCCCCTGCGGCACGAGCGTCAGCTGCGAGGCCGCGCGCGAATCGATGACGACGCCCTGCGCGCCGGTATCGATCAAAAACCTCAACGTTTTCCCGTGAATCGAGACGGCGGCGTAGTAGTGGCCGTCGTGGAATTCCAGCGGGACGGTGACCGGCGAGTTGGTCCGAATCGTCGAGTTCTGGGGCGTGGCGAAGACCTTGGCCGAGATCGGCTTGTTGACGCGCACCGCGACGACGCGCTGCGCGCTGTCGTACCGGTGCTCGCCGTCGGAGTCGATTTCAGTGAACGGGATCAACGCGCGATCGACCACGCGATAGTCGCGAAAGTCGTCGGTCTCAAGCCCGTCCCCATCGACGAACGAGATCCGATCGATCATCAGCGTCGCCGCGTCGAGCGAGACGGTTTCGACCGCCCCGCCAGGAGGGGCTACACGGAGCTGCACGACATTGCGGCCGTCCAGCTGCGCGCGGCCTAGCGCCGTGCTGTATTGCGGCTGATTTTCGAACGCGTCGGAGTTGATGAAATCTTCGGTGACCTGCCGTTGGGCGAGCCACCCCGTCAACTGCCGAACGTTTCCCGTCGAGTTGACGATATACTCGCGATTGCCGATGCGAACGATGCGCTCGAGCCGCACGCCCAGAACCTGATCGTATCGATCCTCGTCGCCGTCGTGCCACGAATGAAAGGTGCCGTAGAGGTTGAGGCCGATTCGCGTGCCGGAGAGCTCCAGCGTGCGCGGCTGCACGACGCGTTTGCGTACCAACACCGCGCGTCGCCCCTGCAGGATCGCCCGCACGTCGGGCGGCGGCGAAGGCGACGGCATCTGCGCCGTTGCGACGGCCACCAGCGACGCCAAGAGGATGGCGCGCGGAAGTCCGCCGCTACGGCGGCCGCGTGCGGTACTTGGAATAACTGGCCAGGACGCTGCGTACGTAATGTTGTGTTTCCGGAAACGGAGGAATGCCGCCATACTTCTGCACGGCCCCCGGACCGGCGTTATACGCCGCCACGGCTTTGGGCACGTCACCATTGAAACGATCGAGCAATCCCCGAAGATACCGCGTTCCGCCGGAAACGTTCTGTTCGGGATCGTAGGCGTCGCTTACCCCCAGCGCCGCGGCGGTCCCGGGCATCAACTGCATCAGGCCGCGCGCGCCCGCCGGCGAGGTCGCGCGTATGTCGAATGCCGACTCGTTGGCGACGATCGCCGCGACCAATGCGGGGTCGACCCGCCATCGCGCCGCTCCGGCGCGGATCAGCCGCGCGATCTGCGCCAGCGGCATCGTCGAGGCTGCGTCGAGCGCGCCGCCGACGGCCGATGCAAACGTCTGCGACGGATCGGTTGGAACGCCGGCAATGCGGTCGATCCGCTGCTCGACGCGGCGAAGGTCGGCCAGAACGTCCATCGTTGGTTACCTCAACAGTTCTGCGAGCAGGTGCAGGTCGGCAGCGACGCCGGCCGCCGGCCGGTCGTCTTGGCGCAGAAACGCTTGGATCCGTTCGCGCGCGGCAAGGATTCGTTCGCCCCTCGCGTCGGCCACGCTCAAGCCGAGCGAGCGTGCATCGCGCGTGCGTTCCAGCCATGCCAACGCCTCGCGGACCAGGCTCGCGTCGGCACCATGGGCTGCAGACGTCACCGGCGCCATCGTTCGGCTGACGCTCGCGAGAACGTCGATCGCCGGGAAGTGTCCGCTCTGGGCCAGATGCCGCGAGAGCACGACGTGCCCGTCGAGCAGAGAACGCGCCGCCTCACCGATCGGGTCGCGCGCGTCGTCGTCGTCGAGAACCGTCGCGATCAGCGTGACGCTTCCGGCGCGCGTCGCACCGGCGATCTCGATGGTGCGCGCCAAGCGCGCGAAGACGCTGGCCGGAAAACCGCCGCGCCCGACCGGCTGACCTTGCGCGACCGCCAACTCGCGCAACGCGCCCGCATAGCGTGCCAAACTGTCGAAAAGCAACAGCACGTGCAGCCCGCGCGAGCGCAAACCGTCCGCGCGTGCGAAGGCCTCGTGCGCGGCGCGCACTCGGCGCGCGGCGGGACGATCGCCGGTCGCGCAGACGATCGTCGTACGCGCGCTGCCCGCTTCCTGCCACTCGCGCGCTTCCCGGCCGCGCTCGCCGACGGCCGCCACGACGACCGCATCGGCCGCCGCGTTGCTTACGATCGCGCGCAGCAGCGAAGATTTTCCGGTGCCCGGCGGTCCGAAGATGCCGATGCGCGCGCCGCGCCCAACGGTCAACAGCCCATCGATCGCGCGCACGCTGGTCCATAGCAGTGCGTCGATCGCCGCGCGCTGCGCCGCCGGCGGCGGCTGTGCGTCGAATTGCAACGCGCGCGGATCGCCGCGCACGGCGCTGCCCGCGCGCACGCCGTCGATGCTTCCAAACGGCGCGACGATCGCGACCTCGCCGGCGATCGCCTCGATGCGGCCGCCGATCGTCCGGTCGGGCGTATCGATCGCAACGCCGGCGCCGACGCGCGCCAGCGGCAGGCGCACCTCCACGACGCCATCTCGTACCGCCCGCACGCGCCCGCGACCGATCACCTCGAACATCGCAGGATCCCGTCGAGTCGTACGCCCAAGCTCGCATCGAGTTGTCCGTCGCGCAGATCGACGACGAGATCGCCCGGGCGCAGGGCCGCATCGCGCATCACCGGCAGTTCCACGCCGATCAATGCCGGAGCGTCGTCGGGATGGACGCGAAGGGCTACCGGCGATTCGTCGGCCGCGCGTTCCAGAACCGCGGCGGCAATCGCAGCGATGTTCGCCGGAGCCAGCGCAAGCTCGCGCGCCAGCACGTCGCAAGCGAGGTCGCCGAGCAGACGCGACAGAGCTGCCTCGAACGCCTCGGCCAGGCGCGCGCGAAACCAACGAACCTCACCGGCAAGCACGTCGTCGTGCGGCCGATCCGCCTGCGGCGCCACGATTTCAGACGGCGCGCATGGCTCCTGCGGCGCCCGGGCGCGCAGCATCGTCGCGAGCGACACGAACCCTTCAGGCACGATCGACCAACTCGCGTGCGTGCGGAACGACCGGCGCGCGCTCGTGCTGCATGCGCCGCACGATCGCGGCGCGTTTGTGCGGCGGATAGAGATCCAGCACCGCCGCGGCCGTCGCGGCCGGCAGCGCACTGATGACCGCCGCCGCCGCGTGCGGCGGCTCGTCGCGCAAGACGCCGGCGACTTGCGTCGGCGTGAATCCCTCGATCGCGGTCGTCGTCCCAGCGATGCCGGCGCGCTCGATCATCGCGCGCACGACGCCGCTCACGTACGGCGCGCAGGCACGCACCGCGCCCAAGGCGCCGGCGATCAGCGCCAAGATCGGCAGCAGCGGTACGATCGCGCCGTAGGCCAGCCACCAGCCATCCTTGGCCGCGACCGGAGCGTGCGCGAAGTCCACGGCCTCCACCGTGAGCGTATCGCCGCGACGCGAATCTAATCCCACGCTTGCCGCCGCCAATTGGCGCAGCGCCGCCAAATCGAGCGCCCGTCGCGCGTCGACGAAAACCGCTACGCTCAGCCGCGCGATGCGACCGGGCTGTTGCGCGGTCGAGACTTCGCGGGTCTGCGTGCCGCGCGTCTCCTCGCGCTCGCGCTTGTCGTAGCGCTTCGTACCGTCGTTGTAGGTTTCGTCACTGCGCGTCGACGCCAGCGCGCCCAACGGCTCGGCGCGCACGTCGCGACTGTCGATCTCGCGCACGTCGCGCTCGGCACGCACGCGAACGATCGCCGCGCCCGCGCCCAACGCCTGGTCCAGCGCCGACTGGAGCGAATTCTGCAGACCATCGGCATCGTCGCCCGCATCGCTCCCGCGACCTAGAGCGACCCCGCGATCGTCGACGATCGTGATCCGCCCCGCGTCCAATCCGGGAACGCCGGCCGCGACGAACTGCCGGATCCCTTCGACCGCGGCATCGGAAAGACGTGCGCCGTCGCGCAATCGCAAGCGCACGCTGGCGCTCGCCCGCGCCGCGCTCTCGTCGGTGAAATCGGCCGGACGCGAGGGCGCGACGATCACCTGAGCGTCGTCGACGCCGTCGATGCCGCGCAACGCGACCTCGATATCTCCGGCCAAACCGGCGCGCGCCTGTGCGTCGATGACCGATTGCGGCGTCAGCGCACCGATGCTCGCCAGCGTCTGATCGCTGGTCGCGACGTGCGCGTGCGGGACGCCGGCCAACGAGAGCCGCAGCAGCAGATCGCCGCGGCGGTGCGTGTCGACGATCACGTTGTCCGGCGTCGGCGCGAAGGCTACGTTCCAATCGGCCAACCGTTCTTCGACCTCGCCGAGCTGTTCGGGATGCAGGGGCGTTGCAAAGAGTGCCCCGCGCGGCCGTTGCGCCAGCACGCCGGCGACGATCGACGCAACCGCCAACGCGCTCAACACCAACGCGATCCCACGCCGGGACGCCGGCGACAGTGCGTTCCAACGCAGCAGCAGCGCGCCGACGTTCACCGGTTACACCTGCATGTTCAAGAGGGATTGCACGGCCTGCACGAGTCGGCCGGTGGCGGCCGTCGTCGCGGCCAGCGCCACGTCGGCGCGCGCGTAGGTAGACCGCATCTTGAAGCGATCCCGACCCGGCGGCAAAACGGTCTTCGGCGTTCTGCGCCCCGCGCAGCGTTTCGCCCAAAACGTCCAACGCGCGCGCGAACTCCCCTCCATCGGCACCGGACGCGACGGGCAGCGGCGCGGCATCGGGAATCAACGGCTCGACGCGCATCGGTGTGTCCTCACGAGAGCCGCCCCATATCGATGGTTTGCTGCGCCAGCCGTTTGCCGACGTCGAAGATCGACGCATCGGCCTCGTATGCGCGGGACGCGTTCATCGCCGCAAGCATCTCTTCGAGCGCGTCGCCGTCGGCGGCACGATCGGCGCGCGTGCCGGCAAACTCGACGCGCGCTTGACCGTCGGGGTCGTCGACGACGCGAAAGACCGGTTCCTCGCGCACGTAGGACCCTTTGGGCCCGGCAGCCTGCGCGGCGGCCATGTTGCGCGCGGCGACGTCGAGCGCGGCGCGCTGCGCCGTCATCCCGGCGGCCGCGGATTCGAGCAGATCGAAGCTCATTTGGTCACCGCCTTGAGTTCCTCAAGGCGCGCGTGCACGACGCCCAGCAAGGCTTCCTGAAAGAGCGCGGCCTTCGCCGTATCGGCCATCGCCCCATCGGTCTCGCCCGATCCTCCGGCGTTGGCCAGCGCGACCCGCGACGACGCATTTTGGAGTTGCGAGCGTGCGTCGCCCAACGCGGCGCGCAGAGAATCGGCTACATCGAACATGAGCGTAGCCTACGCCGCGACCGTGTCGCCCGTGCGAGCAACTTATGAGCACCCGGTGTCACGACACCCACGTCTTGCTTAGGTCGTGGGTTTGGCGATCGGTAATCCTTGGCGGTCGAGCGGGATCGCGAGCAGCAGGCGCGAGACTTCGTTGTAGTTTTCGATGCCGCTCGCGACGTGGTTGGTCTTGAGGTAGGCACCATAGGTGCGCCAGGTAAATCGCGAGAGCGAGAGATTGAGGTGACGCGCGTTGCGCTTGCGAATCGCGTCGAAATCGGCCCACACTTGCGGGGCGAAGGCGTTGCGCGCGTAGTGCGATTTGAGCGGAAGCGTCAGGAATATCTCCAGCCAACCGGAGTATTCGATGACGGGATCGCGCGAGCGCGTCGTCGCGATCGAAGCGACGTAGTTGGCTTCGTCCTCGCGCGCGAATGCCGCTACGTGCGTCCACTCGTGCGCGAGGTCGAACGGCCGCTCGAACCACAACAGGTCGGGCGCGAGATGGGAGTTGAGCGTGAGCGGGTTGATGTAGCCCGCGGTTCCGGTAGCGTCCATGAACGGCGCGGCGATCGACGGCTTAGGCGCGCCGACGACGGGCGACCACGCATCGCCAAGACGCCGCACGACCGGCAGCCACGACGCGCGCAGCGCGTCGATATCGAGCGCTCGCGCTGCGCGAGCGTGCGCCAGCGGCGCGAGGCGATTGACCTGGGCGCGAGCTAACTCGCTCAAACGATCCCCCGCCGCGTTGGTTACGCGTGACGGATCGTAGATCGTGCGCGTCTCCAGCGGCGCGCGATCGTAGTTCCATCCCCACGACAAGAGAAACCAACCGCTGTAGACGGCGACGAGCGCCAGCAGACCGTAGAGCGCGCGTGCGATCGGCGCCAGGCGCCATCCCTCGCGCATCGTTTTCAGGTTGTGCCAGACGATCCACGTCGCGATGCCGATGCCGACCAGTCCGGCCACATCGCCCAGCGAAAACGGCAACGGCAGGGTGATGGTGGAGATCGCGTGCTGCCAACGCGGATAGCCGCCGTTGACGTAGGCGCGCTCGATCCATGCGGGATCGGGGCGCCATGCGGACAAGACGATTCCCGCGACGATGAGGATCGTGTCGATCCACACGCCGCGCGAGGGTCGCCGTTTGCGGTTTAGCGCTTGCTGAACTGGAAGCGCTTGCGAGCCTTCTTGCGGCCGTACTTCTTGGATTCTTTTTCGCGAGGATCGCGCGTGAGGAAACCTTCCTTACGCAGGATCGGCTTGAGCGCTTCGTCCACCTGGAGCAGCGCGCGCGCGATGCCGTGACGGACCGCGCCGGCCTGGCCGGAGACGCCGCCGCCTTCACATTTCACGGTCACGTCGAAACGCGAGCCGGACTGCGTGGCTTCGAAGGGCTGGCGCACGACCTGCTGGAGTTGCGGGCGCGGAAAATATTCTTCCATCGGCTTGGTATTGATGGTGATTACGCCTTGACCCAGCGAGAGCTTCACGCGCGCGATCGCGCGTTTACGACGGCCGGTGGCTTGGATGATGTCGCTCACAGATGCTCCTAAAATAGGGGCGCAGGCTTCTGCGCCTCGTGCGGATGCTTGTCGCCGGCATAGACGTTCAGACGCGTCAATTGCACGCCGCGGGTGCGATTGGTCGCCAACATGCCGCGAACCGCGCGCTCGATCAGGCGCTCGGGATGCTTGTCGTGTACCTCGCGAGCCGTCTCGGTATGTAGGCCGCCCGGGAAACCGCTGTGGCGATAATAGATCTTGCCGTCCCACTTGTCGCCGCTCAGTTCGACCTTCTCGGCGTTGATCACGACCACGTGATCGCCGTTGTCGATGTGCGGGGTCCAAGTCGGCTTGTGCTTGCCCGACAGGGCGCGCGCGATGCGAACCGCGAGGATGCCGAGACGCTGCCCGGCCGCGTCCACGATATACCAATCGTGCTGGGTGTCCGCCGTTTTCTGCTGATAGGTTCGCATCTCTTCGGTCCTTGAAAATCGAAAGCAATGTCGCGCCGGAATCGGACGCGACAACGCATCCTAGCACCCGAATTCGTGCGGCGTCAAGCGAAAAATGCGGGTGGAGAGTCGTTGACAACTACTTGAGTGGTCAAGTATACTCGCCCGATGAACGACGATGCTCTCAAGATGCTTCTCCAGCTCGGCCGGACCCAGGCGCAGGTCGCCCGCGATCTCGAGCGGTCCCTTGGCAACGGAATCGGCTACAGCGACTTCACCCTGATGCGAGCCCTGGCCGAGTCCCCCACCGGACGCCTGCGGCCCGTCGACTTA
>DATCDS010000012.1:0-29714 GCA_036510515.1 Vulcanimicrobiaceae bacterium
CGCGCAAGGATGGCGATGCGCTCGGCGGCGCGTTCGACTTGGCCGATCTGGTGCGAGGAAAAGACGATCGTCGTGCCGCGAGTCGCTTCGTTGATGATGAGGTTGAGCACCTCGCGCTGATTGATCGGATCCAACCCGGTGGTCGGTTCGTCGAGGATCAACGTCTGCGCGCGGCGAGCGAACGCGATGGCCACCGCAACCGCGGTCTTCATTCCTTTGGAAAGGCTGCGCACCCGCTGCTTTTCGTTCAAGCTGAAGAGTGCGAGCAGTTCCTTGCAGCGCGCGACGTCGAACGCTTTGAAAGCGTGGCGCGTCATCTGTACGTGTTCGGCGATCGTCATCCAATCGTAGAGTACGCTGCGCTCGGGAACGTAGGCGATGCTTTCGAAACTCGCCGGCACGAGCGGCGCGCCGTTGAAGAGCGTCGTTCCCGACGTCGAGCGCGCCATGCCGAGCATGCATTTGAACGTCGTGGTCTTGCCGGCGCCATTAGGACCGAGCAGTCCGAAGACGCAGCCATCCGGAATGTCGAGGGTCAGATCGCTGACGGCGGCAAACGGGCCGTAGGTCTTGGTCAGCTGTTGGATCGAGATGGAACTCATACTTCCTCCGGGAGCCAGCGATCGAGCGCGGCGGCAAATAATTTTCGAACGGCGGCGCGGTCTAAACCGAGCGCCTTGCCTTCGCGCACGGCGCTTTCGAGCGTGTCGCGAGCGACATCGCTGCCGGCGGTCTGCGCGTTCTGGGTCGCGCCGTCGGCGCGAACGAACGATCCGCGACCCGAGGCAGTCTCGATCAAGCCGTCTTTTTCAAGGTCGCGATAGGCACGGGCAACGGTATTCGGATTGATCGTCAGATCGACGGCCAACTGTTTGACCGTTGGGAGCTGCTCGCCGGCCGTCAGGACGCCCAGGGCTACCGACCGCTTGATCTGTTCGATCAGCTGGAGGTAGATAGGGACGCCGCTGCGCGGGTCGATGGTCATCACGATCGGCATGAGGGTCTCCTAGAACTTGGGGCCCCAGCCTTGGAAAATCGGGGCGGATACCAACGCGGTCGGGCGGATCTCATGGCGTTGCTCTTGGATCGGGGCGGGGCGGCTCGGAATGCTCTTGGTCATGGTTTCGTCCTCTCAAGCGTACCGTACCAACGTCTTGTCGTACTAGTACACTAGTACAATAGCATGATGGTATGAGCCTGTCAACACCCCGTAAAAAAAGGGTGCTCTCGGAGGGGGCCGCGCGGGCGGGCCGGCGTGGCGTCGAGCGCCGGGTTCGTGGTGCGTCCGTCGCCCGACGGCGATGATGGCAAATTGCGCAGCTAGAAGTAGCGTCCCTTATACGCCGTGCGGCCGCTGACGATGGCACGCACGGTTTGCGGCGCGTCGTCGCCGATGGTTTCGTTCAGGCTGTCTCGCCATGCCCACGTCGTAAGGTTTCGCAGCTCGCTTGCGCCGTAAGCCAGACGCCCCTCTGCAAACGCGATGGACGCCGGCGTCGCATGCGCGAATCCGCCCGCCTTTGCAATCCGGTAGAGCGGTTCGACCATGGCGTTCGATCCCGCAAGATAGGTTTCTATGGAGTTCAAGGCCTGCTGATTGCTGACCAGTCCTCCTATACGCGGCACGCGCAACGGTGCGAGTCGCTTCGCAACGCCCGCTTGAGTGATGAAACGTTCGACGAAATCGGTTTCAAAGAGATCGTGAAAGTGCGGCGAGTTCGAGTAGCCATTCGGGTTGGGGTAGGCTCCCCAGCCGTTGAAATGCGCGGTGATGTGGAGCGGCTGCGAGGCATCCGCCACGTAGTGCCCCCACACTCCCGCGTCGCGCAAGACGAGCGCTTCATCGACTCGCTCGTACGCTAGCGCTTTTGCGCGCACGGCCATGGGCTTCGCGTGCGCGGATTCGTAGTTGTCCACGCGCCAGTAGGCGAAGTCCATGCGCAATTGCTGCCAGCCCTCAAGGATGGAATACGGGACGTATCCCATCTTGAACTGATCGGTACCGTGGCTTCGCAGGGCCGTGTCGTACGCTTCACGGGTGGGGGGCAACGCATCGAGCGGGAGGCCGCCGACCGTGTTATCGGCCTGCAGGTCGAGATAGTGCCCCGGATCGTAGTCGGCATCCCATGCGACTCCCGCACCTTTTTGCATGTCGAGATAGGTGCCTAGATTCGAAAGCTCGGCGATTGCAGCCGGCGTGCGCATAAAGGCGGGCATGCTCGAAGGCAGCGAGACGGCCGCAAGGTGATTTACGATCGTGTGCCCCTTGAGACCCCACGCAGATGTCGCAGAAGGCGAGAAGGCGAGAGCCGCGATAAAGACTACAGCCAACAATGCTACGTAGAAGAGTCGTTTCATAACCGAACGTTCCTCGGGCCGCTCTCCGTCGCCTCTGCTCGTTGCTACCATGCGCCCTTATGACGAACCCACACCGCAACGGCAGGAAATGCCCCCAGCGGAATCTGACATCATGGGGGTGCAGTCGCAGCCGTTTCCCGGACTCGCCTCGCTTGCCTATCCCTTCGAGCGCCTAGCCTTCTGGCTGACGCTCTTGTTGGTGCTGCCCGCGGCCCTTGCCGTGGGCTTCTTGCTTCATCAGTCGATCGGCATCAGTACGGTCGCGCTGTTCGTGGTCGGCACGATGATCTACGTGACGCTCGCGCGCGGACGGCTGCTCGGCTCGAGCGTGCGAGTCCACGAAGCCCAGCATCCGCATATCTTCTCGATCGTCAAACGCGCCTGCAGTAGGCTGGACCTTCCGACGCCGATGGTGTTCGTGCGCGAGGATCGCGTCGTTCCGGTGGTCGCGCTGGGATTTGGAGAACCGTATTCGTTGGTGATCTCCAGCGACTGGACCGACCACTTGCAAGACGACGAGTTGTCGTTTTTGGTCGGACGCGAGTTGGGACACATCGCTTCGGGTCACACGCGCTTCCTCTCCCTGCTCAGCGTCAACGGCAACGCCAATGCCATCGTCTCGCTGCTCTTCGGCGCGTGGCTGCGCCGTTGCGATCTCACCTGCGACCGGATCGGTTTGCTGATCTGCGGTTCGCTCGACGCGGCGACGCGCGCGATCGCGGTGGCGACGTTTCACGGCTTCGGGCGCTCGATCGATCTGGCGACCTTCGCCGAGCAAGCGCGCGAACTTAAAGCCGATCCGGTGTTGCGCTGGGGCGAATGGTTGGGCGGCGAACCGTACGCGACCGTTCGCATCGAAGCGATGGCCGCGTTCCGAAGCACCGAGGCGTACCTGCAGGCGCAGACGTGGTTCGCGCGCGAGACGCCCGCGGAACCGCCCGCGCTGCAGGCCCCCGGTTCCGGACGCGTCGTCAAGAAGGACTGCGCCGGCTGGTGGCGTCGGCTGGCCGCCATCGTCATCGACGCGGTGATCGTCTATTCGATCGTGAGCGCGCTGGGCGCTGCCGATATCGTCAAGGTCGCTCCCTCGCAAAAGACCGCGGCGAGCGTGCACGTCTCGGTTGGAAACGCGGTCTCGATCTCGAACGACGACGCGTCGGGGTTTAAGCCCGATCCCAACGCATCGCCCTTGGATAACGCGCGCGGGTACGTCGACCATTTCTTTGCGCGCGTTTCCTACGGCGTCTACTTGCCGATCTATCTCGCGCTGCTCGTCGGACTGAGCGGTCAGACCTTCGGGATGATGATCGCCGGATTGCGCGTGGTCACGACCGATTTTCGAAAACCGGGCATCGCGCGCACGCTCTGGCGATACCTGATCGTGCTGCTGCTGTGGTGGGCCAGCGCGATCGGCAGCCTTTTTTCGCGGCGCGTCTTACTTCACGATTGGGCCAGCGGAACGCGCGTGATTAAGGTGGAGCGGGCGTTGGAGCGCACGGGACCGGCATAGCGTCATCCGAGAGCGCGTTGCTCGCACGCGTCACCGCATTGTAGAGTGCGATCGCGCCGACGATCTCGTAGATCTGTTCGTCGTCGTAGTGCCGTGCGAGATCCTCGCGCACCGCCGGCGGCAACGCGCGCGGCTCGCGCGTAAGGGCCACCGCCGCAGCGAGCGCCGCTCGCGTCGGGTCATCGAACTCGGGCGAGCGCGCGTAGTCGAACAGGGCATCGAGCTGCGCTTGCGAGATGCCCAGCGTTTGCGCGTACTGTCGATGCGCGGAGACGCACGCATCGCACGCGTTGAGCCACGAAACCATCAACGCGCATAGCTCCTTGGTTTGCGGTTCGACCGATCCGCCGTGCATGACCGCGCGCATGTGCGCGGCCATCGCGCGATCGATCTCCGCGCGGCTCACGTCGCGTTTGCGCCGACCCCGGCGATGCGCTGGAACTGCGCGTCGTCGTGCAGGGTCTCCAAGCGCGGATCGAGCGAGAGCAACGCGTGTCCGTAGTGACCGCGCAAGCGTTCGAGCCAGGCCACGGCTTTGGTCGGCTCGCCGATGGCGGCGAAGGCGGCCGCGACGTCGTCGGGCGAAACGTTCTTGGGATGCGCTTGCGCGCTGGCCAAAGCGGCGTGCGCGGCCGGCAGATGATGCTGCAGCGCGTAGACGCGCGCCAGCAGTGCCGAAACTTCCGGCGCGCAGGACGGACACTTCTGTCCGTACGTCTTGTAAGCATCGATCGCATACGCGTATTGTCCGAGCGCTTCGTAGGAGGCGCCCATGCTCAGCAGCACGTCGGTACGCGACGGCGACATGTCCAAGGTCTGACGCGCGTAGGCGATGGCCTCGCCGTACCGATGGCTGTAATATGCGGCCGAGCTCAGCCATGCCGTGGTAGAGACCGAGAGCGGATCCAAGTCGGCCGCGGTCTGCAGCTGATCGAGCGCTTGACGGACGTTGCCCTGGCCTAGCAGGGCGATGCCATACCACTGGTGCGCCGGGCCGTAGCCGGAATCTAAGGCGATGGCGTGGCGGAGATCGGTCATCCCGTGCGTGGAATCCGTGCCGCCATCGATGTCGATAATTCCCAGCGCGGCGTACGCTTCGGCCGAGTTCGGATCGATCGCGAGCGCCTTGCTCGCGTAGGCGCGCGCGCGACGGCGATAGACGATGGGCTTCTGCGAGCCGTACCCGTAGTCGTCCATCATCGCGTTCGCGTCGGCGAGCGCGGCATATCCACGCGCGTCGCGCGGGTCGGTATCGACAACCTGCGCGAAGTAACTCAGGCTCTTTTGCAGGCTCGAAACCGTGCGCTGGTTCCAGTAGTAGCGACCGATCGCATAGAGCCTGGCGCCCTGGGCGGAGAGCTTCGGCGCCCCGGTCGGGCGATTGCCCGCGTTGGATGCGACGCCCGCGAGCGCAATCGAGAGCGCGACGGCCAAGGTCGCGGCGACGGCCAGCATCCGGCCCGGACGCAGCGCCGGCCGCGAGGGCAGGCCGGCCGAAAGACGCGGCTCGGCGAGCCGGCGCTCGTGACGCGTCACGGGCTCAAGGAAGCGATACCCCCGGCGGGGGACCGTAGCGATCGCCTCGGCGTCCCAATAGCCGTGCAGGGCTTTGCGCAAAACGTAGACATTCTGCGCCAGGTTCGCCTCTTCCACGAAGCCTTCGGGCCAGACCCGATGGAGCAACGCGGCCTTAGAGAGGACCTCGCCCGGATGCTCGACCAGCGCCAGCAGGGTCTCGACGACCTTGGGACCCAGGGCGATGGGGACGCCGCCGGCGGACAAGAGTAACTGCTCGGCGTCGAGGTGGAACGGACCGAACTCGTAGATGCTCATGGAACCTACCCCCCAGCGATAAGGGCTTGTTTTTCGAAAAGACGGGCCCCGTGGCCTTGTGTATGCTACGCCCCGCACCGTCGGAAGTTTCGGCGAGGTGCGTCCGCGCTCCGACGCGATGCGCACGACGTACGACCTTTCTTGCATGAAACAAAACGCATAGCGCATCGGTAAAGGTTGGTGTAAAGTTCGATGCTGGAGCGCGAGACGCTCCGCTCAAGAAGAAGAAGAAAGAGAATGAAACAGTTGAAGACCGCCCTCCAGATCAAAGCCGAAGAGACGACCGAACAGCCCGTGATATCGCTATCGCGCGTGATCGAGAGCATCTCCGCCGGCACCTCGTTCGGCGGTTGGGGCCCTCGGGTCGCCGGAAGTTCCAGCATCGTTAGAAACTGGAACTAACATCACTTTCATCCGCATCGACATGCGCGATGGAATAGGCAACAATCAACCTCCACTGATTGTCGTCTAACTCTCCTCGTAGAGTGCAGCAAGCGGAATGGGACGGGCTAACCCCCGTCCCATTCCGTTTTTGCGGTCGCCTACGACAGGTAGGGCTCGTGGGCCGCAACGGGAGCGAGGATGCGATCTATTTCCGAGAAGATCTGCGGGTCGACGTCCAGATCGGCGGCGGCCAGATTGTCGTCGACGTGTTGGACCTTGGTCGCTCCGACGATCGCGCTGGTCACCGCCGGCTGACGCAGCACCCACGCCAGCGCGAGTTGCGCTTGCGTCGCGCCGGCCTTTTCCGCCAGCGGTTTCAAGCGCGCGACCGCATCGAGCACCGGCTGCGTGAAATAGTCTTCCATCCACTCGCGCTCCGCGCCGGCGGCACGGGAACCGCTGGGCGGATGCTTGGCGTCGGCATATTTTCCGGTGAGAATGCCCATGGCCAGCGGCGACCACACCACGTTCCCCAGGCCGTACGCCTCGCAGGTGGGCAACACGCGGTCTTCGATCCTGCGCCACAACGCGCTGTATTGCGGCTGATTGGAGACCGGAACCGCCCAACCGCGTGCCCGGCACAGCGTTACCGCGGCCATCAGTTGATCCGCGTTCCACTCCGAAGTTCCCCAATACAAGATCTTGCCCGCGCGCGCCAGATCGTTCATCATCTCGCAGGTCTCTTCGAGGGGCGTCTGCGTGTCGAAGCGGTGGCATTGATAGAGGTCGACGTACTCCAAGCGCAAGCGCTTGAGCGAGGCATCGATCTGCGCGCGCACGTGTTTGCGCGAGAGGCCGCGCTCGTTGACGCCGTCGCCCATCGGAAAGTAGACCTTCGTGGCGATCGCCAACTCGTTGCGATTGAGCTGAGCGAGGATGGGGCCGAGCACGTCTTCGGCGGCGCCGCGCGCGTAGACGTTGGCGGTATCGATGAAGTTAACGCCCTTCTCGACGGCCCGAAAGACGCAGTCGCGTGCGGTCTCCGCCTCAACCGTGCTGCCGTAGGTCAGCCACGAGCCCAGTCCGATAACCGATAGGTTCAATCCCGAATGTCCGAGTTTCCGATAACGCATAGGCTTAGTCTACCACCGCGGGCTCCGCGGGAACCAGGATGCGTACGGCTCGAGGGAGCAGATCGAAGGTCGCCGGCGTGGCGCCCGCCGGCTCGCCGTCGGCGACGATGTGGTGCGGCCGCCGCGTGAGGATTTCGAAGCGCGTGCCGCTGCGCCGGCGAAGACCTTGGACGGGGGCCGAGCCCCGCGACCGCAAGAGGCCGCACAACCCCAGCACGGTTTGGAAAAAGCCGGAAAACTCGACGCTGTAGAGATCGAGCCACCCGTCGTCGATAGCGGCTTGCGGAACGTACCAGATGCTGCCGAAGCGGTTGCTGTTGGCGATGGTGAGCTGGACCGTGCGCACGCGTTCGCTCGCCCCGTCGCAGACGATGTCGGCCGCGAACGGGACGCTGCGGACGAGCGTCTGCAGCGTCGTTCCCACGATGCCCAGCCATCCGAAGCGACGTTTGACATCGGGCGTTTGGCCGCGCGCCGCGCGCGCGCTGATGCCGAGCGACGCTTCGTTGACGAAGTAGACCCCGTTCACGCGCCCGATGTCGATCGCACGCGTAGCGCCGCCGGCGATCGCATCGCAGGCCGCCGCGATCGCCATCGGGATGTTCAGCGTACGCGCCATGTCGTTGAAGGTTCCTAGGGGAACCACGCCGATCGGCAGGCCATGCTGGATGGCGATCCCGATCTGCGAGACGACCGTGCCGTCGCCCCCCGCGACCACGATCGCGTCGAGCGTCGACGGATCTTCGGCGTCGTCGACGCAGTCGATTCCGCGAGCGATCAGCGCGGTGCGGACGGCGTCGCCCTCCGCGCCGCGTCGAGCAAGGGGGTTGACGACCAACCGAACGCGCACCGCACCTGGCGTTCGCGACGCGCGAGGCGAAAGCCTCAGGCCCCCGAAGATGCTCGGGATGGCGCGCCATACCTACGTGCTGGCCGATGCGTTCACGCGCGAAAAACTAGCCGGGAACCCGTGCGCGGTCGTCCTAGATGCCGACGCGCTCGACGCCGGCACGATGCAACGGATCGCGCGCGAAATGAACCTTTCGGAGACCGCCTTTGTCGTGAGCAGCCGGCGCGCCGACATCGGTGTCCGCTACTTCACGCCGGTGCACGAGATGCCGTTGGCCGGGCACCCGACGATCGCGACGGCCCACGTTCTGCGCGAGGCAGGCCGCCTGCACGACGGAACCAGCACGTTCGAAATGCCCGCCGGGATCGTCCCGGTCGAGTGCGGTGAGATCGACGGCTCGCCGGGCTACACGATGACCCAGCCGGCACCGGCGTTCTTGCGCTCCTACGACCGCGCGGCAATTGCCGCCGGTTTATCCCTCAACCCCGCCGATCTCGATCCGACGTTGGAGCCGCGAACGGTTTCGACCGGCGCGCCCATGCTGATGGTGGCCTTGGCGTCGCGCGCCGCGCTGGATCGTGCGAGCCCCGATCGCGCCGCCCTCTTCGCCGATCCGCAACGCGATTTCATCAGCGTGCACGTCTTCGTGCGCGACGACGACCGACCGTATGCGTTTCTCGCGCGTCATTTTTCGCCGCCCGGCGACGTTCCCGAAGATCCCGTCACCGGTTCGGCCTGCGGCGCGATGGCGGCCTACGCGTGGTCGCGCGCGGTCGTCGAGCGTCGCGCGTTCGTCGTCCGTCAAGGCCTGCACGTCGGACGACCCGGCGACGTGTACGTCGATCTGCTTGGAGCGCGCGATGCGATCGCGGGCGTGCGGGTCGGCGGTCACGCCGTCACCGTCGCGCGCGGGGAGCTGTTGCTCTAGCAGCCTGCTAGGGGACTCTCCGAAGCGGAGCTGGGTACTGTCGGGAGCGTGCGCAACGCATCGCAGCACGGTTTCACCCTGATCGACCTTTTGATCGGCACCGCGATAGCGGTGATGCTAGGCGCGCTGCTGGTGGCGCTCGCACACGCATTTTCCGGATGGAACGCGCTGGCGGCGAACACGGTGGACGCACAGGCGACCATCGACCGCTTGAGCGATCGATGGAGTGCGTCGACCGCGGGCGCTTGGGCGGTCTTCGTCCCGCCCGACGATGTGTGCGGCCGAGCGAACGCCGACGGGCACGAGTTCGACATTGCGACGCAAGACGACCTTCGGCGTCCGTCCTATCGGGCGTACCTCTACGATGCCGCATCGCGACGCGTGAGCGAATATACCTATGGGGCTCCGGGCGCGGCGCCGCTCGCCGGCGACGTCAGCGAGAACGTCGTCGCGTTCGACGCGCACACGCAACCGCTATCGACGCTGCAACGTGCCGGCGATCCGTTTTACGATTCGCTCTTTGCCAAGAGCACGATCGTCGATGCCGACGTTCCCGTCGGAATGGGGCCCGTCGCCCTTGGGGGAAACCGCGTAACGCGCGTCCACATCATCGTCGGACGCGTCGAACGAACCGTCATGCTCGCCAGCGGAACGGCGCCTTCGTCGTTCACCGTCATTCTGACCTATACGCCTCCGCCGGCATAGATCGCCGCCGGTATCAACATCGGCAGCACTGCGGTCACGTGATTTCCAGCGCGCGTGCGCTCGACGGTAATGCCGCTCGAAATCGCCGTGCAGAGGAACAGCCCGCGCCCGCTTTCGGCCAGCAGATCGGGCTGCGTCGTTGCTTTGACTTCAAACGGCTTGCCGTTGTCCCGAACGTGCAACAGCGGAACGTCGCCCTTCCACTCTAGCGTCACCTCGGCCATGCCGGGCGTGTGGCGTGCCACGTTGCTCAACAGTTCGCCCAGAATCAACTCGACGCCGGCAACGTCGGCGTCCGCCGTGCCGGCTTTCACCACCGCGACCACTTCGTGTTTGACGCGACGCGCGCTCAGCGGCGTCCTGCTGTCGAACGTCCAAACGCGCGGCGGCGTCGCTTGACGGCTGAGGTGCAAGAGGCGAACGACCAGCACGGCCGAGTCGTCGCGCGGCTGGACGCGCGCGAAGATGCGTTGCTGGATCGCCTCGGCGATGTTTTCGGCGGCACCGTGATAGATCTCGCCGACGGTGGCTTCCAGATCGTGCACGCCTTTGAAATAATCTCGTTCGACCTCGATGATTCCATCGGTGTAGAGGACGATCCCCGAGCCCGGCTCAAGCGTGACCTCGCGCGTTTCGAAGGCGGCACCCGCGTCGACGCCCAGGATCAATCCGGTGGCGTCCATCTGTTCGATGCTCCGGTCGGCTCGCACGATCAACGGCGACGGATGTCCGGCGATCGCGTAACGCAGGGTCCCATCGACCAGATTTAACGTCCCAAAAAATGAGGTGACGACGAAATCTCGCTCGTCGCGTATCAGCGCCCGATTGACGTGCGCGAGCACGAGCCCCGGTTCGGGTTCGATGCCGGCGGCAGTTCGAATCGCCTGCCGCGTCGTTCCCATCACGCTCGCGGCCTTGAGGCCGTGGCCCGCAACGTCGCCGACGCTGATTCCGACGCAGGTTTCCGAAAGCATGAACACGTCGTACCAATCGCCGCCGACCTCGGTATCCAACGTTGCCGGAAGGTAGGCGGTATCGATACGCAATCCGTCGACCACCGGCATCGAACTGGGCAAGAGCGCCCGCTGCAACGACGCCGCGATCTGATGCTCTTTCTGCATCCGGCGCGTCATTTGCAGATAGGCAACGTTTAGCTCGGCAATTTCATCCGACCCGCCGATCGGCAGCGGCGCTTCGCCCGAGGCCATGCGCTGGGCGTTGGCGGCCAAATCGTGCAGGCGACGCACGACCCGCAATCCGTAGGCGAACGCGGCCAGCAGCGTCAGCGCGATGCCGAGCACGCAACACAGCAGCAGTGCGACGCCGAAGACCTGCTGGGATCGACGCGATTGGTCCTGACGCGCTTGCAAGAGCCGGTATTGCGTGTCGTTGATGGCCGCAAAATCTCTCGTCAGATCGTTCGAAAGCTTGGTGACGTAAGGTTGCGTACCGAGCGCCTTGACGCGTTGCATCTGGTGCGCTTGAACCAGGCGCAGGTACTCGGCGAGGAGGACGAGGCCGACGTTCATATCCCGCTTATAGGCCGCCATTGGCAGGCGCTGCGGCGGTTCTTGGGCGGTTAGGTCCTGCAGTTTTCGCAGTTGCGATGGGAAGGTCGCAAGAGCCCTATGATACCGCGCAAGCGCGGCACGTTTGGCGCTGGCCTTATGGGCGGTGGCGATGTTGCCGATGGCCTGCGACATGACGCCGAGCGCGTTGGTCACCTCGGCATTTTGCGTGACGACCTGCGCCGAATGCTGGCTCCACGTCGCGACGCCCACCGTCTTATTGACGATCACAAACGCCAGCACGAACAGCAAGCACAGGAAAAAGAGCGGCACCAGGCTCAGCAGAACGGTCTGAGTTCGAATTCTCAACGGCAAATCCACCACGGGACGTAGCGATGACGAGACTCCTAAGCCTTCAGCGCCCGTCCGCCAAACACTTTTTCTCGCCCCGGCGACCTTTCCCCAGCCTTAGCCACCGCGCACGCACGGCCCCGACAATTATCTCCGCCGGTTATCCGATGGGCGGCGCCCGACCGCTCGGGGAAGGCTTGAGGCGTCGTACGCTGCCGGATCCAACAAGAACATCGCTCCGATCATGCCGCTCGCCCAGATCTTTCCGTCCGGTCGCGCGCCCACGTCGAACAGGCCGGGACCGTTCTGCGGAAGCAGATAGGACGTTACGTGGCCGGCTTCGTCGACACGGGCGATCTCGTTTTCATTAACTTCGGTAATCCACGGGGTGCCATCGGGCGCGATCGTCACCTCCGTGGGTTCTGCCGGATTCCCGTCGCTCGAATTCACGGTGGCGAACGTCGTGACGGTGCCGTCCGCCGCGATCTTTCCAACGCTGGAGTTCCCATCGACGAACCAAACCTTTGCATCCGACGCGTCGTAGGCCATCCCGATCGCAAACACCGGCATCGGAAACGCCGCCAGGAATTGACCGCTTTCGGTGACGCGGGCGACGACATTATTCGTTGCGGGATTGGGCGGAATGCCGGGTCCGCCCGGCATGGAGAACCACATGTTCCCATCGGGGCCCTGCACGATGGTTTGCGGATATGGCGCGTCAAAATATGACGTAAGGGCGTATTCCGTTATCGCGCCGTCGGGGTCGATGAAGCCTACCGTTCCACCATCCATCGTGCGTTTAGAAAACCACACGTTCCCATCGGACCCGATCGTCAACCCCGTAACGATAGCGCCATCGGCTGCCGCGAGAGGAAACACTGTCGTTTGTCCGCTCGTATCGAAACGAACCAGAGCCGGGGCTTGGACAATTGGCCCGGGCACTTGCCTCGCACCCGCCCAGGCGTTGCCGCTCGCATCGACGACGATGGGCGCGGGATACATCCAAGTCGCGGGCATCGGATATTCGTGAACCGTACCGTCGGACGCAACGTGCGCGAGACGGTTGACCGTCTGCTCGGCGACCCACGCGCTTGCGTCCGAGGCGGTTGCGAGATAGTTCGTGGCCGGAGCAATCGTCGGCATCATAAACCGTAACGTCGGTGGGAAATAGGCCGGCGCCGCGGTGCCGGCTGTGGCGTACGTTGCGAATGATTCTCCCGCCCCCTCCCGCAAGTACAGGAGGCCGCTGTTTGGATCGAACGCAAGGGCGATCGGGTCGCAAAGGAACGCCGCTAAGCCGTTTGCATCCACCTGATCGCACGGGCCGTATCCGGCAACGATGGACGCCCTACCGCCGGGAGTAATCGTCCACAGTTCGTTGTTCCACTCGTCCTCAACGTATAGCAGGTTCGCAGCAGCATCGTAGACGATGCCGGCGGGCTCAGCAAAGACGGCCCCGCTGCCGGTTCCGGGAATGTTGCTCAAGGCGCACGGCAGGGCCGGCCCGCTTGCGACGCACGTACCGCTCAGAACGCTCGTCGCTCCCTCCGTCGTCACGCGCTCGACGGCGTCGCGCCCCGGGTCGGTAACGTATAGGTTGCCGTCGCTGCTATCGAACGCGATGTGCGGCCACGACGACAAAATCGTCGTGTCCGGGTTGATCACCGATCCCGGCGAGGACAGCGGCTTCGGAGCGCCGCTGACGACTGTCGAGACGTGGTCGTTGTCGATAACGTACACATTGCCCGACGGATCCACGGTCAGATCGAAAATTTCCTGAAATCCGGACGCAATCAAGGTCGGCTGTCCGCCGGAAACGACGCGGTAAATCGCACTGTTCGTCGCGACGTAGAGCGCGTGCTGCGAAGAGCTGTAGAACATCGCCGCGATGCCGTTGGGAATTATGACGCTGTTGTAGGTCGTCGGCAAAATAGAAAAGATGCCGCGATTGTTGAAGACGTCGTATAACACCGTGCCATCGTCGGTGTCATAGGCAACGCTAGCCCCCCGCTGGACCTGGGCGACGACCTTGACGTCGCCCATCCTGAATGACTGCGTTGACGGCGGCGACGGCGGCGATGTGGGAACGAACGCGATGCCGCCACCAGGTGGACCACCGGTCGGTCCGCCTCCTCCGCCGCCGCATGCGGACAAGCCGAGCGCGCAAACGAACGCGGCCGCATAGGTACGGACGTTACTCGTGAGCATAGTGGCACCACCCGAAAAGCATTGGCAAAGAAGCCTTCAGCGCCCGCTCCCCAAACACTCTTTCTCGCCGTCCCTGCGACCTTCCCCAGGCAGGCGAGGCCGCCAAGGCGTGCAACTACCCTGCGGTCGATGTCACACACCCTCGCGGCACCCGGCCGGGCGCTGGTGCGGACGCTGTTCATCGTCGTGATGATGGCGTTCGCGATCGTCCTTAACGGCGGCGACCTTCTGTTGCCGTGGCATCCTTTTGCGACGCTAGGCTTCTCGGCGAACCAAACCGGTGTCGTCACCTCGGTCGACCAAACCGCAACGCGCGCCGGGTTGCACGTCGGCGATCGGCTCGACGCGATGCGCATGGACCCCATCGACCGCGTGCGGTATCTCGCCTTCTTGACCCTGGCACCCGAGGGTACCGGCGTTACGCTTCCCGTCGAATCGCCGCACGGCGACAGAGTCGTACGCGTCACCTCGCATCCGCGGCTGCGATCGGTTGCCGACAACGTCACCGATATCATCTCCGTGCTGGCCCTCATCTTATACGCGCTGCTCGCCGGAACGCTCGTGCTCTTGCGGCCGGCCCCGGCGACCTGGGCGTTCTTTGCCTTTTCCTACGTGTTTTTCTATTCGGGAACGCTCGTCCTAGAGTATTCCGCGGCCACGCTGTCCGTCGCAAACGATTTCATCCTCGCCGTATCCACGAACGTATCGAGCGCGTTCTTCGTGTGGTTTGCTTTGCGGTTCCCCGACAATCGAGTATCCGGACGCGCGAAGGTCGCCGAGCGCGTGCTGCTATTTGCCTTGACGCCGGCTCTAGCGCTAATGACCCTGACGACTGCTCTTCTTGCCATAAACGGCTCTGACGTCTCGGCATTCGTGTGGGCGGCCTCGGTAGCCAACCTTTGCCTGTACGTCATCGGTCTGGGCACGCTGGCCTGGCGGTACGCGCGCACGGACGCGCAGAACCGCAACCGTTTGCGATGGATCGTCGCTGCGTTTGCAATCGCCTTTCTTCCCGAACTTGTAATGAACTTTGTCGCGGGCCCGCTCGTTGGAATACTGCTGCCGGTATGGATCCTCAATATCTCCAGCGCCTGGACGGTGCTCGCGCCGATCGCCGTCGCATACACGATCCTCAAGCATCGCTTGTTCGATATTCGATTCGTTTTTAGCCGCGCGCTGGTGTACGCCGTCACGACGGCGCTGTTCGTGGGCATCATCGCGCTGGTCGATTGGGCCGCCGGCAAGTGGCTGGCAGAATCCAAGTTCGCGCTCCTCACGGAGCTGGCGCTGGCACTTCTGGTCGGCGTTTCGCTCAACGCGCTTCACCACCGCATCGAGAGATTCTTGAACGGCGTTATTTTCCGCGCGCAAGTCAAGGCGCTCGAGGCGTTGCGCACGTTCATGCACGAAATCGACCTCATCCCCGACCCGCAGCGCCTGCTGCTGCAAACGTTCGAAGCGCTCCGGCTTCGCTTGGAGAGCGACTACGTCTCCATCTACGCCGTCGACGGTGCGTCTTACGCGCTGGTGCGTTCCTCGGGCACGACGCCGGAGATTCTCGCCGTCGACGACTTCGCCGTGCTGCACCTGCGCCGCTGGAGCGAGCCGTTCGTTTGCGAGGAGCCCGGCCATCCGCTCTTCGGCGCACTGTTGCTCCCGATGTCGGCACGCAGCGAATTGGTCGGTTTCATCGCCTGCGGCCCCAAGCCGGATCGCACGCATTATCTTCCCGACGAATCCCAAACGTTAGCCGCGCTCGCGCACCGTACCGGCACCGCCTACGCCTGGCTCACGCTGCGTCCCACAACGATGCAAATCGCCCCGTCGCTGCCGTAGTCTTTTCTTCGCGTTTGCGGAGGTAAAATGGCGTCCGAGCAAGCGATACCTTACACCTCCGAGCGAGAACTATCTGCGCGCGGAAATCAAGGCGCTAAACATTCCGGATGACATCGTGGCACGAATCAGCCGACGGACCTCCGGCTAGAGAAGTCGTCCAAACATTCAAACGGTCAAGAACTCCGAGCTCTTGATGATTGAACGATCGCAAGATCAGAAATGCCCAGGAAGGGACTCGAACCCCCACGGCGTTGCCACCGCTGGCACCTGAAGCCAGTGCGTCTACCAATTCCGCCACCTGGGCGCGGCCGAATCGGTTTCGCGCCTGCGCGCCCCAGCCCTCCCCGGCGCAACGCAAGGGGGCGGGACGCCGGGAGATAACCAGGCGATGATGGTTCGTCGGCTGCTGCCGATCTTGGGCATCACGTTTATCGATATCGTCGGCTTCAGCATGCTGATTCCGATCTTGCCGTATTTCGTCACGCACTTCGGCGCCTCGCCCTTTGTCGTCGGGCTGCTGGCGTCGGTCTTTTCGCTCTGCCAGTTGGTCTCGGGACCGATTTGGGGGCATCTCTCGGATCGCCTCGGACGCAAGTGGGTGCTGATCATCTCTCAGATCGGCGCGACGATCGGCTGGGCGATGCTGGCGTTTGCGCCCAACTTATGGATCGTCTTCCTCGCGCGCGTGATCGAAGGTACCTCGGGCGGCAATATCGGCATCACGCAAGCCTACGCCGCCGACGTCGTGCGTGGCGACGAACGCGCGCGCGCCTTCGGGCTAATCGGCGCGATGTTCGGCTTGGGCATGATCTTTGGTCCGGCCGGCAGCGGCTTTTTGTTCGCGCGCTTCGGCTACCCGGCGCCGTTCCTGACCGCAGCCGCGCTGCAGCTGCTCACACTCTTGCTGACGGTGTTCTTTCTGCCCGAGTCGCGTAAACGCGGCGAGCTCGAAGCGACCGGCGTCGATTTCAAAGCGATCGTCACAAACTTTTCCAAGCCGATCCTGCGCCCACTGCTCCTGCAGAAGATGGCGCTGTCGCTCAGCCTGTACGGCTGGTATATGGTGATCGCACTGTATCTCAAAGGACAGCTGCACTTCACGCTGGTGGAGACGACCGCTTACTACTCACTCTTTGCGGTACTCGGCGTGTTGATCAACGTTTTTGTCGTCGGCGCTCTTTCGAAACGGCTAGGCGATCGCGGCATGAGTTCGATCGGACTGGCCAGCCTCGTGCTGTCGTTCGCCTGGGTTCCGTTCGTCCACAGCGTTCCGGCGCTCATCGGCAGCATGGTGCTGTTCAGCATCGGCCAATCGCTGGCCAGCACGGGCGTCACCGCGATGATCAGCAATGCATCGTCGGACCGCGAGCAGGGCACGGTGTTATCGGTCGCGTCGTCGCTGGATTCGGTCGCCGGCGTCATCGCGCCGCCGATCTCGACGGGTATGCTCGCCATCTTCGGATCGGCGTACTCGGGAGCCGAATCGCTGCTCTTCGCGGCCGTGTCGCTGCTGCTCGGAACGCGCGCGGGCAAACGCGAGCGCGCCGCGGCGGATGCTAACGCCTAAGCGGCGGTTCTCTTTCGGCGTTTGCCGTTGCTCTTGGCCTCGCCGTCGCCCGACGCACGCTGCTTCTTGCTTTGTTCGAGCGATTGTGCGAGCACGTCCATCAAGTTGACGACCTTGGACGAACGCACCGGCATCTTCTTGGCCGCGGGCAACTCTTTCCCCGCAGCGCGCGCTTGGATCATCACCAGCAGTTCGTCGCGGTAGCGATTGGCGAACTTTTCCGGATCGAACGCTTGCACGGCCATCGTATCGATCAGCATCTTGGCCATCTTCATCTCGGCCTCTGGCAACTTCTCTTTGCCGGGGAGTTCCAAGGTCGATGCGGAGACGATCTCGTTGGCCCAATGCATCAGTTCGAGCACCAGAGCGTCGCCCAGCGGCTTGACCGCGGCGATGTATTCTTTGGTGCGCACGACCACGCGCGCGATCGCCACCTTATTGGCATCGTTGAGCGCCTCGCGCAGCAGCGCGTATGCGTGCTTGCCTTGTTTGCTGGGCTCGAGATAGTACGGTTTGTCGAAATACATCGGATTGATCGTATCGACGTCGACGAACTCCAGAATGTCGACCGACTGCGTGGCGGCCGGATTGACCTTGTCGAAATCTTCGTCGGTGATGACGACGTACTCGCCCTTCTCGTATTCGTACCCTTTGACGATCTCGTCCCAAGGCACCGGCTTGCCGTCGACGCTGCAGACGCGCTCGTACTTGATGCGTCCTTCGTCTTTGGCGTGCAGCATGTTGAACGACAGATCGTCGGTCTTGACCGCCGTGAAGAGCTTTACCGGAATCGTGACCAGGCCGAAGTTGATGGCTCCCGACCAAATTGCATGCGCCATAGGGCTAGGATTTTACCACCTTTTTTTGGCTTTGGCGATGGCGGGTTCGAGTTTGGCTTTCTTCCACCCGGGGCCGGCCCAGGGGTCGCCGTCGCGCTCCAGACGCTGGGGTACGTTGGCGATCGTGTGTTTAACAAAGGCCTGCCACGGATGGGCGACGCGCGACCGCGCGAAGGCTTCGACCTCGCTCCATTCCAGCGGAACCGAGACCGGGGCGCCGTCGCGAGCGCGCACCACGTAGGGCGGCACGAGCGTTTTGCCGCGCCCGACCTGCAGGTAGTCGAAGTAGACGGCGTCCTGCGAACGCTTGGCGATCGTGCGCTGCAGCGTGACGGCCTGCCCCATGATGTCGGCCACGCGGTGCGCGATCAACTCCGAGAAGAGTTTGGCGATGTCGTAGTTATAGCCCGCGGCCAGCGGAAGGATGACGTGCAGGCCGCTAGCGCCCGAGGTCTTAATCAGCGGCTGCAATCCGATGTCGTGCAGTTGATCCCGCACGCAGAGTGCGACGCGCGCCAGCGTCTTGAGCGTGCAGTCGTCGCCCGGATCCAAATCGAAGAGCATATAATCGGGCTCGTCGAGCGATCCGACGCGCGAGACCCACGGATGCAGGACGATCGCCGCCAAATTCGCCAGGTACGTCAAGCTGTCGGCGTCGTTGCAGACCACGTAGTCGATCTTCTTGCGCTCGCTTCCGGGGCTGACGATCGCCGCGCGAGAGACCCACTCCGGCATGCCCTTGGGCATTTGCTTTTCGTAAAAGGACGACGCGTCGATCCCGTTGGGGAAGCGCTCGAGCGTCAGCGCGCGATCGCGCAGATACGGCACCAGCCACGTCGCAACGCGCCGGTAATACTCGATGAGATCGCCTTTGGTGTACCCGTCGCGCGGCCACAGCACCTTATCGAGATTGCTGAACTTCTGCGGGCGGCCCGATGAGGGCTCTTCTGCGGACGCGGGACGTTCGCGCACGGCCTCCCGTGGTGCTTTGTCGACGCGCAGTCCGAGAAACGCCGGCTGACGCAGTTGACCGTCGCGCGTCCATTCCGTAAAGCGCACCTGCGCGACCAATTCGGGCTTGACGTAGTGCGCCGGCGCGTTGGTAACGATCTTCCCGTCGAAGGGCGAGGTCGCGCGCGCCAGTCGTTCCAAGCGGGCCGAGATTGCGCCGAGCCGCTTGGCGTCGAAGCCGGTGCCGACGCTGCCGACGTAGCGCAGGTTCTTGCCTTCGTACACGCCCAACAGCAGGGCGCCGAAGCCGCGGCGACTGCCGCGCGGCTGCGTCCAACCGCCGATGACGAATTCATGCTCGTTCTGCGCTTTAATTTTTACCCAGTCGCGCGTGCGCCGCTGGGCGTACGTCGACGCGATCTTCTTGCCGATGATCCCCTCCAGCCCGCGCTTCTTCGCCTGTTCGAAGAGCGCGATGCCCGCGCCGATCACGTGCTTGGAATACATCGCGCAGGCGTCGTCGACGATCGTGCGCTCCAGCAGCGCCTTGCGATCGAGCAGCGGTTCCTTAAGCAAGTTGCGGCCGTCGGCGTAGAGCAAGTCGAAGGCGGCGAAGGTCAAGCGTTCGCGGTGGTTGGCCCAGTCTTGCAACCGTCCGAACGACGACCGGCCGTCCGCGTCCAGGCTGACGATCTCGCCGTCGACCACGACCGGCAGCGATCCGAACGCGGTCGATAAGCAGTCCAAGTCCGGGAATCGCGCCAGCAGATCGAGGCCGTTGCGCGAGGTCAGCGTGACCCTGCCGCGCTCGTCGACGCTGCAGATCGCGCGGTAGCCGTCCCACTTAATTTCGAACAACCAATCGTCGTCGTCAAAGGGCGCGTCGACGACCGTCGCCAGCATTGGGGATTCGATCGTCGGCACGCGATCGCGTTTCGACGCGGGCAAAACCTTTTTCGCGCCGCGTTTGGCCGGGGACGACTGCCACGTCTTCGAATGCGGGTTAGCGGCGACTTGTTCGAGCGTCTTGCCGCTCTTGACCGACGTTTCTTGGTCGGTGATCGCGTGTTTGGTGTCGACGTACTCGTCGTGATCTTTGATCAGCAACCACGGATCACCGCTCTCACCCTCGCGTCCCTTGATACGCACCAGCGTAAACATTCCGCGCAGGCGCTCGCCCGACATAACGAACTTGATCTTCCCGTTCGCGATCTCGCGTACGGGATCGGTGCCTTCGGCCAGCGCGTAGGTTCCCTCGTCCCAGACGATCACGGAGCCGGCGCCGTATTGCCCCTTGGGAATCGTGCCTTCGAACTCGCGATAGTCGAGCGGATGGTCCTCGACGTGCATAGCCAAGCGACGTTCGGACGTGTCGAGGGACGGCCCCTTAGGAACCGCCCACGACGCGAGAACGCCTCCGGCTTCGAGCCGGAAATCAAAGTGCAGACGCGATGCGTGATGCTTCTGCACGACGAACCGCAGCTGCGCCGCGCGAGCGGCCTTCTTACCCCGCGGCTCCGGGGTGATCCCGAAGTCGCGCTTACGGTGGTATGGGGTAAGCGGGTTGGTTCGCGCGGCCATGAGGGATGGCTTAGGAGCGCTAGACCCGCGCTCCTCGTCCGGTCACCAAGTTGACGATCAACAAGATCACCGCGACGACGATGACGATGTGGATGAGCGACCCTAGGTGGAAGACTAGGAAGCCCAACAACCAGAAGATGAACAGAATAACGATCAGCGCCCAAAGTAGTCCAGCCATTACGGTTTGGTTCCTCCATTGTTGGTGGTCGTCGTGCTGTTGGTCTGCGCGCCGCCGCCCTGACCTTGCACGCCGGTTTGCGGCGAGCTGTTCGTGGTCGTGGTCGTCGAGGTCATCGACCAGGGATGCCAGAGGACGACCAGCAGGGCGACGATGGCAACGATCACGACGATCACAACTGCCGACATGCCCGAGTTTCCGTTTCGAACGACGATAGGATCGGGATCCAGACTCATGTGCTCCTCCAAATTCCCAGCAACGGGACGTGCGATAGGACTCTTCTGCCCGCAGACGGGCGCGCCCAAACCCTCCCGCGAAGGGGACGCCCGTGTGGAAAGCCCTGGGAATCCTCATCGCGCTGGCCGTCGCGATGGCAGCGTGGCATCGCGGCCGCGCGGCCGGCGGCTACTACGACGCCGATACGTACGGTATGACGCCGCAAACGCATCGCCGCTACGCGCTGGGAGGACTGGTGCTGGCGACGCTCTTCGCGGCGTCGATCTTCGTTCCGACGGTTCCCGCGACCGCCGTTCTGGCCGTTGCGATACTGGTGGGCGTCTTCTACCTCAGCTCGTTCTTGCGCGGAGCGCAGGCCGATGAGTGAGTTCCACTTTTCGCCGCGCTCGAATCGCGCCGCCGAAATCGACTGGCAGGTCTGGTCCCCGCAGACGTTTGCGGCCGCGGCCGCCGCCGACAAGCCGATCCTGCTGGCCATCTCGGCCGTGTGGTGCCACTGGTGTCACGTGATGGACGAGACGACCTACTCCGATCCGACGGTCATCGAGAAAATCGGCCGGCACTTCGTCGCGGTCCGCGTCGACAACGACGTTCGTCCGGATATCAACGCCCGCTACAACATGGGCGGTTGGCCGACCACGGCCTTTCTGACCCCCGACGGCACGACCATCACCGGAGCGACCTATCTGCCGCCCCCCGACATGACGCGCGCGCTCGACGAGATTGCCGCCTTTTACGCCGCCAACAAAGACGCTATCGCCCAGCGCGCGATCGAACTGCGCGACCGCCGCCGCTCCTATCGGCCCGCGCGGCCGGACGCACTGTCGCAAAGCGTCGTCACGGAGTTCGTCGAGCAACTCACGCGATCGTACGATACGGTCTATGCCGGGTTCGGCGATGCGCCCAAGTTTCCGCAGCCCGAGATGCTCGAACTGCTCTTGAGCGAATATCGCGTCACCCGCGACGACCGGCTGCTGGAGATGGTGACCGCGACGATGCACGCGATGTCCGGCGGCGGCATGTACGATCGCGTCGAGGGCGGCTTCTTTCGCTATTCGACGACCCGCGATTGGTCGATACCGCATTTCGAAAAGATGGCCGACGATCACGCCGGCTTGCTGCGCGTGCTGGCCGGCTTGGCCGCCGTGCGCGACGACGCCTGGATTAAGGAAACGCTGCGAACCGCATCGGGGTACGTGCGCGACGTCTTGCGCGATCCCGACGGCGTGTTCTTTGCAGGAAGCCAAGACGCCGACGAGGTCTATTTCTCCAAATCGCTGGACGAACGTCGTGCGATGCGTCCGCCGTTCGTGGATCGGCGCTCGTACTCCAACTGGACGGCGGGGCTGGCCGGTGCCGGCTTTGCCGTCGCGCGAGCGCTCGAAATGCCGGCGATCGCGCTGCGCGCCGAAGCGACGCTCGACGCCTTGCACGAACGCATGCGCGACGCGGACGGCCTGCTCTATCACCTGGTCGCTGCGGGTCAGCCTCCGGCGGTCCGCGGACTGCTGACCGATCAGGTCGCCTACGTCCGAGCGTGTATCGACGCGCACGAGCACGACGGCGAGGCGCGCTTTCTCGAACGTGCGGTCGCACATGCCGATCTGACGATCGCGGCGTTTTCCGCAGAGGACGGCGGGTTCTACGACAGCGCGCATTTGGAGAACCAACTGGGCAACCTGGTCATCCCGGATCGCCCGATCGGCGACAACGGCGCGTTTGCCGAAGCGCTGTTGCGGCTGGGCGCGCTGACGGACGAACGCCGATTCCGCGAAGCCGCGGAACGCACGCTGCTGCTCTACGCGGCGACCTTTGCGGGCGCCGGTGCCTTTGCGTCGACGTACGTGCGCGCCGTGCGTCGCTATCTGATGCCCGAAACCGCGATTCGCATCGTCGGCACGGCCGCCGCGGGCGAACCGTTCCGCCGCGCGGCGCACGCGCTCTCCAGCCTCCCGACCATCCGTACGATCGCCCCGGCCGAGGCGGCAACGCTCGGGCTGCCATCGTCGCCGGCGCCGGCCGCCTATCTTTGCAGCGGCACGGTCTGCAGCGCTCCGGTTGTCGATGCGGCGCTCCTAGGTCGATAGCGTGCGCTGGAAGCCCCACATCTGGGCACTCGTCCTCATCGTGCTTTGCGGGGCGGCGCTTCGAACGTACGATATCGCCGGGGTTCCCAGCGAGTTGATCGTCGACGAACTCGATCTTTACAACTCCGCGCAGAGCATCGCAACCACCGGCCACGATATCGACGGGACGCTGATGCCGTTCCTGTACTGCTCGCTCACGCGCAATCCGCCGATGTATGCCGTCGCCGGGTATGCGTCGAGCCTGGTCTTTGGAAAGAATCCGTTCGGCTTGCGGTTCCCCGCGATTCTGTTCGGCCTTGCCGCGATTTTGTTAATGTACGGGATCGCCCTCGAACTCACCGGCCGGCGCGACGTCGCGCTGGTCACCGCGCTCTTGCAAGCGACCCAGCCGATCTTCATTCACTTCTCGCGCGTCGCATGGGAACCCGCATCGGAGCTGCCGTTTCTGCTGGGCGGCTTGTACGTCGCACTCCGGGCGTTTCGCGCCGCGGACGCGACTGCGACGCCCGATCGCATCTCGTTCAAAGCCCTGGCCCTCGCGGCGTTGCTGCTGGGATTGACCGCATACACCTATATGGCCGGCTGGTTCTACGCTCTGGTGTTGGGGGGCGGAGTGTTGGCGCTCAACGCGCGGCGCCTGCGTTCGCCGGACACCCGTCGCAAGGTTCTCGGCACGCTGGCGATCTGGTTCGTGGTCGCCGCGCCCGCGCTGTGGATGTGGTTCTTCGACGCACACACCGGTCAGCGCACGGCGAGAATCGCCACCTTTCAATACGGCGTCTCGCTCGCGAGCCTGCGCGTCTTCATGCTGAACTATCTCAGCCAATTTCGTTGGTCGTATCTGGTGACCACGGGCGATCCCGTCAACGGCGTGACCTGGCGCTACATGGTCGGTTTCGGCGCATTCTTCTGGTGGGTGATTCCGGCCGCGGCCCTCGGGTTGCTGCGCGCCCGACGGTACGTCGGCGCGCGATGGGGATTTTGGTGGGTCGGGCTCTGGCTGATCGCCTATCCGTTGGGCGGAGCGCTGACCAACGAGGGCGTCGGCGTTCCCAACGCTCCGCGAACGCTCGCGGGTGCCCCGGTTTTTTGTCTGCTCGCGGCGATCGGCATCGTGGCCGTGTTCGATTTTGCGAAGATTTTTCGTTCGCCACGACTCGTGGTGGCGCTGCGCGCGATCTTCGCGACGAACCTAGCGCTTTCGGTCGCGCTCTTCTCGCTATTTTATTTTACGAAGTACGTGCACGAGCACGCCAACGCTTGGGATTCGGGAACCGCCGCGCTCTTCGGCACGATTCGCGATCGGTATCGGGGCTATTCGCGCCTCTGCGTTTCGGTGCGGCCAGCGTGGTACGGTCCCGATACGTACATCCGCTACTATCTGTCGGATATTCCCATCCAGAAGATCGACAACATCTCGAATCCAGCGTGCTCGCTGCCCGGCACGATGCTGGCGGTCGACAGCGACCATCCCGTCGTGCGCGACGGCTTCCACGAACTGGCGACCATCTACGACGTCGACGGCGCGCGGTTCGCGCTGCTCGACGTTCGACCGCGCTAACGGCCGCTCAATACGTTTGCCTGACGAACGTATTCCAAATCCAGCAGCCCCACAGCCCCACCAGGATCGAATACCCCAGCAAGACGTACGCCCATGCCGGGATGCGCTCGCGCGCGCCCAAGATCATCAAGCCGAAGAGAAACGGCTCGAAATCCAGCGCGTGACGCATGCCGAACTGCGAAAAGCCGTTGACGTAATAGACGAAATCGGGCGCGGCGCACAGCAGCGCCGCAATCCACAACGCGATCGTGACGCGCGCCGGACGACGTGCGAGCAGCGCGAGCACGAGCGCGGGGCTGGTCCACGTCAGCGCGATCCCCGAGAACGTCGGCATCACCCAAGGAAACTGTGCGACGCGCTGCGGGCCCTGCCAGAAGAACGAGTGCAGTTGATAACTCAAGTACTGCAGTTGAAACGGCGACCCGGTCGGCGATCCGGCGCTGTCCTGGTGATACCAAGCGCTGTACCCGATGTCGTACCACGCGCCCCACCGCGCGACGTTATACCACACCCACAGCGCGGCGACCGGAACGAGCACGGCGGCGAAGCCGGCGAGGCGGCCGCGCCAGCGTGCGTCCAACACGAACGCACGATCGCGCGCGTCGATGGTCGCGAGCAAAAAAGCGTACGCCGGCAATGCGAGCACGTAACTGAAGCGCGATTCCACCGCGCAAGCCGCCCACAGCGCGACCAGCCATCCGCGGCGCTTGCCGGCCAGTTCCACCAGCGCCAGCAACGTAAAGCACACGGCGCTCACGTGGGCGACGAACCAGACGTCGCCCAGCATCGCGCACCACAGCAGATCGGTTCCCGCCAGCAGGAACGCGCACAGCCATGCGGCCGTCGCGTTCGAGGTTCCGTAGCGCTTGCAAAGTTCGAACGCGGCACCGATTCCGATGCCGCACAGCACGATCGCCAAGAACGTTTGATTGGCCGCCGCCCCCCAGATCGCGACCGACGGCATCATCAGGATCGCCGGCAGCGGCGCCTCGATGATGTAGGAGTGCATGCCGTACGGAAGGGCGTCGATCACCGGCGACGGAGCGTAGACCCAAACGTGTCCGCTCAAGAACGATTGCGCGAGCAGCACGTAGTTGTCGTAGGGTGTGGAACGCCCGTGCGAAACGATCCACGTTACGACCAACGCGATCGCGCCGGCGAGGAGGCTGCGCCACGCGACGACTTTCACGACTTGCTCCTTCCCGCGGGCGGCCGATCCATCGGAACGACCAGGTAGACCGCGGGGTCCGCCGAGATCGTTTCGAAGCGATAGCCGGGAACCTTGCCGAAGATCGAGCCGATCAGGTAGACCCGCCGCGTTCTGAGCCAGCGCGGAACGTACGCGGCATCGTCGCCGATCCATGCCGCGTCGATCGTGCGGCCCTGCGTCCGATGCTCCACGTAGGCGGCGTACGCCAGCGGCGTCGCATCGACCCACGAACAGACCAAAATGCCGGTGGGCGACGTCAGCGCTAAGACCCGATCGACCACGCCGGTCGCACGGTTATCGCGGGGTTGTGCGAGCGCGCCGCGATTGAGAAAAAAGAGAACGGCGGCGATCAGCGCGATCGCCGAGGGAACCGCCCAACGATACCGCGTCGCTTCCCGCGCGAACCACATCGCTCCGTCGCCCGCGAAGATCGAGCCGACCAGAAAAGCCGTGAGAAAATAGCGATCGGGATCGGCCTCCTGCGTGAATCCCAAGGCGAAGGGCACCGACGCAAACGCCGCCAGCAACAGCGCGCCACTTCGAATGGGGTTGCGTCCAAATCCCGTCACGATCCCGAAGATGACCAGTGCGGCGCCCACCGGCGTAAACTCATCGACGAAGATCTGCAAGAAGTGCGGGCCGCGCGCGACGTACCCATCGGGCGACAGGATCGACCTCACACCGCCGGCAGCATCGAAGTCCGCACCGAGAACCTCGTTGAGGAACCCCGCGCGGGTCGACGGATGATCGTAGTCCCAGAACGCGCGTCCGGGCGGCAGGCCCAGCGCGCGCGTTGGATCCACGGCGTGCGCGGTCACGTAGGCGCTGCGCAACGGCAAGTAGGCGTAGAACGCCGCCGTCGTGACGGCGCATAACGCAACCGCGGCCAGAAGCGGCTTCGCTCGCAGGGTACGCGCTCGCGCGACGAGCAGCAGCAGCAGACCCGGCGCGATCAAGGCCGCAACCGGATGGGTCGCCAAACCGACGGCCCATGCGAGCGCGCCGCCGATCAGCGCGCGGGCGTCACCGGTCGCATACCAGCGCAGCGCCAGATAGATCGTCGCTGCGATCGACAGCATCGCGAGCGCGTGTACCTCAGCGCGCGTTCCTCGCGTCCAAGCGATGTCGCCAAAGGCAAACATCCACGCGCAGGCCGCGCCGATCCACGGCGCGTCGTGTTCCTCGTTCACCGTCTTGGCGATCAGCCACGCGGCGAGGCTCATCGCCAAGCCGCCGAACAACCCCATTCGGTACGCGACGCTTCCGATGGGAACGACGTGCGCGAAGATCCACCCGCCCAACACGTAAGCGGGAAAGCCCGTCGAATGAGCGATGCCCAGGATCCACGGCACCGTATCCATCTCGCCCGTATCCCAAAAACCCACCGTGCGGTACGCCGACAGCGCGTAGACCAGGAACGGCAGCGCCCAGGCCAGCCAGAGCGCGACGCGTCCGTGCGAGCGGAGCAGTTTCGTCAATCCGTTGTTGGAAGCGGAAACGGGCGCGCGCGGAAGGTCGCGGCGGGTAAAGACGGCGGGAAGCGATAGGCGCTCCACAAGATCCGCTCGCGTGCCGGATGGCCGCCGACGGTCGCATCGACCGTTGCCAGCGTCGGCATCCAGTGGCCGCCCACCGCGGCATATTGCAGCAGGCCCTTGCCCGTCGCGCTAAACGACGTCGTCGCAAACCAGATCGCGCGCGGAAGAAACGTTTGACCATCGATCAAGACGCGCGTCACGACGAACGCTCCGCCGGTCAGCGCCGTGGTTTGATAGAAGTAGTCGATGTGGCTCCCGCGCGACACGGCTTGCAGAAAGAGAAAGCGATACGCGGCTTGCGTCGGGGCCACGCGCGAGATGTCGTACACATCCGCGCGGCGGTAGACCTTCACGATCGCTTCTTTGGGCGCCGCACCGTCGCTCGACAGCGTTTCGTCGCGCACGTACGAGCCGCGCCGATAGACACGATGGCGCTGTTCGATGTCCGTGGGTCCGGCTTGCGAGATGGTGTAGGAAAAAATCGCGATCTTGGGCGGCGTCACGCGTGCGAGCGCAACCGCGTAGCGCGTTAGCACCGCTTGGCTGTCCGCCGGCGCGACGCCCAGCAGCAGCAACGCAAACGCGACGAGTGCGCGTCGCATTGCTACACCAGAACCGCGTCGCGGATGGCGTCGATGGCCGCCGGCGCGCCGGCGGGATTCTTACCACCGCCTTGGGCTTGCGCCGCCTGCCCGCCGCCCTTGCCGTCGATCGGCGCGGCGGCCTGCTTGACCAGATTTCCGGCATGGACGCCGGCCTTGACCAAATCGTCGCTTACCGAAACCACCAGCGACACCGTGCCGTTGTCGATGCCGGCCAGCGCGATCACGCCGCTGGGCAAGCGCGAACGGATCGCGCCGCTCAAATGCCGCAAGGCTTCACCGTCGGCCTCGCGCAGGACCGCGCCGACGAAGGCGCGATCTCCCTTGCGTTGCGCCGCGCTTACGTAGGTCTGCGCGTCGGCCGATGCCAGCCGCGCTTTGAACTGGCCTAACGCCGTCTGCACGTCGCGCAACTCGCGCTGCAACTTGTCGATGCGATCGCCCAACTCGTCCGGGCTGGTGGCAAGCGTCGCCGCCAGCGTTCCCACCAGCGTTTGCTGTTTTTCGACGAACTCTTCGGCCGCGGCGGAGACGCACGCTTCGATGCGGCGGATGCCCGATCCGACCGAGAATTCCGAGAGAATGAGGAACAGCCCCAACTCGCCGGTGCTGTGCGCGTGCGTTCCACCGCAAAACTCCGTGGACGGTCCGGCGGACACGACGCGAATGTGCTCGCCGTACTTTTCACCGGCCATCGAAATCGCACCGCTCTTTCGCGCTTGGTCGGGCGCCATGACCTCGGTGCGCAGATGCGCGTCGTCGCGAATCATCTCGTTGACGCGGCGCGTCACCGCACGTTTCTGCTCGGGCGACAGCGCGCCGCCCGGCCAGCGGAAATCGAAGCGCATCCGATCGATGCCGACCCACGATCCGGCTTGCACCACTTCGTCGCCCAGCTCGTCCTTGAGCGCGCGTTGGAGCAGATGCGCGGACGTATGATGCCGTCGAATCTCGCGCCGCCACGCCGCACGTACGGCCGTCCGCACGCGCTCGCCGACGCCCAGACTTCCCGAGAGCAAGGTTCCCCGATGCGCGATCGCTTCGCCAATGTATTGCGTGTCGTCGACGTCGAACGCACCGTCCTTCCCTGCAATCGATCCTCGGTCGCCGATCTGACCGCCGCGCTCGGCATAAAACGACGAGCGATCCAACACGATGGTGGCGCTCTGACCGGCCTCCAGCACCGCTACGGGCGTGCCGTCTCGCAAGATCGCAACGATCTCGCCGTCACTTTCCAGCCCGTCGTAGCCGGTAAACTCCGACGCGATGGCCGGCACGTCGGCGACGGTGACGACCGCGCGTTTGGATTTCGCGTCCGCGCGCGCGCGTTCGCGCTGCGCCTTCATCTCGGCCTCGAAACCGGCGACATCGATCGCCATGCCGCGCTCGCCGGCGATCTCGCGCGTCAGCTCGACGGGAAAACCGTAGGTGTCGTGCAGTTCGAAGACCGCTTTGCCGTCGAGCGGACGCGCCGCGTCGTCGCCGGCCTCATCGATCAAGCGGTCCAGCATCGCCAGCCCGCGCTCGAGCGTGCGGTCGAACAACGTTTCTTCGGTCCGAACCGCCGTTTGAATGCGCGCCAGGTTGTCGCGCAGCTCGGGATAGCCTGATTCCAGCGACGTCACCGCTGCCGGAATCAGCGACGATGCGAAGAATCCGTCGGAGTAGCCCAGGATGCGTCCGTTGCGAACCGCGCGACGAATCAGGAAGCGCAGCACGTAGCCGCGATCCGTGTTGGACGGATAGACGCCGTCGTTGA
>DATCDS010000013.1:0-56138 GCA_036510515.1 Vulcanimicrobiaceae bacterium
TGCTTGGGTACGATCTGCTGGCGCTCGTATCCACCGGCTCCGACGAAACGCTGCGCGAAACCAAGGTCAGCCAGCCGGCCATCTTCGTGACCAACGTCGCGCTCTACACTGCCGTCGGCAAGTTGCTCGCTCCCGTCGTCACCGCCGGTCATTCGTTCGGCGAGTTCTGCAGTTTGACGGTCTCGGGCGCGCTCTCGTTCGACGATGCGGTCCGGGTGGTCGATCAGCGCGGCCGCGCGATGCAGGCTGCCGCGGACATCGTTCCGGGCGGCATGTCCGCGGTGCTGGGTTTGGACGCGCAGACGATTCGCAACGTCGTGGCGACCGTGCGGGAAGGCACCGGCCTGCGCGTGCAGCTGGCGAATTTCAATTCGCCGACGCAGATCGTGATCAGCGGCGACCTCGACGGCGTGCGGCTAGCCGGCGAAGCGATGCTGGCCGCCGGCGCCAAGCGAGTCGTCGCGCTCAACGTTTCGGGAGCCTGGCATAGCGCGCTGATGGAACCTGCGATCGACCGCTTCGCCCAGGCCGTCGCCGGCGCGACGTTCTCTCTACCGCGATTCGACGTGATCGGCAACGTCGACGCGAAGCCCTATCGCGATACTGCAACGATCGAACGCAACTTGGTCGCGTCGATCACCGACGAAGTGCGCTGGCACGAGACCGCAGAACGCCTGGTGTCCTACGATCTCGACTTGGTCGTCGAGTTCGGCGCCAGCCCGGTGCTTGGACCGTTGATGAAGCGCATGCCGGGAGCGCCCGATGCGACCAGCGTCGGCGACTTTGCGGGCGTGCTCAAGCTGCGGGAGAGACTCGCTGCGCTACAAGGGGACCCCGTTGAAGTTTGATGGGAAGACCGCTCTGGTCACCGGCGCGAGCCGCGGCATCGGACGTGGCATCGCCGTCGAATTCGCGCGCCGCGGCGCCAACCTGGCTTTGGTTGGACGCGATCGCGGCTCGCTCGATGAGACGGTTGCTGCGTGCGTAAGCGTGCGTGCCGACGTCAAGACGGCCGTGATGATTGCCGACGTCACCGACGCGCAAGCGGTCGAGGGGTTCGTCGCGCAGACGCTGGCCGAGTTCGGGCGGATCGACATCGCCGTGGCCGGTGCCGGTCAGTCGATCGACGGGCTGCTGCTGCGCCTCAAACCCGAGACGATCGACCAGTTGCTCGACGTCAACCTGAAATCGGCATTCTATCTCTGCGCGGCCGTGGCCAAGCCCATGATGAAGCAGCGCGCCGGCTCGATCGTCCTGGTCTCCTCCATCGTCGGGCTGACGGGCAACGCCGGGCAGTCGGTCTATGCCGCAACCAAGGCCGCGCTTTTGGGCCTGGCCAAGTCGCTGGCAAAGGAGTTGGGGTCGAGGAATATAAGAGTCAACGCCGTCGCTCCGGGTTTAATCGACACTGCGATGACGGAGGGAATCCCGCAAGCCGCTCGAGAGTTCATGCTCAAACAAATTTCGCTCGGACGTCCGGGGACGCCCCAGGACGTGAGCGGGGTCGTTGCGTTCCTGTGTTCGGATGCAGCGTCGTACGTCACCGGTCAGACGCTCGTCGTCGACGGCGGCTTGGTGATGTAGCTCAAATGAAATTCAACAGTCGAAAGGAGCCTTATGGCCACCACGTTTGATAGAGTCAAAAAGATCATCGTCGAACAACTCGGCGTCGACGAGGCCGAGGTCACGCAGGAAGCCTCGATCACCGACGACCTGGGCGCGGACTCGCTCGATCAGGTCGAATTGGTCATGGCCTTCGAAACGGAATTTAACATCGATATTCCCGACGAAGAAGCCGAGAAGATCAAAACCGTCGGCGACGCCGTCCGGCGCGTCGAGGAGGCAACGGCTTCGGCCTAACCGATGTTGGATCAACTGAGCGATCGGCTCGGCGCGATTTTCGCGCGCTTGACCGGTCGCGGCCGCCTGAGCGAAGACGACGTCAACAACGCGATGCGCGAAGTGCGCATCGCGTTGCTTGAGGCCGATGTGTCGCTTGGGGCGGCCAAGGGGTTCGTCGCGCGCGTCAAAGAGGCGGCCATCGGTGCCAATATCTTGGAGTCGCTCACGCCCGGACAGACGATCGTCAAGATCGTTCACGACGAGCTGATCGCGTTGTTGGGCGGCGGTTCGGGACGCCTGACGTTCTCGGACGCTCCTCCCTCGGTCATCATGCTCGTGGGTCTACAGGGCTCGGGAAAGACCACGCAAGCCGGCAAGCTCGCGCTTCGCCTCAAAGAACAAGGTCGCCGCACGCTGCTGGTGGCCGCCGACGTCTACCGGCCCGCAGCCATCGCGCAGTTGCAAACGCTGGGCAAGCAGATCGACGCGCCGGTCTATGAAGCGGGGCAGGGCGACGCCGTAACGATCGCGCGCGACGGCGTCGCCGAAGCTAGGCGCCTGGGAATATCGACGGTGATCGTCGACACTGCCGGACGTCTGCAGATCGACGCCCAACTGATGGGCGAACTCGAACGAATCAAAGCGGCGATCTCGCCCAAGGAGATTCTGCTGGTCGCCGATGCGATGACGGGCCAAGAGGCGACCAACGTTGCCAAGGGGTTCCATCAAAGCCTGGGGATCACCGGCGTTATCCTGACCAAACTCGACGGCGACACACGTGGCGGTGCGGCGTTATCGATCTTCGAGGCGACCGGCGCGCCGGTCAAGTTCGTCGGCGTCGGCGAAAAACTTTCTGCGCTCGAAGTCTTCCATCCCGACCGCTTGGCGTCGCGCATCCTGGGCATGGGCGACGTGTTGTCGCTCATCGAACGCACGCAGGGCGTCTATTCCCAAGAGCAGTCAAAAGAGCTCGAAAGCAAACTGCTCAAACAGCAGTTCACGCTCGACGACTTCCTCGAGCAACTGCGCAGCGTAAAAAAAATGGGCTCGATGGGCGAGTTGCTCAAGATGGTGCCCGGCCTCTCGCGGGCGCTGCCCAAGAATTTCGAGATCCCCGAAAAGGAAATGAACAGGGTCGAGGCCATCATCTGCTCGATGACCGCTCGGGAGCGCTCCTATCCCGACATCCTCAACGGATCGCGCCGAAAGCGAATCGCGCTGGGAAGCGGCACGGCCGTGTCGGATGTCAACCAGTTGATCAAGAAGTTTGCCGACATGAAGCAGATGATGAAACAGTTTGGCGGCGGCAAGAGAGGCCGCTCCCGAATACCCGCCGGCCTAGCACGCTAAGAGCTTGCTCTCAAGCACGTCGCGAGCTGTAATCGCGGCACACATCGAAACGTAGGATATTATGGTAAAGATCAGACTGCGCCGCATGGGCGCCAAGAAACAACCGACGTACCGCTTCGTGGTGGCCGACTCGCGCTCGCCGCGCGACGGAAAATTCATTGCGATCCTGGGGCACTACAATCCCCGCACCGAACCCCGCACCGTCGTGGTCGATGCGGCCAAAGCCAAAGAATGGCTCGCCAAGGGTGCTCAGGCCAGCGAAACCGTCGCGCGCCTGTTCGCCGACCAAGGGATCATGGAGCGTCGTCCGCACTCCGATACCAAGCGCGCGCCCAAAAACAAAAAAGGCGACGCGTAATGAGCGCGTTCGATGATGAGTTCGGCCTGTTCGGCGAAGAAGCCGGCGAGGGCGAGCGTAAGTCGACGCTAGGCGCTCGCCGCATCGACTCTCGAGAAGCCACACCCAACGACGTGGACTACGAAACGCCGCCGCCATCGCGGGGACGTTCGGGCGGCAGCCAAGGCGGCCGCGGTCCGCGTTCGAGTGGCGGCTTTCACGATCGCGGTCAGCGCGAGCGCGAATCGCGCCCGCCCGTCGATCCGGTGGCGTCGGCAAAACGCGCGACCGCCGTCCTCGAATTTCTTGCTAAGAAGCTCGTTGCCAAGCCCGACGACGTGACGGTCGACTTGTTCGCCGATGAAGACGGCAAGCCGGTGATCGAGCTGGTGGTCGATCCCGAAGATCTGGGCAAAGTCATCGGCCGCAACGGCCGCGTCGCGCAGGCCCTGCGCACGATCGTTCGAGCCACGGCCGAAGGGCGCATCAGCGTCGACATTCTCGACAGTGAAGAGGCCGCCGAAGGCTTCGATGACGACGAACCCGCCGACTGATTGTACCGTCGGACGCGTTGCCGGCCTGTTCGGCCTGCAGGGGGAACTCAAGTGCGACCCGACCGGTGCGGGTCGCACGGTCTTTTTCCGCGGCAGCGAACTGCGGTGCGAACGCGAGATCGGCTCGAATACGGTGCAAATCGCTTCGGTCCGCGAGCATAAGGGCCGGTTCCTGATTCGATTCGAGGGCATCGAATCGGCCGACGAGGCGATCCCGTACGTCGGCTGCACGCTCTACGCCACGCGCGATCGTCTGGACGTGGGTCCGGGGGAATACCTCGACATCGATCTCGTGGGATGCGCGCTCGAAACCGAATCCGGCGCGCCCTTAGGTATCGTCGAGCGCGTCGATCATTTTCCGGCGAGCGACATGCTGGTGATCGGCGGCAAAATGGTGCCGATGGTCGCCGCCTTCGTACGCAACATCGACGTCGATGCCAAACGCATCGTCGTCGACCTTCCCCCAGGATTACTCGACGACGAAGCCGCCGCCGACGATTAGCCGCGAGCGCAGCGACGTGCTAGGAGTTCTGCGGGTGCTTTGCGACGTAGGCGGTCACGGCGGCGGCGATCGCGTCGTTGAGATTATCGGCCGACTGCGTCGTCGAGTATAGCGGCACGCCGAAGCATGTATAGGTGGTTAGGACAAATGTCGAAATCGTTTTGGGGCGAAAGCCACCTCGCCGCGATTGCGAGACCGAACCCGCTACGACCGTGGCGTTGCGATTGGTCCCGCACATGGCGTCGGCGCTCTTGGCGACGTTGGTGGTCTCTAGATTGCTGTATTGCGTGTGGTATGCGCGTCCCAGGAGCGCCTGCAGTTGTTGCGTGGCAGCCGCTAGCGTTTGCGCAGAAACGCCGCCCATAACTCGTGGGACGATCGCGATGCGCGATGGCTTGGCGACGTCGGCAATCTTGGCAGGACCGGACCCGCGCGCGTTGCCTTTGTCGTGTTTGAGAAGACCGAAGAGGTTGCCGATACCGATACTGGATCCGTTGTCCGACGAGGGCGTTGGGGATGCGTCGGCCGCGTCGCTTTGGTCGACCGACGCGAAGTCGCGCCCGGACAAGTAGATGATGCGCGCGCGGGCGGCCGACGCTTGGGCCTGCGCGTCGCCGGCGTTTTGAATGACGGCGGTCTGCGAGAAGACCTGAATGCCGGTTTGAACGCTGACCAGTTGCTGCACCAGAGAAGCGCTGTCTCCCAGCGGCGTGAAGTAACCGCTAATGTAGTAATCGGCGCCTAGCTTGATGGCGTTGGAAAGGTAGTTCGCGCGCACCACGCCGGCGGGAAGTGGGCGAACCGTAATATCCTGTTGGCTTTGGAGTTCATGCATGAAGATCTGCGCGAGCTGGGTGCCCGTAGCGGGCGGAAGATCACCCTGAACTTCAAAAGGATAGACCACCACGACGGGATTGGTGACATCCGCGGCCGGAGTCGGACTGGGGGCCGGCGGCGTGGCGCCGCCGATGGCGACCCCGCAGAACGCGACGAACGCGACCGTCGCGACGGTCGATAGGAAACGGCGACCCGTTGATGGCAAGGCGGCACTCCTCATGTACGACGGCTAGAACAACGTGGTAACGAACGCACGCAGCGCGGCGTTCGCTTCGGCCGGACGCTCGAGCATCGCCAGGTGTCCCGCACCGCGCAGTATTCGCACTTGGGCGCCCGGAATCCGGTCGCCTAGCAGCCGGGCATATTTGGGCGGCGTCATTACGTCCGCATCCCCGGCGATGGCGAGGAAGGGCAGTGCGATCGACCCCAAGCGGTCGGTTGCATCGAAAGCGTTACAGGCGGCGAAGTCTGCGAGCGTCTGCGCCGGCCCGACGCGCGCCATCATGCGGGTGGAATACTCTACGCGTTGGGGCGTCGGTTCTGCGAACAGCCATGCGGCGATGCGCCGACTGGTCGCATCGAAGTCGCCGGCAAGGCCCGCGAGCAGTTCCTCGTTCACGCGCAGGCGCGAACCCGACCCAATCGCCACGACCGCACGCACGGCGGGATGTGCGCGGATCGCGAGCTCGATGGCAATGGCGCCGCCCATCGAGTGTCCGCACAAGACGACGTCGTTCCAGCCGCCGGCGTCGATGGCGCCGGCGACCGCGTCGGTGAAGCCGTCGACGGTCGTTTCGCTGCCGGGCGCGCCGTGTCCGGGCAACGCGATCGCCCGTGCGTCGGGAAAGTCCGAGAGCTGCTCGACGAACACCTCGGGCGTGCAGCCCGCGCCGTGAACGAAAACCAGCGTCACGTTGCGGTCGAACGCGCGTCGAGCGGATCCACGGCATCGACCAAACGCGGGATCGCGGGATTGCCGCTCTGACTGGCCCACGCCGAGCTCAACTGAGCGCCGAACAGAAAGATCGACGCCATCAAATAGAACCACAAGAGCAAGACCAGCGGCGCGGAGAGCGCCCCATAGACGTGCGTGAAGTCGACGCGCGTGAGGTATTGCGCGAAAGCGAACTGCACGATCGGCCACATCACCGCCGCAAACGTCGCACCGGGCAAGCCAAAATGCCATTTCAATCGTCGATTCGGGAGATACGAATAGAGGATCGAGGTCACCACGAAGACCAGCAGCAGCGAAACGCCGTACGCGCCGATCTGACCGAGGTGGCGGCCGTCGGGCAATCCGGCCAGCGCGATTCCCAGCGAGATCATAAACGGAAGCACCATGGCGATCAGCAGCACGATGCCGACGATGGGCAGCATCACCAGCGAGAGCACGATGTCGTGAAGGATCGGCCGTCCCTTGGGCACGCCGACCGCGCGGTTTAATGCAAAGGCCAGTCCCATGAAGAGATTCTTGCCCGACCAAACAAGAATGACCGCGGCCACGATGCTGGTCACGCCGCGATCGTAAATATACGTCTTGAGATTGTCGGCGAGATATTGCTGCAGCGTCGGCGCCAGCGTATCGATGAAGCCCAGCAGCCGCTGCTCGGGCAAGATGTTGATGTATGACGCCAACGTCAAGAACAGCACCATGAGCGGGAAGACGGCAAAGATGGCGTTGAAGGCGAGGGCTTGTGCCAAGAAGGCGCACCCATCCCGCGAGAAGCGCAGGGCCGCCTCGCGGAAGGCGAAGAAGAATCGGTGCATCCGAAGCGGTATATCGCGCATGCGTGCCGATTTTCCCACCCGGCGTCGCGTTGATGCTCGTACTCGACGGGCGCCCGATTCGCTCGTACACGCCCCTTACGCTCCTGCGCGGTCGCGTCGTGGGCCCGGTCGAACCATATCTGACGCCCATTGCCGAACAGATTTCGTATGCCGACGGTTACCTCGTGCTGACCCGCGGCGCGCGTCGGATCCGCGTCCCGATGGCGATGCGGCCGGGAACGGCGCTGGACCAGGCGCGGCTACCGCTGGTTCCGCTGCTGCGGGCCCTCGGCGAACGGGTCGACGTCGACGCCCCCAGAGGGTGGATCGAGGTCACCTCGCCGGCGCCGGTCGTCGCACGCCCCGCTCCGTTCGATCCCTCGGCGCCCCAGGTCCCCCCGACGGTCGTCTTTACACCGGCACCGGTCGCAACGCCGAAGACGGCCTGGGACGGGGTTCCGGTTCCACGCAGAACCCCCATCCCGGCCAATGCTTGGTCGACACCAGCACCCGGCGGGTGATCCGTGACGAGGCGGGACTCTTAGGGCGTGGCTTGCTTCGCCGGGCGCCGTATCCCCAGGTTGATCAACGCGATAATTACTGCGATTCCCAAGGCGATCCAGACGTGGGTGGGATCGGTGAGGAACGTCAGGTTGAATGCGTGATCCAGCGAGTAGATTCCAAAGCCGGCAAAAGCCAGTGCCAGCGCGCCGGCGACATAGAGCCCGTTGAGCTCCCAGCCGCCGTTGGCAATCAGGAAGCCCTTGCTGATGTGCACCGAGCCCACCGCGGTCAGCATCACTAGCACCAGCAGTGCCGGCCCCAGGGCGCCCAGGAACCCGAGCGCGATCAGCAATCCGCCGCAGAACTCGCCTAGGCCGACCAGCGCGGCGAAAGCCTTGGGAGGCCGAAAGCCCAGTGTCTCCATGAAGCCGGCCGTGCCGGCGACGCCGCCGCCGCCGAACCAGCCAAAGAGCTTCTGCGAACCGTGCACGGCCAGGCCCAAGCCGACGATCAGACGGACGATCAGTAGAGCAATATCCATTCGGGTCTCCTCTAGATAGTATTGCCGTAGGTAACCTACTTATGGTAGGCTTTCGCATACCGTACCAGCATACGGCACCAGGGTCAAGTAGGTAGGCAATGAAAAAGAAGGCTTCCCCCGACGCGATGGGGCTGTGTCCGAGATTTCACCGGGCGGTCGAACTGATCGGGCGTCGTTGGACCGGCGCGATCATCCAAGTGCTTCTTCCCGGAGCGTTGCGCTTCAACGAAATTCTCACGGCCGTCCCCGGCATCTCCGATCGCCTGCTGACCGAACGCTTGCGGGAGCTCGAAGCCGCCGGCATCGTGTACCGTGAGGTGCACGGCGGATCGCCGGTGCGGGTCGCCTACGAGCTAACCGCACGCGGCCGCGAGTTGCGCGAGACCCTGGATGCCTTGGGCCGTTGGGCGCAGCGCTGGCTGGAAAGCCCCACCCTGTCGGCGACGGGCTAGTTCTTGACGGTCAGGTCGCGGGCGAGGACCAGGACGACGCCGTCGGCGGCGATTTCGGGGAGCATTGCGCGCACGGCTTCGAGCGTCGTGGGCCGCGGATGTCCGATGGCGATCGCGCTGCCGGTTCGCTTGGCGATCTCGATGGCTTGGCGCAGTTGTGCTTGGGTGTAGGCGACGCTGGCTTGATTGTCCAGAAAGACATCGCGTGCGGCGGTCGGCAACCCGGCGTCGGCCGTCACGTGTTCGGCGACGGAGTTGGGCGCCGTCTTGGAATCGATGAAGAAGAGTCCGCCGCGTCTCACGAGGACGTCTGCGACGTCGCCCATCACGCGCGCGTCGGCGCTGGCCTTGCTGCCTTCGTGGTTGTTAACGCCCTGCGCGAGCGGAACTTGTGCCAAGTCGGCGGCGACCCTCGCACGAACGGCATCGTCGCTCATTTCGGTCGTCACGTCGCCGGGCCCGGGATAGACGCCCGAAATCGTTTCCATCGGCAGATGAAGCATGACGCCTTTGCCCGCGGCCGCCGCTTCGCGTTGGATCAGCGCGGTGTAGCGCACGTCGGGTAACACCGACAGCGTCAGCGGAACCGGCAACGCGATGAAGCCGCGCTCGGTGTCGAGCCACTGTCCGCAATCGTCGATGATGATTGCGAGTTTGGGACCGTTGGGCGGCACGCTGGCGGTGCTTGCCGGCGCGATCGTGGGCGACGACGAGGCCTGGGGAAGCAACGTTACGGGCGGCGGCGCGCTATGGAGAACGACCGACGGCGGTCGTCGTTTGTGGCCCGCAGCCGGAGGCTCCGATCGTTGCGACGGCTTGAGGAGCGAACAACCGACGATCGCACCCACGGCCAAAATCGCTATTCCAGCGAGCATCGCGCTGGCGCGGGCCTTGCGTTTACGTCGTGCCACCGTCCGTGCTTCGCGCGTCGGCGCGCCACCTCATGCCTACGACTTGGCGAGCAACCGGGGATATTTCGCGCGCAGGGCGGCGACCTTCGGTGCGTCGTTGTACACGATGTAGGGATCGTTGGGATTGTTATCCATGAAATGCTGGTGGTAGGCTTCGGCCGGATAAAAGCCTTTGAGCGGAACGATCTGCGTGGCGATCGGCGCGTGGAAGATGCGGTGCTTGGTCAAGCTCGCGACGTAGGCGATCGCGGCCGCGCGCTGGGTCGACGTGGTGTAGAAGATCGCGGAACGATACTGGGTGCCTTCGTCTGGCCCTTGACGGTCGACTTGCGTGGGATCGTGTGCGACCAGAAAGTATACGTCGAGCAGTTGCGCGAGCGAGATGATCGCGGGATCGTACGTGAGTTTCACCGACTCGGCGTGGCCGGTCGTTCCGGTGCTGACGGTTTCGTACTGCGCGGTCGCGGCGCTTCCGCCGGCGTAGCCGACGACGGTCGTGACGCCCTTAAGACGCTCGAAAACCCCTTGCATTCCCCAGAAGCAACCGCCGGCAAGGACGATGGTTTGCGTGGGTGCGGCCGGCGCCGGCAACGGTACCAGGCTAGTGAAGAGGAGCGCCATCAGGCTCGCGCAGGCTGTTCGGACGTTCATATCCTCTCAAACGTATGGCGAAGGCGCGCGGATGCGGTCCCCGGAAAAGTCGGGACCGCATGGAGTTGTTTCGAACGGCGGGGCTGGAGTGCCATTACGGCGCACGCGAGATTTTCGCGGGCGTCGATGCAGTCTTGGATGAGGGCGAGCGCGTGGGCCTGGTGGGTCCCAACGGCGCCGGGAAGTCGTCGCTGCTGCGGATGCTGGCCTCAGTCGATCGCCCCGCCGCGGGCTCGATCGTACGCGCGCGCGACACGCGCTTCGGCTACTTGGCGCAGAGCGCCGCCGACGAGACCGATTCGACGCTAGAAGAGATCGTCGAAGCTGCCTTGGGCCGCGTTCGGGACGTGGACTGGCCGCTGCAAAACAAGCGGCTGCGAGCGATGCTCGATGCGTTCGGATTCGGTGCCGAAGATTTCGGACGGTCGCTGCGGAGTTTTTCCGGCGGACAGCGCGCCAAGGCCGCATTGGCGCACCTGCTCATCGACGACCCCGACTATCTGATCCTCGACGAGCCGACCAACCATCTGGACATCTCGACGGTTCGTTGGCTGGAATCGTATATCGCCGCCGACAAACGCGCCTACGTGATCGTCTCGCACGACCGCTATTTTCTCGATCGCGTCGCGACGCGTATGTGGGAGCTGGATCGCGGACGGTTTCACGCCTACGCGCCCGCGAAGCCCGCCTACTCCGGGTACGTCGAGCAGCGCGATCGCCGCTTGGCCGCCGAACGCCAAGCCTACGAGCAGTTCGTCGCACAGCGCGACAAGCAGCGCGCGACGATCGCGGGCTTGCGTGCGACGCACACCTCGAGCGACTACAGCCAGGTGCGCAGTCGCGAAAAGCAGCTGGCCCGTCTTGAGACAACGATGGCCGCGCCCGAGCCCGTCTCGGCGGTCCGGGCCATCGACGTGCGATTGCGGGCCGCGCGTCGCGCCACCAATAGCTTCGCGTTCGAAGCCACCGGTTTGGCCAAGGCGTACGCGACGTCGTTGTTTTCCGGCGTCACCTTCAACGTGGAGCAAGGCTCGCGATTGGCCATCGTGGGGCCTAATGGATCGGGCAAGTCGACGCTGTTGCGCATTCTGGCCGAAGAGTTGCTTCCCGACGCCGGCGACGTGCGTTACAATCCGGCCGTGCGCGCGGCGTATTTCACCCAGAACGCGCAAGAGCAGTTGGACCTCGACGACACGGCGGTCCAGGCCGTTCTGGCGACGGGAAACGTCAACGACGAGGAAGCGCGCGCGCTGCTGGGTCGCATGCGCATCTCGGGCGAAGCGGGCGACAAGATCGTACGCGCGTTTTCGGGCGGCGAGCGCAGGCGCATCATGCTGGCCCGTTTGATGGCGCGAAAATGCGATCTCTTATTGCTCGACGAGCCGACCAACGATCTCGACATCGACAGCCGCGAGGCCCTCGAAAACGTCCTCGACGAATACGAAGGCGCCATCGTGTTGGTTTCGCACGATCGTTACCTCCTCAACCGTCTGTGCGATCGGGTGCTGTGGATCGAGGACGGCGCGTGGGGCCTGGTCGAAGGCGGATACGCGTCGTATGAGGACCGGCAGCACGTGGCCGGAAGCGCGCGAACGTCGGGCCGCACCGCGGGCAAACGCGACGGAAGTTCGCGCCTGACGCCGCTCAAAGTTCGCTCGAATCTCGTGACCAAGGTGACTCGGCTCGAGCGAGAGATCGAGCGGATCGACAGGCGAATGGCCGAAATCGACGCGCTCTTTGCAACCGTCGAACTGTATGAAGACCCCGCCCGCGTCGCCAGTCTGCAAGAAGAACGCTCCGCCCTCGCCATGCAGAGCGATGAAGCGATGACGCGCTGGGAGTCCGCACACCAGGAGTTAGCCGATGCGACCGGCGAGTAGTAAAGCTGTGCTAATGGGCTGGGCTGCGAGGCTGTTCTCGTTTTCCGGGACGATTGGTCGAGGTTCGTACGTCGGCATCGCGCTGGTGTGCGTGCTGATCAAACACGGTATGGATCTCTCGCTGGCAGCTTTGGTGTTCCACCGCGACTGGTCTCCGCTAAGCTACCTGATGCCCCTGGGAGTTCCGTTGCCGGTGACTGGGATTCCGGCCGACGCGCGCGTCTTTGTGGTAACGATGCTCGCGACGTCCTTGCCCTTTGCGTGGATCGGAACGGCGATTACGGTGAAGCGGTTCCGGGCTATTGGATGGCCCGAGTGGATGGTCGTCCTCTTTTTCGTCCCGGTTGCGAACGTCGCGTCGTTTGCGGTCGCGGCTGCGTGGCCGGAACACTCTCAACTCGAACGATCGTCGTCCAACCGTTGGCTGGGGCGAATCGTGCCCGTCGATCGCCTCGGCGCCGCCGTCTTCGCGCTGGTCGCCACGACGATCCTGGGAGTCGCAGCGGTCGCCCTCGGCACGCGCGTTATGGGAAGTTACGGCTGGGGGCTATTCGCGGCGATTCCGTTCTCGCAGGGAGCGCTCGCAGCGATTCTTGCCGGCGTGCATCGGCACAGATCGCTGCCGGAATCCTTACTGGTGGCGTTGCTCTCGGTGGCACTGACGTGCGTCGCGCTGCTGGCCGTTGCCCTTGAGGGCGCTATTTGTATCGCGATGGCAACGCCGATCGCGCTGGTCTTCGCCCTGATCGGCGGCCTATTCGGACACGTTTGCCAGGACCGAACCAACAGGCCGCGGGCAAATCCGGCAACGTTGCTGGTCTGCGCGCTCGTCGCCCCGCTGATCATGGGCGCGGAAGCGATCGTCCCCCGCGAAACGCCGACCTATATGGTTCGATCGAGCATCGACGTCAACGCGCCGCCGATGGTCGTGTGGCGCAACGTGGTTCGTTTCCCGGATTTGCCGCCTCCGACCGAACTGCCGTTTCGGATAGGGATCGCGTATCCCATCCGGGCAAGGATCGTTGGTTCGGGTGTTGGCGCGGTGCGCTATTGTGAGTTTTCAACCGGTAATTTTGTCGAGCCGATCACGGATTGGGAGCCCGGACGACGCTTGGCGTTTCGCGTGGCGCGCAGCGCCGAGCCGATGCGCGAATTAACGCCGTACGGAACCTTGGACACGCCGCACCTTCACGGCTATATGGTTTCCAAGCACGGCGAGTTCGTGCTCGAACCGCTGCCGGGAGGCCGCACGCGGTTGATCGGTATCACGTGGTATCAGCACCACCTTTGGCCAGCCGCGTATTGGGCCGTGTACAGCGATGCAATCGTTCACGAGATCCACATGCGCGTGCTGCAGCAGATCAAGCGCCTTTCCGAGCGGCGGCCAGTCGCGGCGCCACGCGGGAACCGTGCGGGAAGGCTTCGAGGAACGTCAGGCCGACAAGTACGGCGGCTGGAACCAAAGTAAGAATTTTCCCGAGCCACCAGGTGGACGGCAGCGTTGTCGTTAGCGAGTTGAAGGCAGTCCAGGTTACCGAAGCAAGTGCGCCTGGCGCGGCGGCGACAATGTGTCGGCCCGCGAGCGCAACGGCGGTAGTGCCGCCGGCGGAGGCGACGCGATGCAGGCCGATCGCGATCTCGCCCCCGATAATCGCGATGCTAACGGCCATAATGACCGGAAGGCGCGCGGAGAGCAGCAACGGCGGATGGGCTTTGGAGCGGGCCATGAACCACGCACAGATCAGCGTCGCAGGTGCGGCTAAGACCACCCAGTTGATGACGGCTTCCGAGGGGATTGCCAGAAGAAGAACGACCAATGCGGCCGGGACCGTGGCGCGGCGCGCGAAGATCATGCACGCGAGCGGCACGGCCATCGCCACCTCATCGAGGTGAATGAACGGGCCGCCGATGACGGCAAAGCCGGCGGGAACCAGGACCAACCACGCCACTTCGCCGCGTTGCTTGGAGAGCCGGCCCGCGACCCAAATGCCGAAGACGCCGAGCACGACGTACTGGGCCGATGCGATGTGAAGGGCGGTTTTTGCGGCGACGCCAAGCTGATAGAGCACGACCGTTAAACTGCTCTGCCCTTGGTTGTTGACCTCCGAGATTGCGTGGGCGGGCAAAACGGTCGTAAGGTAGCCCAGCGCCGCGTGTGGGCCGACGGCGGCCAGCGCCAACGCCGCGGCACCCACGCCGACAAGCAGCAGCCGCAGCCGCATTTGCGGCACGAAGAGAAAGACGGCAATACACGCCGGCAACACCATGTGCGGTTCTGCCATGCCTAGGCCCAATAGCACCGTCGCGAGCGTCCATCGAGCGCGCATCAAGGCGAGCGCTGCGAAGATCGTCAATGCAATCGGCAGCGGTGATAAGGCGCCTTGAACGATCGCCGGCCCGGCGATGGCCAGCGCGGACGCGGCCAATGCGGTGATCGGCGCTATGCCCGTGACCTTGTGAATTCCACGTCCGGCCGCGATGGTTGCGCCAGCCAGGGCCAGCCACCAAATCGCGCGTGCCAATGCGAACGGGAGCAGTCCCAGCGGTACGAAAAGTGCGAGCGCATAGGGCGGAATCGGTGCGGGAACCGTGACGTTGGGATAGCGGAGGAACAGCGCGGATGTGTGCGCGACCTCGCAAGCGTGCAGCGGCTCGTTGAGGTACGGATTCGCGTGCGCGAGCAACGCATTGGCTCCGCACCAGAACGCTTGAAAATCGTAGCCGATCAAAGCCGTGGGATCCATGATGGCGTAAGCGAACGCGCCGAGCGTTAGACCGCACAGCACCGCAAGCCAGACGCCCACTTTGGGGTCGATTTCGCGCAGTTCGGCGATCACGTCGGCGAGTCGAGCCCTTGGCGTGCGGGCGAAGGTCGTCGCAACGCGATGTGAAAACCTTCCGGAAATGCGCGGGCAAAGGCTATCCAAACCAAAAGCGAGAGCGGAAGAAGCGTCAGGATTTTCTGCGTCCACCAAATGGGCGGCAGCACGGATCGGGCGTTAAGCCAACTCCACGAAATACTCGCCAGCGCTGTCGGTCCCGGATCCGCCAAGGCGTGCTTGCGGTGGCGGCAACTATTGCGCCTCCCCAAAAATGGATTGCTAGAGGGAGCCACAAGACGACGAGCCCCACCAACACGATGACCGGTAAACGGGCTGACAACAGCACGGGCGGATGCAGCCGAGAGCGCGCCATGAACCAGCCGATCGTGAGTGCGGCGGGCGGCGCCAAGAGCGCCCAGTTCGTAAGGGCCTCAGGAGTCATCGCGAGGAGGATCACCGCGAGCGTCGCGGCCATCGTCGGACGGCGCATAACGAGAAGGCAGGCCAGCGGGATGGCCATCGCCACCTCGGTAACGTGAATGTACGAACCGCCCATAACGGCAAACGCAGCTGGAAGCAGCACCAGCCACGCGAGATCGCCGTCTTTGTGGGAGAGAAGGCGGGCGAGATAGATTCCGGCGGCTGCAAGCAGAAAATACTGAAGCGAACCGATCAGCAGCGCCGTTTGGGCCGGGATGCCGAGGTGATAGAGCACCGTCGTTAGGCTGTCTTGCGCTAACATATTGACTTCGGACGCGGCGTGAGCTGGCAGCACTGCCGTGAAATAGGCAAGAGCAATCCCCGGACCGACCAAAAGCAACGTAAGGAGCGCCGCGCAGAGGCCCGCAACGAACAAACGCAGCCGCATCTGCGGGAGGACGAGAAAGATGGCCGCGCATGCGGGCAACGTCATGTTCGGCTCGATCATCGCAAAACCCAGAAGCAACGTGGCAGCATTCCATTGCCGTCGCTGAAGAGCTAACGCCGAAAATACCAGAAGGGCGATCGGGATCGGCGATAAGGCGCCTTGAACGATGCCGGGCGCGCAGACCGCGAAGGTCGAAGCGGCCAATGCGGTGATCGGCGGCATGCCGGTGACCTTCGAGATCCCTCGGCCCACCGCGATGGCGGCGACTCCCAGGGCTGCCCACCAGATGGCGCGCGCAACCACAAACGGAAGCAACGCCAGCGGAACGAAAAGCGAAAGCCCGTACGGCGGAAGCGGCGCCGGGGTAGTGGCGTCCGATAGAATCCGGAATATTGACGGCGAGTGGGCGGCTTCGCAAGTACGCAACGGCTCATTCAAATAAGGGTTTGCGTGAACGAGCAGCGCGTTCGCGCCGCACCAGAATGCCTGGAAATCGTTGCCGATCATCGTGACCGGACGCGCGATTAAGTAGACGATGACGAAAAGCGTCAAGCCGGCGGGGATTGCGAGCCAGACTCCGACCTTCGAATCCAGTTCGCGCAGTTCGGCGATCATGCCAGGCCGCCCGACGCCGCCATTCTTCGCGGATACTTGTCGGCTAGGAGCATGCCGTATTTCATCGCTTGTGCTGTATCGCCGTCTTCGCGGAACATGCGCACGATGCGTTCGAGCGCGATCGTTCGGAAGGCGCTGCACTCTTGCCCGAGGGATTCCAACCACGGCTCGGGCTCGTCACCCCACCCGATCGGTCCCGAATAGAGCGTGAGGGCGCGCTTGTAGTGTACGAGCGCCTCTTGTACGTCGGCGGTCAAGTAGCAGGTATTGCCCGCGGTGACGTGCGCGAGATAGCGCCGCACGTCGACGTTGGTGATATCGAGGTTAACGAAAACGGCGTCGCCGGTCGTCGAGAAACATTCGTCGACGCGTTGAGGGCCGGCGGCCAACGAAATCGCCTTGCGAATGTTGCTGCAGGCCGTTCGGAGGCTGCCCAGCGCCGCCGCTTCGTCCTGGCCGGGCCAAAACGCATCGGTGAGGTCCTTACGCGTACATCGTCCGTCGGGCGCGAGCAGAAGGTACCGAAAGATACGCTTGTCCATGCGGCGAACCCACGGTATCGCCTGACCATCGATCGTGACGGCAAAGCCGCCGAAAAAGCGTACGAGTACGGGCCCGGAGACCGACGGGTCGGTTTCGAACTCGAACGCCTCCTGCATCGTCATTGCGTGATCGTATTCTGCGATGCGCTCGCAATCGGCAAGGTCAAGCCGCCAAGAAACGCTCCAGCGAAACGATAGGGATACGAGACGCGGACCGAGACCGTACAGCCGGGCGCCTGATACGGCGTCGTCGTGCATCCGTAACCGCGCGACCAGGTGGTCGTTACGTTCATCGCGCTGGGATCGGCGATTGGGGAGATGCCCCGCACGTAGGTCTGGATGCTGCTGTTGGTCGCCGGACAGTCCGCAGAAGCGCACGTCGAACCGCGCACCATTGCATAGCGAGCACCCATGCGGGAAACGTCGGTAACGAGATGGGTCATGTAGAGCGCAAAACTAAAATCGACGATGGCGAAGATGAGGAAAAACGCGATGCTGACGACGATTGCGAACTCAACCGTCGCGCTGCCTCGCTGGCGGTCCCGCCCCGGCGCCATCACTCCGGAACCCGCCGCACGGCCGTTTGCTGCACGGTGAACGTTCCGGGAAGGCCCGGAAAACCAAGCAGGGCCGCGAATTGGCCCTGGGTCGTCACCTTCACCCAAAGGATGCGATGGGAAAGGGAGCAGTCCGACGACAAGCATGTCGACGCGCTTCCATCGGAGCATTGGCAATAGTGCGTGGCGCTGATCACGGTCAATCCGGAAATATTCTGGCCGTCGGCGAGCGCCATCGAGGTCATGCCCGCGTTATCGGCCGCGGTGATGACGTTTTGCGCGCCGTATTGCACCCCGGCCCGGGCCGCATCGGCCACGACGATGCTGAAGTTGGCGAAGCGTCCGATCTCGATGAGCCCGACGAGCAACAAGATAAAGACCGGGAAAAACACCGCGAACTCGACCATCGCGGCGCCGTCTTCGTCCCGATGCAGATTGCGTACTCGCATCAGTTGTCAACCATCTGCACGTTGAGCGGGCCGCCGGGAAAATCGGGCCCGTCCGGCATCGAAAAATCGCCGGAGTTCATCGTGAGGGACAGCGCGATAATCATTACGGAAATATTGGAACCGGAGTTCAAGGTGAAGTTGACGCTGGGGAAATAGAGGATGCCGGAGATGCTGGCCGTCGCGGAGTTAAATGTCGGGACGTTGGTGTTGGATGGCGGCTGATAGACCAGAACGCCCTTGGTATTTCCCGACGTCGGCGCGGTAACGGTGAAGGTCCCCGAGTTGAGCGTCATTTTTCCGCTGTTTTGATAGATGGTGACGCCGCTTCCGGTGATCGTGCTGGAGTTATTGGTAAATGCACCGCTGATGACGTAGAGCCCGGGACTCATCGTCACGTGCGACGAGTTGAAGGTGACACCGCCGCAATAGACGCCGGGCACCAACGTGATCGTCGCCGAGTTCGCGGTGTAGTTGGTAAACTTGCACGGCGACGTGGCGGGCGGGTCGTCCTTGAGGTAGGCGCAGCCGACTAACGACGGGCACGGATCGCTCACGGCGATGGATTTCATGGGCGTCGCGTCGCCGTAGGTCGGCGAGTTCGCGGTGATCGAGCCCGCGACGCCGATCGACGACATCGTGATATTTGAGCTGTTGAACGTGACGTTGCCGTCGATCACCATGCCGCAGGTCGGAGCGTTGATGATGCCGGAGTTGACCGTGGTGGTTTGCGTGGTGCCCAGCGCGTAGATGCATCCGCTGCCGTTGCTCCCGGCCGCGGCCGTCGCCGTGGTCTGCACAACGTTGGGTCCCCGGCCCAGGACCGCGGAAAAGTCTGAGGGCTGGGTCGTGCTGATGACGACCTGAACCGCGCTGGTGTTGCTGGTATGGGCCCCGGTTGCCGGAGGGTTGCTCACGGTGACGGTCGTGGTGGACGAGCCGGTAAAGCCGTTGGTCGTAGCGTCGGCTTCGGCAGCCGAGGCCACGTCGGCGGCAGCCGTGGAATAGGTCAGCTCCGCGGCGCCGGCGATAGCGGCACTATCGGTGGCCGATTGCTGGCGCTGCTGTTGGTAACGCAGATAGCCGACATCGACCGAAAGGGCGGCAAAGCCCATCAACACCGCGAGAAGAATCGCGATGAGCGGAAGCATCTGACCACGCTCGAGAGCCCTGCGCTGGCTCATCCCACACCTTTCCGACCCCATGGATCCCATTGATACCGGCGGCCCGCCGGACGCTGGCTGCTCGGTCTGCCTACCTCGTGATCACCGTCGGCGTCATGAGGAAAACGATATTCGTTTGCTGTCGCTGGTAGTTCACGTCCCGAAAGAGCCGTCCGATAATCGGCAGCTGGCTGAGCAGCGGGATCTCCGTGATCGTGCGCTGCTCCACGTGGCGAAGCATGCCACCGATGATGATCGACTCCCCCGGCGCGGTGACGACGTTCGTGGAGATCCGGCTGGTTTTAAGGGCTGGGACCGTGAAGCCGTTCGCCTGCAAACCGTTCGAGAAATCCAGGTCGGACACCTCGGAAATGATCTTGGTGGCCACGTCGCCGTTGCCCATGAGGGTCGGTGTGACGTCCAGCTGGACCCCGTAGTTCTGGAAGGTGATGGAGACCTGCCCGAGGCCCGCGGACTGGGGAACCGGGACCTGGCCGCCGACCAGGAAGGTGGCGTCCTGCCCCGGGACGGTCGTCAGGTCGGGCTCGGAGAGGATCTTGGCATGCCCCTCCTGCAGTTCGAGGTCGAGCGTCGGGGCCAGCACCGCCGTGCGAAAGAATGGGCCAATGGAGAAGGGGTTAAACGGGTTGGCTTTGCTCTCCACGATCGGGAAGGTCGGCACCCCATAGGTCGCCGATTTGTTGCCGCTGGCATCGGTGGAGACCGTCGCGGATTGGAGCCGAAGCCCAAGGGTGCTCTGCCCGGTATCGTCGACTTCCAACACGTAGACTTTGATGTCGACCGAGGTGGCCAGGGTCGTCGCGAGCCGATCGATAATTTGGCCGCTGGCCGAGAGGTACGAGCCGGCCATGCCGCGGACGTTGTTGAGCACCGCTTGACGCTGCGATTCGTCGAGCACGCGCCCCGAAACGATGACGTTACCGTGCCCGTCCGGATCGACGCGCACGTCGTTCATGTACGGAACCTTCGCGCCCGACGTGAGGCCGCCCAGCGGCTGCGCGATCATCACCGCGTTGACGACTGTGGCGTTGTCCTGCTTTGCGACCGGGGTAAAGCGCGCCAGTACGTCGCCGACATGTTGGAGCGCCGACCCGTCGGGAACGGTGCCGCGCAGGACGATCGAGTGCCCGAAGGTGGCGATGGACACGTCGGAGCGATTAAGTGTCGTGCGAAGCATATCGACCAGCAGATCGAGGTCGCTCTCGGTCACCGTGATCTCGTACGCGCGCTCCGATCCGCCCGAGGTCCAGACGAAGAGCGTCGTGCGGCCCGGCTGCTTGGCATTGATGAGGATCTCGGTCTTGCCCGCCAGCGGGATGGCACCGACGATCGCGGGGTCGCCAATGGCGATCTGACGGATGTCGTTCAGGCGCAAGATCTGCGAGGTTCCCGTGCGCATGGTCAATGCGGTAGCGGCCGCTGCGGGGCGTACCGCAACGAGCGAGGCGATGAGAACCAGCGCGATCAGAAAGCGATTCAAATACGCACCCGTATTCAGAGATTAACGCCGTTTAACGTTACGTAACGCCGAACAACGGCGCGTTAAGAATTCTCTAGTTTTCGAGTAATATCACACCCTGCCTGCCGAAAGAACTACCGTCAACATGAGAACCGTTGTTTATTCGTTCATCCTCATCGCCTCCATCACCTTGATGGTGTCGGCGGGTGCGAGCGCGCAGCGGAGCTCATCGGGCGCATCGGCGTCGATGACGGGCGGCATTACGATTAACGCCGCGTTTATACCGGGTGCGGAGAAGTTGCTCGTTACGGGTACTGCTCCGTCGGGCTCCGTCGTATTTCTCAGTCTCATGGCGACATTCGATCCGAGCGTTCCGACCGTAGTGGTCAATCGGATGGACGTGGTCGCCGCACGCAACGGCCGCTTTCGAGCGGTTCTTCCGTATGCGTCGGCCGCGGAGACGATCGCCGTACTCTCAGTTCAAGCGTCATCGTGGAACGGACGCAGTACCGCTACAGCGTGCTGCTTCTCCCTTCCCGGTCCGCAAACACCTCTCTCGTTTGTCTACTAGTACACATCTCGAAAGGACTCTCACATGAAGGACATACTTGCCAAACTGCATTGCGACGAAGAAGGCGCAACGATGGTCGAATACGGCCTGATCGTCGCGTTGATCGCGGTCGTTTGTATCGCCGCGGTTACGCTGATCGGCACGCGTTTGAACACGACGTTCCAGGGCGTTGCCGGCGAGCTCTAGGACCTTGCACGATAGGTTGAGGAAGGCGCGGGATGGGAATCCCGCGCCTTCTCTCTCCTGGTGATTGCGTGCCTATAGTTATTCCGACAATCCTATTGGTGGCGGGCGCGGTGGCCGCCATTTCCGACGTCTGTACGGGAAAGATTCCGAATTGGCTCACGTATTCGTTGGCAGCCGTTGCGTTCGTCCTCCATTCCATCCTGGGCCCGTACGCCGGCATGCTTGCGCTTTTGGTCATGATCGCCGTGCTGGCGGCAAGCCTGCCGGTCTTTTCGTGCGGATGGCTCCGCGGCGGCGACGTCAAGATGATTGTCGCATGCAGCGGCCTGGTTTCCGTAGCGTTTTGCGTGCCGTTCCTGTTGTGGACGATGTTCTGCGGCGGGATCCTCGCCTTGCTCGTCGCCTGGCGCTTCGGAACGCTCAAAGAATCGTTTCTATCCGTTGGCGCCACGGTGCATCCCCTGTTGCGCGGCGTCGTGCCGCGCGCATTGCCGTTTACGACCAACAAAATTCCCTACGGCGTTGCGATCTTTGGGGGCGCCCTCTTGACCGCATTGGCGATGACCGCCGTGCCCGCCCTACGACTGTGAGGCTGACATGACGATTCGAAAGATCACGATTATCGCGGCGATCGCGCTCGCGGCGGGATCGGGACTCCTCGTGCTGTTCTTTTTAACCTCGGTTCAGCAATCCAACTCGAGGGCAACGGCGACCACGCGAGTGTTCGTCGCCGATCGCACCATCGGCGCGCGCACGCCGCTTGCCGCCGAGATGTTCCGCCCGGACGTTCGCGCGAAGAGCAAAGTCGATCCGGACGTCGTGACCGATTTGAACGCGATTTCCGGCCAGATCGCGCTGATCGACATCCCGGCCGGCGCGATCCTCACGTCCTCGAAGATGGGCGCCGCGCTCACGAACCTGGGCATGGCGTTCCGCCTGCGGCCCGGCCAGCGCGCGATGAGCATTAGCGTCGATCCCGTCAAAGACGTTTCGGGCTTTATCCAGCCCGGCGATCGCGTGGACGTTCTGGCTCAGGGTCCCGCGGTTGGGAACGTCGTTCAGCCCAGCGTCACGATCTTGCGCGGCATCCTCGTTCTGGGAACGGGCGTGGCCGTCAAATCGAACAATACGCCCGAAGGACCCAGTCCCGAGACGGTGGGAACGGTCACGCTGGCGCTGACGCCGACGCAGGCCTCGACGCTGATGACGGCGGATTTGAACGCGGTCGTGCGGCTGGCGTTGCGGTCGCCGACCGAGCCGCTTCGATCCGGCCCTATTGGGCGCATCGTGTATACCAATCCGGCGATCGGCACCGCCGCGCAGCCGGCACAAGCGTCCGCGCCGCTTCCGATGTACGCGCCGCCGATCGCACAACCGGCTCCAGTCGCGCGCCGCTCGACGACGGCGACGGTCAACGGGGTCACGGTGATCGAGGGAAGCGACGTCACCGGGAGCAGTCACTAGTGTCCGCGCTAGGATGAGCTGGGCCGCAGTTGTCGGCGCCAAAGGCGGAACGGGCGCCACGACGCTGACCTTGGACCTCGCCAAAGCGATTGCCGCCAAGGGTTCCCAAGTCGCCGCCGTCGATGCCGATTTTGCCGGACGCCGAAGTCTGGCCGTGCTGGCCGAGGCGACCGAGGACTTAGACCTCGCGCGCGGGGACAATCCGGTTGCTCGGGTCAAGAGCAACGGCATTATGATCGTCGAGCTGACCGAGAGCCTCGATGCCGCGCTTGCCGTGAGCCCGGAGATCAGCGAGAGCACGGCCAAATCGTTCGACGCCGGCTACGCGATGGTCTATATCGACGTTCCTCAGCCGTTTGCGCTGGCGACCCGGCCCTTCATGATGCGCGCGACGCGCTATCTCCTGGTCACGCCGCCGACGCTGCTGGGCATCACCGGCGCGCGCGCGATGATCAACTCGATGACGCGTTTTAATTTTCCGCGCGAGCGCATGGCCGTTGTGCTGCTCTGGCACGCGGGCCGCCTCGAGGTCACGGCCTCAGAAGTCGAGAGCAATCTCAGCGTTCCGGTGATCGCTCAAATTCCACCGCTCGCGGATCGCACGTACTGGAAAGCCATCGAAGAGCTGAGTCAGAAGCTGCAGGCAGTTCCCGAGCAGCCGCGTGCGGACGCCATGACGTCGGCTACGTACTCGTCGCTAGGCGAGCGCCGCAAAGCGCGACGCACGACGGCGGCCATGCCCAACGCGCGACCCGAGGACAGCGGCGCGGCGCCCCTGCGCCAGCGCTTCGACGTGCAAGCGATGTCGGCGCTCTCCAAGACCGACCTCATCGCCGAGCAGCGCGCGAAACTCAAGACGGAGATTCACGCCGAACTGGGCAAGCGCATCGATTCGCTCAAGACCAGCAGCAGCTCGCCGGTCGAGATGAAGAAGATCATCGAGGATATGATCGGAGATATCGTCTCGGAACGGCTGCGATCGGGAGACCCCGAGGAAGCGATGCTGCTCCGCCAGGAGATCTCCGACGAAGCCCTTGGGCTTGGTCCTCTCGAGGATCTATTGCAAGACGACTCGATCAGCGAAATTATGGTGAACGGGCCAAAGATCGTCTACGCGGAGCGCGCTGGGAAGCTCGAACTGACGGACGTGCACTTTTCCAATGAAGGGCAGCTACGCCAGACGATCGACCGCATCATCACGCCCCTGGGCCGGCGCGTCGACGAAGCATCCCCGCTGGTCGACGCGCGTCTTCCCGACGGTTCGCGCGTCAACGCGATCATTTCGCCGCTCGCGCTCGACGGGGGCGTCCTCACGATCCGCCGCTTCGGCAAACGCCGCGTGGGCATCGAAGATCTCTTGCGTTTCGGCGCATTGACCGAGCAGATGGCGGATTTCTTGCAAGCGTACGTGGCATCGCGCATGAACATCCTAGTGTCGGGCGGTACCGGCTCGGGCAAGACGACGCTACTGAACATCATGTCGAATTTCATTCCCGATGGCGATCGTATCATCACGATCGAGGACGCCGCCGAGTTGCTGCTGGGGAAGCCGCACGTCGTACGGCTGGAATCGCGGCCGCCCAACATCGAAGGTACCGGCGAAATCCAAATTCGCGACCTGGTCCGCAACGCGCTGCGCATGCGGCCCGACCGTATCATCGTCGGCGAGTGCCGCGGCGCCGAGGCGCTCGATATGCTTCAGGCCATGAATACCGGTCACGACGGCTCGCTGACCACTTTACACGCGAACTCTCCGCGCGACTCGATGTCGCGCCTGGAGATTCTGGTCATGATGGCTGGTTTCGAACTGCCCGTGCGCGCCATTCGCGAGCAGATCGCCAGCGCCATCGATCTGGTCATTCAAACCGCTCGCCTGCGCGACGGGTCGCGCAAGGTCATTGCCATCACCGAGGTAGTCGGCATGGAGGGCGAGGTCGTCACGCTGCAAGACATCGTCAAGTTCGATCAGCAAGGCGTCGACGAGGACGGTAAGGTGATCGGGCAATTCCAATACACGGGCGTCCAGCCCATCGGGTTGAGCCGTTTCGAGGATCATGGCGTCGAGTACGATATCCGGCAACTTTCGACGATGGCCGGGACCGGCGGTCAGTCGTGGTAGGAGCGTTACTCTCGCTGATCGTCGCGCTGTACTTAGCCGCCTTCTCGAGCTTGGCATGCTACATTGCGGTGCGTTCCTTGTCGTCGAAGGGTCACGTCGTCGTGCAGCGGCTGCGTGTCGCGCTGGAACTTGCCGACATTAGGCGGTCGCCCGAAACAGCGGTCGTCGGAACGTTCGTCGGCGCCGCCTTCCTCTGGTTTCTCATCGCCGCCGTTACTCACATGGGCGTGGCGACCCAGATCGTCACCTTGCCGCTGACCGTTGCCTGCGTGTTCGGGGTGGCCTACGTCTTGATCAAGCGAAAGACGGTCAAGCGCCGCGACGTGTTCATGGATCAGTTGGAGATCGCCCTGCGGTTACTGTCGGGCGGCGTGCGCATCGGATTGAGTTTGCCGCAGGCCATGGGCCATATTACCGATGAGATGACCGATCCGGCCCGTACCGAGTTCAGCCGCGTCATCGGACAGACACGCGTCGGCGTCACCACGGCCGACGCCTTGGACGGTCTTTCGGAGCGCATGCGCGGCAACGAGACCCTCATGCTCGCGCGCGTCATACGGGTGCAGACGCAGACCGGCGGCAGCCTCTCGGTGATCCTGGATCACTTGGCCGAGACGATTAAGGAACGACGTTATATTCAACGCAAGATCGGCGCCTTGACGGCCGAGGGCCGCATCGGCGCCCTCGTGCTCGAGGCGCTGCCGATCGGCGTCGGGGCGTTCGTCATGATAATCGAGCGGCCGATGGGTGCGGCGCTCCTTGGTACGCTGATCGGCCACATCGTTTTGGCCTGGGCCGCCATTTTGGAGATCGTCGCGATCACCGTCCTCAACAACATGCTCAAGGTTAACGTCTGATGTGGCTCCTCATTTTGATCCCGATATTTGTGGCCGTGACGGTGGTCCTGCTGGTGCTCTCCGCGGCGCCGCACAAAAGTCCGCTTTCGGCCAAGCTCGAGCAAATTCAAGCGCGCAACATTTCTGGCCCGGCGCGCGAACGCTTTGCGGCACTGGAGAAAATCTTCGGCGACGACGGCATCACGCAGATTCAAAAGCAATTGATGGAAGCGGGATGGTATACCACGACGCCGGCGCAGATGGGTGCCCGTATCGCCGCCGGCGTCGTCATCGGGACGGGCATAGGACTGCTAGGGCTTTTCCTCATTCATCCGCTGTCGACGCCGATGCTGTTGCTGCCGCTCGTGCCGGCGATGTTGGGCGCGTACGCGCCATTCTTTGGCCTCAACCAAGCCATCGCGAAGCGCAAAGCCGAAGTTCAACGAGCTTTACCGGACTTCTTGGATATGGTTGCAACGACGGTTCAAGCCGGCATCTCGCTCAACGCCGCTCTCGGGTACGCGGTTCCCGTTGCCGCCGGCGCGCTGGGCGACGAGATCAAAGAATGCCTGTCGCAGATTCGACTGGGTCGCACCAAGGGCGACGCGTTGCGTGCTGTTGCTCTGCGCGTCAATCAGCCGCAGTTGACCGCGACGATCACCGCGATCACGCAAGCCGAGCGCCTCGGTGCGAATATTTCGCTGGTGCTCAACGAGTTATCCAGGGACGTCCGCAACTCGCGCGTGATGGCTGTCGAAGAGCAGGCAGCTAAACTCCCGATCAAAATGGTCTTTCCGATGGCGGCGTTCTTGCTGCCCGCGCTCTTCACGATCATCTTCGGCTCGGTCGCCGCCGAGCTGCTTCCGAAATACATGGGCTGGACACAATGAACTGTTTCGAACTTCGCAGCGCGGCGACCGGCGCGGTCGTGGCACGCCGCGTCGCCCGCCCGCAGGGTTGGTTTCATCGAACCTGCGGACTGCTTGGACGCAAGGCGCTGAGCGTTGCCGAGGGTTTGTGGCTTCCGCGGTGCTGGGGAATTCATACCGTCGGCATGCATTTTCCGATCGACGTGCTGTTTCTCGACGAAGAGCTGCGCGTGCTGAGCGTTCGCGCCAACGTCCAGTCCGGACGTTTTGCGGTCGCACACATTAAGGCGCATCACGTGATCGAGCTGGCGGCGGGAACGTGCGCGCGTTTCGATCTTTTGGCCGGCGACACCATGGTGCTCAGCGAAGCAAGGTCCCAATAACCAACGCGCCGGCGATGACCGGCCCGAATGGAAGCGCCGCATCCAGCGGCCTTCTGCGCGCCAAAGCGACGATGACGAAGGCCAAGGAGGCAAGACACATCGCCAACGGTGCGGTCAGGAAGCCGAGGGCCGCGCCCACGGTCGCAATCGGCGCGATATCTCCGAAGCCCATGCCGGCGCCCTTACCCCAGCGTTGTCCCGCGGCGTAGGCCAGTAGTGCGAGAACCGCCATGAGCGCCGCACCGATCAGACTCGCGGTTAGGGTTCCCGTAAGATACCGCGCGGCCAGTACGGCGATCAGGGTGGGCACCGCGATCTGCTGCCAGATAAAGCGATGCTGCAGATCGCCGTACGCCGCGACGCCGACGCCCGCGATCGCTAACCCCATCGCGAACGCTTCGTCGCGCGGACCGAACAGCGTCGCCGCTTCGGCCACAACCGCGACGGCCAGCGCCTCCCACACGCCGACGCGGGGAACACCTTCGCTCTTGGCGTTGCGCCGATCGACGATCGCGCTCACCAGCGTCCACGCGAGGACGAGCATCAACTGGTACGGCATCGACAGCATCAGGAAGTCTTTTCGGCAATGTAGCGCTTTCCTCGTAAAGCCGATGCGACCGCGGCAACCAGAGAGAGTATTGCGGAAATCCATAGCGCGAGATGCATACCGTCCATGAACGCCGGCAGGATGAGGTGGGGGAAGAACGACGTGCCGAACAGCGTTTGGGTTTCGTGCGCGCTCAGGTGCGCGGCGAGGCCGGCGGGGATCAGCGTGCGCATCGGGTTGTAGCCGAGGAAGGCGGCGAATAGCGCGGTGATCGGCGGGAGGCCCGCGATCGATGCGGCCGTCGTGGCGGGAACTCCGTTTGAGATCAGACCGGCGCGCATGACGGCCGGCAGATTTTGTGCCAGGCCCAAGGTCAGCAAGGTGAAGAAGAGCGCGATGCTGGCCATCGTCGCCGCGTTTTGAAACGTCGCGCGCATCCCCGAAGCGACGCCGCGCATCTTGGCGGGAGCGGCATTCATGATGCTCGTCGTGTTAGGGGCCGCGAAGAGGCCCATCGCGCAGCCCAGGAACGCGAGGATGGCAAAGAATGGAAGTGGCGCGAAGTTTCCGGGAAGCAGCGAGAGTAGGACGAAGCCGCCGGCGCTGAGGATCATGGCGATCGTGGAAAAAGCGCGCGCGCCGAAGCGATCGCTCAGCGCTCCCGAGAGCGGCCCGGTGATGACGAAACCGACGATCATCGGCGCGACATAGATTCCGGCCCACAGCGGCGTATCGGCATACGTGTAGCCGTGAAGCGGCAGCCAGATTCCCTGGAGCCAGATGATCAAGATGAACTGCAAGCCGCCGCGCGCGAGGGAGCTGGTAAAGCCGGCGATGTTGCCGGCGGCGAACGCGCGTACGGCGAAGAGGTCCAGGCGGAAGAGCGGTTCGCGCGCGCGTCGCTCGATTGCGACGAACCATCCGAGCAGCGCGAGTCCGATGACGATCGCGCCGATCACGAACGGATTGCCCCAGCCCATGACGCTCTTTCCGTACGGTTGGATACCGTAGGTGATGCCGACCAGAATCAGCGTCAGTCCTAGTGCGAACGTCACGTTGCCGGGGATATCGAGGCTGACGCTTTCGCGCTGGCGCGCCTCTTGATGCAGTTTGAGATAGGCCCAGATGCTGCCGAAGATTCCGATCGGCACGGAGACGAGGAACACGAGCCGCCAGTTCAGCGACGACAGCACGCCGCCGACCAGCAGACCGAGCAACGATCCAGCGATCGCCGCGATCTGATTGATGCCCATCGCCATGCCGCGGCGATGGGCGGGAAAGGCGTCGGTGATGAGCGCTGCACTGTTCGCCAACAAGAACGCACCGCCGACTCCTTGGAAGAGCCGCAGGATCAAGATCTCCATCGCGCCAGCGATGCCGACGCTGGGAACCAGCGCCAGTGCGAGCGAGAAGACGGTGAAGACGACGAAGCCGAGGTTGTACATCCGAACGCGGCCGTAGAGGTCGGAGATGCGCCCGCAGGTGACCAGCAGCACCGCCGTGACGAGCATGTAGCCCATCAATATCCACAGCAGGAACGTCGATTGGCCGCCGGCGAGCGGATCGATGCCCAGCCCGCGAAAGATCGACGGCAACGAGATCAGGAGAATGCTCGTATTGATGGTGACGATCAGGGTCCCCAACGTCGTATTCGAAAGCACCACCCAGGGATAATGAGCATTTGTCGGTCGTGTCGGAGGCATTGGTATGGCGCGTTTGATGGTCACGGCGCGATGGCCTGTGTAGGAAGGGAGCGCTTGCGCGCGCTCTAGCGAGCGAAGTCCATGCGAACAGCGCGCCTAGAGGATCAGGTGCACGTCACCGAACTCGTGGGCGTAGTAGCCTTGGTCTGCGGCGGCCGCGTACGCTTCTTGAAGAAGCTTCGGCGCGAGAAACGCTCGCAGGAGCGATTGGTGGGTGGCGGTCGCGTCGTGGAAGCCGGTTAACAGGGCGTCAACGGTCCTGACATGATAGTGCTCGTCGATCACGAGATCCGTCCAGCCGGACGATGCCGCGAGTTCTCCGTTGTGTTCGGCACTCTCAAGCGCGCGTAGCACGGTGCTGCCGACGGCAATCACCCGCCGCCGCTCGCTTCGCGCGCGGTTCACAAGGTCCGCGGCTTCGCGCGATACGGCATAACGCTCGGCGGCAGGGCGTTCCGGCCGCTCGAAACTTGCGACGCCGCAGTGCAGCGTGATCGCTACGAGTTCGATCGCGGCGCGCTTGAGTGCGCGCGTGACGCGCGGCGTAAACGGGCGCGCTGCCGAAGGCATCTCCGAGGAGCCGGAGTTGCGCGCGAACATCGTTTGATAGTCGCTCAGCGGAAACGGCTGCGTGACGTAGCCGTAGCGGATCGGTGCGCCGTGCCGCTCAAGGTAGGCAACCATCGGAAGGGGGAGTTGAAACCAGGTGTACCACAGGCGCGGATGTTCTGGGTCGACCGGCGCGATCATGACCGCCGATCCGCCATCGGGAAGTTCCAGCTCTTCGCCGCTCAGGACCGTGCCGCGCGGTTCGGCCATCCAAAGTCGGCGATCGATCATCGTCGCAACGTGCAGTGCGAGGGTGTCGCCGTTGGTTCGAACGGCGGAGAGTGCCGCAGGCAGCGTCGCCGAATCGTTGACGACGAGCAGATCGCCGGTTCGCAGAATGGCCGGGAGATTGAAGAAGCGTTCGTGCGCGTGGGTGCGGGCCGCACGGTCCGTTACCAGCAGGCCAACGCCGTCTCGTCTGATGCCGCGCCGTTCCGGCGGAGCCGTGGCGTGGAGGAGTCCGAGAGCGCGAACGAGTTGGGCGGTCATGCGGTCGCCGGAACGGAAAGGCGCACGCGCTCGTAGGGCGCTTTCATGCCGGCGATGGCCTGGAGAAGCGCGCGAGCGACGTCGGCCGGGTCGCGCAGTTCGCCAGGATCGGCGTCGGGAATCGCGTCGCGATGCATCTGCGTATTCATGTCGCCGGGATCGGCGACGAGGACGCGGATCGCCGTGCCTTCGAGCTCGGTGGCGAGCACGCGCGAGACGTGTTCCAAGGCTGCCTTCGTTGCACCGTAGCCGCCCCACGTCGGATAGGCCTCCACGGCGGCGTCGGAGGTAATATTCACGATCGTTCCGCGTGCGTTGCCGCGGCGCATCAGCCGCAGTGCATGCTGCGTGAGGTGTATGGGCGCGAAGACGTTCACCGCGAAGAGGTCATCGAACGCCTCGCTCGAGAGTTGATCGACGCGCGGCAGCGGGATTTCGCCGAGCGTCGACGCGTTGTTGACAAGCAGATCGAGCCGTCCTAGCGAATCCGCGGCAGCGATAAGGGCGTGCGCGTGGTGCTTGTCGGCGACATCTCCAGCGATGGCGACGATGGGGCCGACGGCGCCCAGTTCCATGCGAGCGGTCTCGAGGGCGTCGGCATCGCGTCCGTCGACGATCACGCGGAGGCCCCGTGAGAGCAGCGCGCGAGCGACTTCTTTGCCTAGCCCGCGCGAGCCGCCGGTAACGACGGCCACGTGGCCGGCTTCAAACCAAGTACTCATAACAGGAACCATCGTACAACCTCAAGTATACTTGAGGTCAATATGTCACGCAAAGAATCCGACGGCGTCGCCAAGCTCCTGACGGTGGGGGAGATCGCCGCGCGCAGCGGCGTGGCCGTCTCGGCAATACATTTCTACGAGACCAAGGGGCTGATTCGCAGCATTCGCAACGCCGGCAACCAACGGCAGTTCGCGCGCGCCGAGTTGCGCCGCGTTGCCGTCATCAAGGTCGCCCAGCGCGCCGGTATTTCGCTTGCGGAAATCCGGGAAGCGCTGTCGACCCTCCCCACGAACCGCGCGGTCTCGGCGCGCGATTGGGGGCGCCTCTCGCGCAACTGGAAGGACGACCTGGAACGTCGCATCGGGCAACTCACCGCGCTGCGCGACCAACTCGGCGATTGCATCGGCTGCGGCTGCCTCTCGATGGGCACCTGCCCCCTCTGGAACCCGCGCGACGAACTTGCGAAAGAAGGCCCCGGGCCCAGATTGATCGACGAGTAAGCCGGTCGAGGAGTGTGCGCGAACGGCGCTCTAAACCGTACCCGAGGTCAGAAACGGGGGCCTACGGTGCCCGGTCCCGGTACGGCGTAATACGCGGTACCATGGGGGATCAAACCCCAAGCCTACGCAGGCTCGCCAGAGCGCTGTGCTTCACCAAGTTTCATAATCAGGTACTCCGGTGGAACAAACAAGAAAGGGGCCGAGCATATCTGCTCGACCCTTTACGACGGTTCGAAAGCAGACTGCCTAAGCGATACGATCCACCGTATCGGCGATCGAGCATGCGGGTCGATGGCAATGAGCGAAAATTACATTCAAACATTCGCGTTTAGCCTACCACAAGGTGTCAGAGCATACTGTGCTGCTGCTTCATACCCGCGCTCAGCGCGGAGCGCGAGGATGCTGCGCAGCGGCGGACGAAATCGGGCGTATGTCGACGACGCTGCGCAGGAGTCTGCTGACGTTAGCGGTGCTGCTTCTGGGCAGCTCCGCGCAGGGCGCTGCGACCCAGCGCGTGACGGTGCGTCTCGTGGGTTGTCGGGATTGCGCCAAGAATCCACCCGGGCTCAGGGTGTGGGACGAGGGTCAGGACGTGCAACTGATGCCGCCGTTAGTGTCGGGCCGTAGTTCTAGCGGGTTCGTTCTCTCCGTGCGGCCCGGCTACTATCGCGTCTTCGTTCGTACCAAGACCTGCTCGGGCGACACGTTCTTCGCAGTCATCCCGGCCCACGGTCGTACCGCCAACGTGCCGATGCGTTGCTGGGATCCAAAAAAGATCGTTGAAATCATTCGGATGGTTGACGCCAGTCACGCCTTGGTCGGCACGTTGCCACCAAACGTGCTGGCGATAACGGCGCGGCCGGCAGAAGGCAATGGGGCATCGATCGACGGTCCGATCTCCGGAACGATCGCCGATGGCGCATATTATTTCGACGCAACGAACTGTACGAACTGCGATGTCAACCTCACCCTCGCAGACGGCAAGAGCGCGCGTATCGGTATCGTCCTCGCGCACGGTGATTTTACGCTTACCCGGTACGATGTCTCCGAGCGAGCACTACGTGCCGGCGTAGCGCTGCGGGGCTCGCCATTCAATGCTCCCGAGACGCTCGTGCAAGGGCCATCGAAAAGTATTTGGATTCTCGATCGCCTCGGGAACAGGGTCGCGGTCATCTGGCCGGGTCACCGCGTCCGCGAATACGATCTCCCGACACCGTTTGCGGGGGCGGGAGACATCGTCGGAACGTCGACGGCCATTTGGATTAGCGAAAATAACGTCGGCAAATTAGTCCGTATTGGGTGGGATGGATCGCTCGTCGAGTATCCGGTTGCCGGAGCGCGTGAACCGAGCCTTGGCATCGTTCTCGGCGGCGATGGCCGCATTTGGAGTACGAATGGCGAGCAAGTCGGAGCGATCGACGATCGTGGCCGCTTGACGCTCTATCCCGGTCTCCCGCCTTCCGCGTGGGTAGACGATCTTGCGCTCGGGGCCGACAACCGAATCTGGGCCGTCGGCGCGGCTCGGGGCAATCCGGACGGGTTTATCGCGGCGGTCGATACCACAGGCCGTTGGCAGCATTTCCCACTTAGTATTGCCGCGGTGTCAATCTTAGCTGGCAAGAAGGGCTTCTGGGTCGCAGGCAAATTTACGGGGCTGTCATTCGTCGATTTGCAGGGAAACGAACACCCGGTTGCACTTCCCATCACGAACATGGAAGCCATACCGTACGCGGTGGATAGCGGCGACACCCTATGGTTTTCAGATCAGTTCGGCAGCATCATCGCTGCCGTCACGCCGAGCGGCACAGTCACGGCGACGTATGCCCAAACCTCGATTCCGACGGAGATTCCCGACATGCGTTTCGACCAAAGCGGACGCTTGTGGATTGCCGAGCCCGGGACTCATTCCATCGAAGGATACAGGAGAAGTCTCGCGTTGCCGCGCGGCGTCAATCCGGAGCATTTGCTATTCGATTCCGACGGCAATCTCTGGTACTCCGATCCGGTTGCCGCTGTGGTCGGCGCCATCTTGAAGGATGGCAAGAGCGTTTGCTACGCTTTTCGGCCTCGGCGCATTCCCAAGTGCGCCTTCCAACGCGCCGACTTGGTTGTGCCCTAGCGGGATGCGCTTTCGACGTCAATTCCCGCGCCTGCGGCGCTCCGCGAGACGTCTGGAAAGATCTCGATCGATCCGCTCGACAGCGGCGGCGATCTCGGGAAGAACTTCGATATAGGCTTGCGCGTCGGCCTCGGGCAACAACGAGTCGAAGATTCCGATCAGCGCCTCGCGTAATGCCCGATTGTCGTTTCTTGATTCAAAACGAGGCATGTCGGATGGGCGACGTTTCTGCTGAAAGCGCCCGAAGTTGTGACGAGCTTCCGTTAGCGAATAGTCGCCGTTCGGACCGCCGGCAACGTCATCGGGCAGAAAGTAATCCGCGTACGGCGCGAACTCTGGATCGTCCTGGCCGTCATCTTCCCATCCGCAAATCGAGCAAATGCCGTAGCCGGCACGTTCACGCTTCGTCGGATACCCGCAACAAGGGCACGTGGCAGACGCGACTGGACCGCGTTCCTTCGCGCCGGTGAGCACGAGTGAGCGAACGCGCGGATCGGCAAGGCAACGCTCGAAAGCGCGACGTCTCTCCAGCAGGGTCGCGGGGATGTCGTCTATTGGTTGGGACATAATTAGTGCGGTTTGCGACGCCGCGTTACGCTATGGACCGCCTCCGCGAACATGCGCTCATCCTTGCGATTTAGGCGGCGAAGACCGTTGGTGTCCCGATTCTAAGCCATCAGCGACCAATCGCGCAAGGTATTTAGGGAATCGTGAATGGGTCCCCTCGATCATTGACAATATTGAGCTAGGCGTTGTCAAGAACACGCACAAGCCTCTTCTTTAGGAAGAATCGCTGATGTCCCGGGGGACAGTCGTCCAATGTTCCAAAGACCTCATAGCCATGCGCTAGATAGAAATCCTTCGCCTGGAAATCGAACGTGTCCAGATGTGACAGGCTGCAACCCATCTTTCTCGCTTCGCTCTCGACCCTGCTCAATAGCGCCGCACCATAGCCCCGTCCTCGGTGTTCCTCGCTAACCCACAGCGCATCAACGTATAAGCACTGCCAACAATAGGTGAGGGCCAAGACGCCCCCGATTAGCTCGGTTCCGCCGACCCTAAGAGCAAATCCCACCCTGACAAACGGCTCGACTTGCGTAAAGGGAACCCGTGCCGCATTGAACGCGACAATTTGAGAACTAACGTACCGATCGTCGTCTGGAGATGATTGATCTATCGTGTAGTCAACATGTTTCACAATGCTTAAGGCTCCGATTGACCTGGTAAGCCAGAGATATTGCTATCGGCTGAGAACGATGTGCGTGGCGTGCTGGGTCGCCCGATGTTCGGTGACACGATAGCCGAGCGCCGGTAGGTCGATCCCGGCGAACATGGCTTCGCCTTGCCCGAGCACAACCGGAGACAAAGCGAAGTGCAACTCGTCAATCAGTCCGGCCCGAAGATATTGACGCACGGTCTCGACGCCACCACCGATCTTCACGTCGAGACCATTGGCGGCAGCCTTGGCCCGATCCAGCGCTGCCTCGATGCCCTCGCTCACGAAGACGAAGGTGGTGCCGCCGTCCATCTCGATCGGATCGCGCGAATGGTGCGTCAGTACGAACGTCGGTGCGTGGTAGGGCGGATCGTCGCCCCACCAACCCTTCCAGCTCTTGTCCGGCCAGGGACCACGGATCGGCCCGAACATATTGCGGCCGAGGATGAAGGCTCCGAACCCATCCATCGACCGGTGCGCATAGACCTCATCAACGTCGTCCGAGCCGCCGCCCTCGCCGGTCATTGCCCGGAAGGTGCGCGTGCCAAAAAACCACTCGTGTAACTCCAGCCCGCGCTTGCCAAGCGGATCTTCAAGGCTTTGCTCGGGCCCCGCTCCGAAACCATCGAGCGAGATCGAAAAGCCCGCAACGCGCACTCTAGTCACAACACGCTCCCTTCCGTGTGGCCGTTATCTGGTCGCAGTAATGCAAGCGATGTAAGAGATGCGATCGGACGGCGCCGCCGTCCTTTTGCCGAAAGCCGACGCATATTCCCCTAGGCGCGGGGTACATATCTCATCGGGAAAGAAGGAGGTTGAAATGATCAGGAACATGCCTGTCGTGCTTTACGTTGTAGCGTTGATTGGAGCCGTCGTTATCGTGGATGTGCTGTTCTTCAGGAATCGATTCTTGGAACGCCTAATAGCGAACATTGGCATCGTCTTGGTGTTTCTGGCCTTCTATTTGCGATTCCTGAGAAATCCATAAGCTCTTCGCCTCCAGCCGGCGTGTGAGGGAGTTAGCGGTCGATCATCGCGGCCTGACGCTCATTGTAGCGCGGCCCGGAGATTTTATCCGGCGCTAACGACGCGTCGAGCGCGCCCATATCTTCGGCGTTCAAGAGCACCTTTGATGCGCCGACATTTTCCTCGAAATAGCGCACGTGTTTGGTGCCTGGAATCGGCACGATATCCGGTCCCTTGTGCAAGAGCCACGCGAGCGCGATCTGGCCCGGCGTTACATGGTGAGCTGACGCGATCTCGCGAACGATCGATGCGGCGTGCATGTTCGCATCGAAATTCGTGCCTTGATAGCGCGGATCGCCGCGGCGATAGTCGCCTTTGGGGTACTCCTCCGCCCGTTTTACGGCGCCCGTCAGGAAGCCGCGACCGAGCGGCGCAAAGGGCACGATGCCGATGCCGAGTTCACGCAGTAACGGAATGATCGTCGGCTCGAGATTCCGCTCCCAGAGCGAATACTCACTTTGGAGCGCGGAGATTCTATGCGCGGAATGCGCGCGGCGAATCGTCTCTTCGCCTACCTCCGAGAGCCCGAGATAGAGCACCTTGCCCTCTCGCACGAGTTCGGCCATCGCGCCGACCGTTTCTTCGATGGGCACGTTGGGATCCAAGCGGTGCTGATAGAGCAAATCGATGCGATCGGTGTTAAGCCGGCGCAGCGATCCCTCCACGGCTTCGCGCACGTGCTCGGGCCGGCTGTCGACGCCGGTCACCGCGCCGTCGGCACCAAACCTGAAGCCAAACTTCGTTGCGATCACGGCCCGATCGCGCCGACCTTGCAGCGCTCGCGCGAGCAGTTCTTCATTCGCGTAGGGCCCGTAGGCTTCGGCCGTGTCGAAAAACGTGCAGCCGAGGTCCAGCGCGCGTTGGATCGTCTTAATCGACTCGTTGTCGTCGCGATCGCCCGGCCCGTAGGCGAAGCTCATGCCCATGCAGCCCAAGCCGATGTCAGAGACCGCGAGCCCTTCGGTGCCAAGATTACGTGTTGCTAACATGGGCTGCATAACACGCCGAGGCTAGGGACGGTTCCGGGAAGCGCCCGGAGGAGAATGGACGACTACTTGACCGAGCCGCGCGAAGAAGCCTAACGATGGGGACAACCCGGCCAGCAACAGGGCCGGCGCATGCCTTTGCGCATTTTGTCCAGGCCAACGGTAATGCGGCGGGCGCGGGTATCGTCTTTCTTCGCCGAGGTGACCCAGCAGATCCACTCGTTGCGGGCCAACGGTGTAATGTCTTCCCAGACACCGTTCACAATCGAGTCAGACTCGATTGCTTTCCGGAAGTCCGCCGGAAGTTTATGAACGGGTCCAAGCTTCTGTTTAGCCATCAGTACCTAGCGGCTTCTGCGCGACCTCTTGTACTGGTAATGAAACGCGAGGGCATTTACTGGTAAGGGGTACATATTCCAACCGGTACATATTTATGCGACTGTTGAGTGGCATACTATGGCGAGGGTTCTGGCTGCGTAGGTTTGGCTCTTGCGGATAGTAGCGCCAGCAGAGTAGAAGCCTGGCCCTGGGAGAGGCAACGCTTGGGAATGATCAGCCAAGCCTTGCTCCCTTTCATGTGAACGAGAAACAGTCGCTTGGTGACGGCAAATTGATCAAATAGACTCCATCTGCAGTTGAGCGACGCGTCCCGTCCCGAAAAAGCAAACATGTCGCTGGAAATCTCGTATTTCGTGGGATCGGCGTTGCTCTTTCGGGCCAGACGAGCGCCCTTAATCAAAATCTCAATCGCAACCCACAGTCCAGATGCCCCCACGAGGCAGAGCAGCAAGCTCATTCCAACCGTAAAGATACCTGCGCTGCGCCACGCTATTGCAATTCCGACTACGAATACGAAGGCTATCGCCCACCATACCAGGATCTTGACAATGTTCTGCCTCGAGACACGCCACAGACCCTCTCGTGCTTCTCTATTGTCGAGGCCTCCTACGTCGAAGGAAAGAGTTCCGTCATTCATATGGGAGTCCGATATGGATCAGAAAAAGAAGAATGAGCCAACTATGTCAGCTCATTCAATGCCGCGACTCGGGAAAACCTACCTAGTTTTACGAACAGCCGCTGGTTGAGCCGCAGGAGTCGCATTTTTCGCAGGAGCCGTTGCGGACCATCGTGAGTTGGCCGCATTCGCTGCAGGCGTTGCCGGTGTAGCCTTTGGCCTTTGCGGCGCTGACCGCGGCGCCTTGAGCGGTCGAACCGCGTGAGGCGCGCGGCGCGGCCGGAGCAACTGCGGGAGCGACGGCGACGGCGGCGGCGGCGCTGCCTTGCGGAGAAGATGACGACGGCACGTCGGTGTGACCGGGACGTAGATGTTCGCTGACCGGGTGGAATTTCTCGGCCACGCCGATCTGACGCACTTGGACCTCGCCTTCCTCCTCGGCGACGTACTCTTCGTCGGTCCCGGGGCCCATTGCGTCCATCGCCATCGACGGCTGCACATGCGCCAGTTCGTAGCGGCCCAAGTACGAGACCGCTAGCTCGCGGAAGATGTAGTCCAGGATCGAGGTTGCCATCTTGATGTGATCGTGCCCGACGACGGGACCGTTGGGCTCGAAACGCGTGAACGTGAACGCTTCGACGAACTCGTCGAGCGGCACGCCATGCTGTAAGCCCAGCGAGATCGCAATCGCGAAGTTGTTCATCAACGAGCGGAAGGCTGCGCCTTCTTTGTGCATGTCGATGAAGATCTCGCCGAGCTGGCCGCCTTCGTAATCGCCGGTGCGCAGATACACCTTGTGGCCGCCGATGACGGCCTTCTGCGTATAGCCGCTGCGACGCTCGGGCATACGCCGGCGCTTGGCGATGTACCGATAGACGATCTTCTCGGCGATCTGCAGCGGTTGCGCGAACGGCTGCGCCATCGTAAGCACTTCGTCTTCGGGAGAATCGCCGCCCAGATCGTAGCTCGCCGCCAACGGCTGCGAAAGCTTCGATCCATCGCGGTAGAGCGCGACGGCTTTGACCATGCGCTCCCAGGCGTAACGGTAGGCTTCCTTAACGTCGGCGACCGATGCGGTCTGCGGGAGATTGATCGTTTTCGAGATTGCGCCCGAGATGAATGGCTGAGCGGCCGCCATCATGTCGATGTGCGCGATCGGGCGGATGTAGCGCGTTCCGTACTTCCCGCACGGCGTCGCGCAGTCGAAGACCGCGAGGTGCTCGTCTTTGAGATACGGCGCGCCCTCGAGGGTCATGCGGCCGCAAATGTGCGCGGACGCTTCCTCGATGTGCTGGGGCGAGAAGCCCAAGCCATCGCGCAAGATGGAGAAGGACCAGTCGTTGATTTGCTCGTCGGTCAGGCCGAGCTGTTCGCGGCAGAATGCATCGCCCAAGACAAAGCGGTTGAACGCGAACGGCAGTTCGAACGCGCTGAGCAGCGCGCCTTCGATGCGTGCGAGTGCCTCGTCGTCGAAGGCGCGAGCCTTGAGCGTTGCACGATTGACGTGTGGAGCGCCTTCGAGCGTGCCGGTACCCTTGGCGTACGTTTCGATTGCAACGATCTGTTCTTCCGTGTAGCCCAAGCAGCGTAACGCGGCTTCGACCGACTGGTTCACGATCTTGAAGTAACCGCCGCCGGCGAGCTTCTTAAACTTCACCAGCGCGAAGTCGGGCTCGATACCGGTCGTATCGCAGTCCATAACCAAGCCGATGGTTCCCGTAGGTGCGATCACCGTGACTTGCGCGTTGCGGTAACCGGCGACCTCGCCGATCGAAAGCGCGTCGTCCCATGACTTGCGCGCGAGCGACCAGGTCTCTTGGGTGAACAGGCTGGGCGCGTGGGTGACCGGCGCGATCGCGAGCTCTTCGTATTCGCCGACCTTGGTTTGATATGCGGCGCGACGATGATTGCGGATGACGCGCAGCATCGGGCCCGCGTTATCGGCATAGCGCGGGAAGGTACCGAGCTGTTGTGCCATTTCTGCCGATGTGCGATACGCGATACCCGTCATCAACGACGTGATCGCACCGCACCAGCCGAAGCCTTCCTCGGAGTCGTACGGCAAGCCCATGCGCATCAACAGCGTTCCGAGATTCGCGTAACCCAGGCCCAGCGTGCGGAAGTCGTACGATTTCTGCGCGATAACTTTGGATGGGAACTGCGCCATCAAGACGCTGATCTCCAATGTGAACGTCCAAATGCGGCATGCATCGGCAAAGCGCTGCGCTTCAAACTCGCCCTGTTCGTTCTGGAACGTCACGAGATTGAGGCTGGCGAGGTTGCAGGCCGTGTCATCTAAGAACAGGTACTCACTGCACGGATTACTGGCATTGATGCGACCGTCCGTTGGACACGTGTGCCATTCGTTGATCGTCGTATCATATTGCAAGCCGGGATCGGCGCATTGCCATGCGGCCACGGCGATCTTTTCCCAAATGTCTGCGGCCGGAATGGAACGCGCAACTTTGCCGTCGGTGCGGCGAATCAGATCGAAGTCTTTCCCAGCATCGAGCTTCGCGAAGAACTCATTGTTAATGCGAACGGAGTTGTTGGAGTTCTGCCCCGAGACCGTACCGTATGCGTCGCCGTCCCAGTTCACATCGTAAGTGTCGATGTCGAGCGAAGTGTAGCCCTGCTTGGCGAAGTCGAGCGCATACTGGATATTGCCCTGCGGAATACCGGCATTGAGCGCACTGCGCAGCTCCGCGCGCAGCTCGACATTCGACGCAGGATCGAGACGGACCGACTCGGCCACATTCGGAGTGTGAGCGGCCCGCATGATCGCGTTCAAGTGCTTTTGCGTAGCGATGGATCCCACGACAAGATCGGAGACCTTTTGCTCTTCCTTGACTTTCCAAGTGATGAACTGTTCGATATCCGGATGATCGATATCGAGGACCACCATCTTGGCAGCGCGACGCGTCGTACCGCCGGATTTGATCGCACCGGCCGCGCGATCGCCAACGCGTAAGAACGACATCAAACCGCTGGACGTGCCGCCGCCCGAGAGCTTCTCGCCGCCGCCGCGGATCTGCGAGAAGTTCGATCCGGTGCCCGATCCGAATTTGAAAATGCGCGCTTCGCGGACCCAAAGATCCATGATGCCGCCATCGTTGACCAAATCATCGCTCACGCTTTGGATGAAGCAATTGTGAACGACGACGTTGTTCGTCAAGAAGGAATGGCTTTCGGTCTCGATGTCATAGACGTCCTTATCGCCTACATATTCGATGGAATCGATGACCTCGTCGCGTAGCTTAGCGACGTTGCGACCTGGAAAGGCCAATGCGTTTGCGAGTTTTGTCTGCTTCTCGGTCGAGACGAAGCCGACAGCATCGGCAAACTTCGTCTTAGCATCCTTCCAGGCGATCGTGACGTGATAATAATCCTGTCGATCGTCGCGGGAGTCACGGTCAATATTGATGCGGTTGTAGATACCAAGATTGAAAAGGAGAGACGAAACGCCGGTGGCGAGTTTTGGCGAGATCGTTCCGAAGACGATATCGCTCGATGCTCGTTCGGGACGGAGCCGCACGCATCCGTCGGCCTGGAAAACCGCTCGCAAGTAAGCAGCGACGACATTGCGTCCGCCGGAAAGAACCAAGGGCGGCACTTGCATCTCAAGACGGCGATCGAGCAGTCCATACGCGTTCACGAAGTCGCGGAGACCCTCCCCGTACAGCCGCGTACGACGCACATCGAGCGCGGGGTTGATGGCTTCAACGGTGCGCTCGTGCGAGTGGACGCCGGCAAGGACGGTGTCTAAGAGCGTGCCGACGTAGGAGCGTTCATCTTCGTTGACGGTCATCGCCTCCATCGTTAGGCTTCGATTGGTTCCATGAGCATATTGACCGACAAAGCCATCGGCTTGGAGCCAGCCGGCAAGCGCCGCGCGCGCCTCGTCCATGGAACCGCCGTGCGCGGTGATCGTGGTGTCGGTGCGTTGGATGAGGCGCATGCCGGGGCGTAGATCCGCGACTTGGCGCCATTCGATCTTGCCTTTGTGCGTATCGGTTGCTTGCACCAGATGATCGGCGGTCGCTTCGATGGAGTTACCGTTGGAGAGCGCGATGCGATAGACGCCTTTGACGCCGTTGTGCTTGACCGCGACGACGCGGGTCGTACCTTTGTCGTCGTAAACGGACAAGCCGACCAGGTTGCGCGTGACGATGTCACCGATCGCGATCGGGCCGTCGGGCGTCGTGAGCAACGCATCGTACGGCAGACACGCGTGGGGAGCTGGATGTTCGTAGGCGCTGGTGGAGCGGGTGAGTTCTTTGGACGTGGGATCGATGAAGTAGTGACCTTGCGCGGGGCCAGAGATGCCGTACGCCCAGTGGAGGCCGGTGTTGAACCATTGCGGGGAGTTGGGCGCGCCGATCTGGCGCGCGAGCATGCCCGACATCTCGTCGTAGTAGACGCGCGCGTCGTCTTCGGAGTCGAAGTAGCCGTACTTCCAGCCCCAATACGTCCAACAGCCGGCCAAACGATTGAAGACGTCGCGCGCGTCGCGCTCGGCACCGAATTTGGAATCATTCGTGGGCTCGGATCGCCAGAGCCACTCGGGCACGCCGTCTTCGGGAACGCGCTGGAGATCGAGCGGCACGCCGGCCTTGCGGCAATACTTTTGGGCCAGGACGTCGACGGCGACTTGGCTCCAGGCCGCCGGCACCATCATGTTCTTGGCTTCGAAGATCACCGAACCGTCGGGGTTGACGATCCGCGAGGTTCGCGGTTCAAACACTACTCCGGCGTAAGGCTCTCCCGGGACGGAGTAGGTCCGGCGAAATTTCATGACGGGGGACTCCTCGATTTGATGATGCAGCAGCAAGGGATAGACCAGAAACTTGGGCGCTAAGACGTCGAACACCTGTTCGACTACACATGGGTCGAAAAGAGAAGCGGGGCACTTATTGTGCCACACTCAGCTGGTTTCCACAAGATATGGTGGTCGGGCGGTGGACTCCTTGTGTTTTGCCTGGGGATAAGCCGAACTATCGGAGGATGCACCTGTGGATGACCCGAGGATAGTGCGAACAACTGGCCCAACCAGGCCCAAAATGTTCCGCCCGGACCGATTTGCCCCCCGACTCAAAGATGTTTCCCTAGAGGAACTCGCCGGGGCCGGGCTGCGCGGACTGATCGTCGATCTGGACAACACCCTCCTGGGCTTTCGCGAGACCGAGCTGGCCGCCGAGCACCTGGAGTGGATCCGGCAGGCCCGCGATCGCGGCTTTGCGATCTGCATGCTTTCCAACAACTTCAGCGACCGCGTGACGGCCATTGCGCAGCGGCTAGAGATCGCGAGCGTGCCCAACGCCCTCAAGCCCTTGCCGTTCGGCTTCTTGCGCGCTAAACGCATCCTGGGCTTGCCGCGCCGGCAAATTGCCGTGGTCGGCGACCAGCTCTTCACCGACGTGCTGGGCGGCAAGCTCTGCGGGCACTACACGATCCTGACCGAGCCGATCGAGGGCAAGGACTTTCCCATCACCCGGCTCTTCCGATTCTTCGAGCGGCTGATGCTGCCGCAGCGGCGCACGCCGTGAAGCTGGCGGTCATCGGCGATCCGATCGCTCATAGCCGCAGCCCGCGCCTGCACCAGGGCTTTATGGACGACGCTTCGATCGATGGCAGCTACGAGGCGATTACGGTCGCGCGCGGGCGCGCCGTGGACGTGCTGCGCCGCATGCGCGCCGACGGCTTTACCGGCTGCAACGTGACCTATCCGCTCAAAGAAGAAGCGTTGCTGGCCTGCGACGTGCTCGATGAATCCGCGCGGCGCATCGGCGCGATCAACACGCTCTTCCTGGGGGCAGCCGTCGTGGGCACGAATACCGATGGATTGGGCGCGCGCATCGCGTTGGAAACGTTGCTCGACGAGCCGATCGCTCTCAAGCGCGTCGGCATCTTAGGGTCGGGCGCCACCGCACGCGCGGTGTTGGCCGAACTGGAGACCAACGACGTCTACACCTACGTTTGGGCCCGCGACGGACAGAAGGTCGTCGATCTCTGCGAACGCTTCGACGCGCAACCCTGGGTCGATGGGAATCCACCCGAATTCGTGCTCAGCACTTTGCCGCCCGCAGCGACGCTCGCGCCGGGGCTGATCGAGCAACTGCGCGCGGTCGATCTGGTGATGGATGCGAACTACGGCTCGCGTTCGACCTTAGCGCAAGCGCTGGGGCGGGACGTGATTCCCGGCGATCAAATGTTGGAAGCGCAAGCCCGCGCGTCGTTCGACTTCTGGCTCGCGCACGTCGAAGGCCTCACATAAGTTCGGCTAAAAAAATCGGAGAGGGGGAGATTCGAACTCCCGAGACGCTTGCGCGGCTGCTCGCTTTCCAAGCGAGTGCATTCGACCACTCTGCCACCTCTCCAGGGGAAACGGCTCCCTGTCGTTAGCAACCCGGGCGGCTATCTCCTCGGGAGAAATAGGCGATCCGCGCGGCCTCTTCGGCGAGATCCGACAGAACGAAGGCCCTTTCCAGGCTCGTTCCCACGGCCGAGAGGCCGTGCCGTTCCATCAAGACCGTGTCGATGCCGCGCGCGAACTCGCTGCCGCAAAGCGCGGCCAAGTCCTTGGTGCCGGGTTCGCGATACGGGACGAAGGCCACCGGGCCTAGCGTCTCGCGCGCTCCGACGGTATCTCGATCGAAGACGCGGCCGAACTTCGACCAGACGACGCAAAACGTGGGATGGGTGTGAACGACGCAGGCAATGTCGTTTCGCGCGGCATACGCTGCGAGGTGCAGCGGCAGTTCGCTGCTGGCCCTTGCGCTTGGATCGCGCGGTGTACCCTGCGTATCGACGATGACCAGTTCGTCATCGGTCACGCTTCCCAAACAGCGCCCGGCCGGCGTTACCAAGAGGTCGCCGCTCGACAATCGAAGCGACACGTTGCCGCTGGTTCCGGTGACCAATCGCCGGTCCCACAGTCGACGGCAATACGCGACCATATCGGCACGCGCGTGCGCATCGGTCATACGCCGGCTGGATGCCAGATCGTCTTTACTTCGCAGTACGCGGAGATTTCGTCCAGGCTCTGCGCGTCGCTCTTGAACCACGCTTCGGGTTCGCGTCGGTGCAGGACGTGGCTGCGTTTGACGTTGTCGGCACAATCTTTCTGCAGCGCCGCGGTCAGCTCGCGGTCGGAGTCCTCGAATCCGATCGCGTTGACGTCCATGTGCTTGGCCAGTACCGGTGCGATCTCGCTGCGGAAGCCGGTCAAGATGTTCACGACGCCGGCGGGCAGGTCGCTGGTGGCCAAGCCTTCGGCAAAGACGATCGCGGTGCGCGGGTCGGTCTCCGATGCGACCAGCACGATTCCGTTTCCCGCAACCAAGGCCGGCATCAACACCGACACCAGCCCGAGCAAGGCCGGACGGTCCGGGGCGAGCAAGGCGACGATGCCCGTCGGCTCGACGGTTGAGAAGTTAAAATGCGGCCCCGCGACCGGGTTGCGCGTGGAGAGCAGGGCCGAATATTTGTCGCACCAGCCCGCGTACCAGATGATGCGGTCGATCGCGGGCCCCCCCTCGCCCTCGGGAAAGTCGCCCGCACGGCCTTCGAGCATTTCGGCCAGGCGGTAGAGCACCAAAGCGCGGGTGGCCGGGGCGGTCTTCCACCACTTCGCGCCGCCGGCGCGTGCGGCAACCACCGCATCGCGCGCGTCCTTGCGCGACGCCCGGGCGATGTTGGCGCCGAACTCTTTGCCGTCCCAGGCCGGATCGCTGCGCCCGGACTCCGATCGCACGAACGCGCCCCCGATGTAGAGCTTGTACATCTTCCGGACCGAGAGCCTGGCGTCGTCATGCTTGGACACCCGCACGACCTACGACGCACCGTGCGGGGACCCCTCGGAGGCGACCCCGAACGGATTGGGAGGCCCGTCGCGCGGGAAACAGATGAGCGACAGCCTTCGTATTTGTTATGAGGAAAGAGCATCATGGCCCAAGCCCATCCCTTTTTGAGCGACGTCAAGGAACTACGCCGTCGCGCCCGCGCGAACATCGACCGCGGTGCAATCACCGACAGCTATCGCGGCGACGTCGGTCAGGTCTGCGACATTCTCAATCAAGCCCTCGCCACCGAGATCGTCTGCGTGCTGCGTTACAAGCGGCATTATTACATGGCCAAGGGCCTCAATAAGGACGCGGTCGCCGCCGAATTTCTTGCGCACGCCGGCGAAGAACAAGGGCATGCCGATTCGATCGCGGAGCGCATCACGCAACTGGGCGGCGCGCCCAATCTCAATCCCGAAGGTTTGGCCACGCGCAGCCATTCGCAGTACGTGGAAGGCACGGATTTGGTCGACATGATCAAGGAGAACTTGGTCGCCGAGCGGATCGCCATCGAATCGTACACCGAGATCGTGCGTTTCTTCGGCGACAAGGATCCGACATCGCGGCGCTTGATGGAGTCGATTCTGGCTGTGGAAGAAGAGCACGCCAACGACATGCTCGATCTGATCGAAACCTATTTCGAGTCGCCCAAGAAAAAGGCCGGTCCCGCCAAGAAGAAATCGCGCCGCTGAGCCAACTGCTGCTGGTTCGCCACGGCGAAACGGCCTGGAACGCGGCGCACCGCTTTCAGGGGCAAACCGACGTTCCGCTCTCGGATGCCGGTCGCGCGCAAGCCTCGGCCGTCGCCGATGCGCTGGCCGGCGAACGCATCGACGCGATCTATTCCTCCGACCTGTCGCGCGCGGCGGAAACCGCACGCACGATCGCCGCGCCGCATCGTCTGGATGTCGCAACCGAGTCGCGGTTACGCGAGTTCGCGTTTGGCCGGTGGGAAGGCCTGACATGGGACGAGATCGTCGCGGCGTTCCCGGCGTCGGCAAGAGGCGGCTTCCTGGAAGCGCGCGAGTACAGGCCGCCGAACGGCGAGACCTTTGACCTGGTGAGGTCGCGGGTCGGCGGTTTTCTCGACGAGCTCGTCGGCAGAGACCAGCGGATAGCGATCGTCGCGCATGCCGGCGTCATGCATGCGGCGCTCGCGCACCTGTTCGGCGACGGCTACTTCGCGTGGAGCGTCCGGCTGATGCCGGCTTCGATCACGCGCGTTGACGTGGATGCGACAGGCATCGCCGCGCTGATTCGCCATAACGAGCTCGTTGACGACAAGGCAGGCGCTTAACGGCGTCCGTTGACGGGTATTGTGGGGGCGTGGAACAGATTACGCGTCTGAACGAGATGATCCGCGGCGTCGAGGTCGCGATGCTGACGACCGTGGCCAAGGACGGCTCTCTGCACAGCCGTCCGATGGCCACGCACGAGGTCGATGCCGACGGCACGCTTTGGTTTTTTACGCGGCGCGATTCGGCTGCGGCGATGGAATCCAGCCGGGAGTGCCGCGCCAACGCGAGCTATTCCGATCCGACGCGCAACCTCTACGTCTCGGTCACGGGCGCGGCACGCCTGGTGAACGATCGAGCTAAGATGCAGGAGCTCTGGGATCCGCGCCTTTCGAGTTGGTTTCCAAAGGGTTTGGACGATCCCGATATGCGCTTGTTGCGCGTCTCGATGGAGCGCGCGGAGTTCTGGGACTTTCCCAGCGGCGCGTTGGCGGTCCTCGCCACGCTCGCCCGCACCGTCGTCAGCGGCGAGCGCCAGGGCGCCGGAACCCACGAACGAATCGTGTGAGCGCCGACGCCCCGCCGCTCACGCGCTACTGCCCTTGCGCTAACGAGTACCCGCGCTGACCGTCGAACGTGTAGAGGCCCTCGGTCTTGACCGCGTCCAGCCCGGCCTTTTCCATGGCATCGAGCAGCTTGACGACGTGTGCCGACGTGAACGGGCTGCCGTCGCTTTCGAAGCGACACGACCAATGATCGCTCCAGAACGTATCGGGATTGCCGTCTGGCCAGACTTTGGTCCCGCGATTGCTGATGATGGTTAGCTTCGTTCCGGCGATGTCGAGCTTTCCAAGTTTCGCAGCGAGCTCGTCGGGAGTGCCTTCGGGAAGGTCGACGAAGACATCGACGCCGACGTGGGCCTTTGGCGACGATTTCCCTGCGGCGCGCGTCGAGATGTCCATGGTCAAGTCTTTGGCGTACGCTACCGGGGCGAGATGCTGGGGCTTTTGCCCGAGACGCGCGATGATCGCGTCGGCGAACTCCTTGGTCCCAACCTTCTCTTTGCTCGTGCCCTCTTTGTAGATGTCGTAGGTATGGACGCCGTCCTCGATCGTCCGTAGCCACGCGTTGTGCGCGCGTTCGGCGACATCGCCTTGGCCGATGTGGATGAGCATCAGCAGCGCGCCGTGGAACAGCCCTGAAGGATTGGCCAGGTTCTGCCCCGCGCGTCGCGGCGCCGAGCCATGGATCGCCTCGAACATCGAGCAGTGGTCGCCGATGTTGGCCGAGCCCGCCAGGCCGACCGATCCGGTGATCTGCGCCGCGACGTCGGAAAGCACGTCGCCGTAGAGATTGGGCATCACCAGCACGTCGAAGACTTCGGGCGTGTCGGCCATCTTGGCCGCACCGATGTCGACGATCCAATGTTCGTTCTCGATGTCGGGATACTCGGGAGCGATCTCGTCGAAGATCTTATGGAACAAGCCGTCCGTGATCTTCATGATGTTGTCTTTGGTGAAGCACGTGACTTTCTTGCGCTTGTTGGCCTTGGCGTACTCGAACGCGTAGCGAACGATGCGCTCGCTGCCCGGGCGCGAGATCAGCTTGAGGCACTGCGTGACCTGATTGGTCTGGCGATGCTCGATGCCGCCGTAGACGTCTTCCTCGTTCTCGCGCACGATCACGAGGTTCATGTTGGGATGTTTGGTGGCGATATACGGCGCCAGCGACGCGCACGGGCGTACGTTGGCGTACATGCCCAGCGTCTTGCGCACCGTAACGTTGAGGCTCTTGAAGCCGCCGCCCTGCGGTGTCGTGATGGGCGCCTTGAGGAAAACTTTGGTTCGGCGCAGCGAATCCCAGGAACTGGGCTCGATACCGTTGCCCAACCCGCGCTTGTAAATCGATTCGCCGATCTCGATGGTCTCGATATCCAGCGCCGCGCCGGCCGCCTCGATGACGCGCAGTGTCGCATCCATGATCTCCGGCCCGATGCCATCACCGTGTGCAACCGTAATAGCAACCTTTTTCGCCGTGGAAGTGGTACTCAAGTTAGAACCCTTTCTCGGGGTTACGTTCGATTACGGTCGCGTGAGCGGGAAGCCCTTGACGCTCGCTTGGGGCGTTTCCTGGCCGGGGCTATCCTGTCCGGTAGGATGAGGAGAGTATGCGCGCTTACGTCGCTGTACGCCGATGGACATAAAAACCACGGCAAGCACGAAGATGAGGATGACGATGCCGGTAGCCAACATATTTAGAGTACTTCCACACCGCGCCGATCAGATGCTCCATTGGTAGGCGTTCCAGCCTTCGGAGATGCCGTTGGGGCGGAAGTTTTGGAGATCGGGCGAGAACGCGTAGCCTTGGTTGGGGTAAAAGAAGAACCTAGCGGGTACGTCGCGCAGGAGCAGCGATTCGATCGTGGCGTAGGCGCGCTTGCGTGTGGCACGATCGAAGGTTGAAAGTGCCAGACGCTGCGCGGCGTCCATGGCGGGAGTACAGTAGCGCGAAACGTTGTTGCCCTCTGGCGGCACCTGATCGCACATCCACTGCGACGAGTTGTCGGGATCGCTGCCGGCGACCCAGGCCCGCTAGCGGGGTTGGGCCATATTGGTCGCCGGCGCGGGCAGACAAGGGAGCAAGCAAGAGAACGGCCATAACGGTCGCGTAAAAACGCAACACCATGTCCCTATATTGGAAAAGGCGCTCGCCAGCCATTTCGCCGCGCGACCCGCGGCGCGAAAGCGATCTAGGTCAAGCTTATAAAATGTGCCGCAGGCAATCGCGCCGCATCATTCGTCGGCTTGCAGGCGCTCCTTGCAACGGCGCGCCTGTACGATACCAGCAAATGCGACGAATCCCCATGCCAACGCTGTGACCGCTCGAAACCCGAATTCGGAAACGCCGAATGGTGTGCCAGGGCCGTGGCCGCGCAATTCGACGACGGCCCAAACGGCGCTCGCCAATGCGAGAAACCCCGCCGTGTACGCAAGCCACACGCTCGTGCGATAGCTGCGCTTCACCTAAATGCTCCATTGGTAGGCGTTCCAGCCTTCGGAGATGCCGTTGGGTGCGAAGCCTTGGAGCGCGGGATTGTATGCGTAACGGATGTTGGGATAAAAGAAGAACACCCCGGGCGCGTCGTGCAGAAGCAACGCTTCGATCGTGGCATACGCGCGTTTGCGGGTCGCGCGGTCGAAGGTCGAGAGTGCGAGTTTCTGCGCGGCGTCCATTTGCTGGCTGCAGTAGCGCGAGACGTTGTTCCCTGCGGGCGGCACCTGGGCGCACATCCACTGCGATGAGTTGTCGGGATCGCCGCCCGAAACCCAGGCATAAAACGCGATATCGAATTTCCCGCCGTTGAAAATGCCGCCGTCCTGCGCTGCTTGGTATAGCAGTGCGTAGGAATAACTTTTGAGCGCGATGCCGACCCCCAATCGCTTGAGAGAAGATTGCACTTCAACGCCGATGTTCTGGGCTACCTGACTGCCCTGGCCGTAAGCGATCTGCAGCGAGAGCGGCGCGCCGTTCTTCATGCGAAGGCCATGGCCCCCCATCCGCCAGCCATCGGCATCGAGGATACGGGCCGCCTGGGCGGGGTCGTACGATGTGGGGGCGAGCGAAGAATCGAACGCCCAATAGAACGGCGAAAGATCGGCCGTCGCAACCTTCGCCGTCCCATACTCGTTGTTCGCGCTCAGCTTGGCGGAATCGAGCGAGAGTGCGATCGCGTGGCGCACCGCCGGGTCGTTCAGCGGTGCGCGCGTCATGTTAAAGAGCATCCCCTCCCAGTTGGGTGCGGGCGTAATCACCAGATGAAGGTTCTGCGCGCCGGAAAGCGCGTGATACGTGGGGCCGTTGATCTCGATGCCCAGATCGACATCTCCCGAACGCAACTCCGCCTGGGTCGTGTTATCGTCGGTGATAATCTTGACGACGATCTCTTTGAGCTTGGGCGGACCCAAGAAGTAGTCGGGATTGGCGACTAGCACGATCCGATCGCCGCGCAGCCACTGCTTGAACTTGAACGGCCCCGTCCCGACGGGCGCCGCGTTGAACGGAATTTGGTTGATGTTCTTGTACTTGCCGAGCAGATGCTTGGGAATGATGCGGTACGGCGAGTCGCTCTCGCCAAAGATCGTGTCGATCGCCGGGGCGAATAACCGCTTGAAGTGGAACACGACCGTGTACGGATCGGGCGTATCCACGCTGGAGATGCGGGCGTACGGCGCGCGCGAACCCACGTTGTTGTCGGGATTGAGCACTGCTTGCCATGAGAATTTGACGTCGGCGCTCGTGAACGCGACGCCGTCGTGCCACTTCACGTTACGACGCAAGTGATAGGTGATCGTGCGACCGTCTTTGCTGATGCCGCCGTTCTGTATTGTGGGAACGACTTGCGCGAGGTCGGGGACCTCATTGCCCTTGTCGTCGAGCGTCACCAACTCCGAGAAGATCAAGCCGTCTACGAAGCCCTCGTTGGTGTTCTGCGAAAGTAGTGGGTCGAGCTGCGTCGGCGAGATCGGCAGCGCGATGCGCAAAATTCCCGTGGACGCGACCGGGCTGCCGACCTTGGAACACGCCGCACCCGCCAGCAACATAGCGCCGGCCAAGAGCATCGCCATGCCGCGCTTCACCATGACATACACCTCACCTTGACACATCTTGCACATAGCGGAACTTCGTGTAGGCGTAGGGGTAATCCCCGTAAAACCAGTTGCGAAACGACGGGCGGATCATTTCGCGGGCCGTAACCGGCGAGGCGCCCTTCATGACGAAGTGTTTACCGTCGAAGAAATCGGCGGAGTATTGCGGATACGAGGCCATCGGCTCGAAGCCGAGATGCGGACCGAACGGCGTCGAGGTCCATTCCCATCCGTTGCCGACCAGATCGTGGACGCCCCAGGCGCTCGCGCCATCGGGGTGCGCGTCGACCGGCTCGGGATCGAACCGCGCGAAATCGAAGTTGCCGTGGCCCGCGTCGGCTTGGTCGTCACCCCATGGAAACGCGCGCTCGGAGCCATCGGGCGCTCCGAACGCCGCGCGATGATACTGCGCTTCGCTCGGAAGCGCCATTCCGGCCCACGCCGCGTACGCGGCGGCTGCATCGTGCGAGACGTAGACGGGCCACGAAAGCGGCAGCGGCAACTCCTCGAACGCCGCTTGCAAGAACCAGCGACCATCGCGCTCTCTCCAGAATGGCGCGGCCGCGCCGCCGGCTCGTACGAACGCTAACCAATCGCCGTTGGTTACGGGAAAGCGTTGTATGGCAAACGACGGAAGGTTCACCGTCGACGCGCCGAATTCGTTGTCCCATCCGAACGGAATCTCGTCGGGCCGGGCTCCCAACGTTACGCGCCCCGCCGGGATCATCACCAGATCGTTGCGCGGCGGCGTCGTGTCGAGGTGTACTTGTTTCACCTGGGTCTTGCGATCGTAGGGCAACTGATGAATGAGGTAGAGCAGGGTTTCGTGATGCATCTGCTCGTGCTCCAAGATCGTGTAGGCCGATTGCCCGCGCCGCAAGCGCGGGACCGACGGATCGTCGAGGCGTGCGTTGGCCAGTGCGTCGAGCACGCGTTCGTCGCAGCGCTGCCCGAACTCCGCGATCTCTTGCGGCGACGGCCACGTCTGCGGCTGCAGGCGCTCCGCTTGGGTTTGCGATCTGGGATCGATGCCGCGCTCGAAAAGCTTTTCCAACGCCGCATCGATGGGCGCCTGGCCGAGCGCGCGTTCGTTGAGCGTGCGATAGCTAAACGCCGGCAGATGTCCTTGGTAGAAGACGAACGGATGGCGTAACGGGATCGGGCGGTCGTGCAGCGCGTCCTCGTCGATCAAACCGAAGATCCGCTCGGAACGCGCGCGATTCCGACGATACCACGATCCTAACGCGTGAATGTCCATCGCGCACCTCGCAGCGGGTGGCTCCTAGTGAGCGAGATACTCGCGCAAGCCCTGGACGCCACCTTCGCGTCCGAAGCCCGATTCGCGGTACCCGCCGAAGGGCGAGGTCGGATCGAATTGATTGAACGTGTTGCACCACACCACACCCGCGCGCAGGTGTTGGGCGATCCACATGTTCTTGGAACCCTCGTCGGTCCAGACGCCGGCAGAAAGGCCGTATGGCGTGTTGTTGGCCTTCTCGATGGCTTCTTCGGGCGTACGGAAGGTGAGAATCGAAAGCACGGGGCCGAAGATCTCTTCGCGCGCGATGCGATGCGATTGGTGGACGTTCGTGAAGAACGACGCGGGAAAGAAGAAGCCCTTGGCCGGCAGCGCGCACTGCTGCTGCACCAAGATCGCGCCTTGATCCATGCCGCTGCGAACCAGTTCGTTGATCTTGTCGAGTTGGGCGCGCGAGTTGATCGCCCCGATGTCGGTGTTCTTGTCGAGCGGGTCGCCCAACCGCAGCGTCTGAATCCGCTCGGTCAGGCGCACGACGAACTCGTCGTGGACGCTTTCCTCGATCAGCAAGCGCGAGCCCGCGCAGCAGACGTGACCTTGGTTGAAGTAGATGCCGTTGACCACGCCTTCGACGGCCTGATCCATCGCGGCGTCGGCGAAAACGATGTGCGCGGCCTTCCCGCCAAGTTCGAGCGTCAGACGCTTGTCCGTGCCTGCCAGCGCGCGTTGGATCATCTTGCCGACGTCGGTCGAGCCGGTGAAGGCGATCTTGTCGACGTCGGGATGATTGACCAGTGCGGCGCCGGTGGCGCCCTCGCCCGTAATGACGTTGACGACCCCGGGCGGAAGGTCGGCTTCGGCGACGATCTGCGCGAGTGCGAGTGCAGAGAGCGAGGTCGTTTCGGCCGGCTTGAGGACCACGGTGTTTCCGCACGCAAGCGCCGGCGCGAGTTTCCACGCGGCCATCAGCAGCGGGAAGTTCCACGGAACGATCTGCCCGCACACGCCCAGCGGTGCGGCTTCTTGACCCGCGCGCATCGCCCACTCGAGCTTGTCGGCCCAGCCGGCGTAGTAAAAGAAGTGCGCGGCGGCCAACGGGATATCGAAGTCGCGCGACTCCTTGATCGGCTTGCCGCCGTCCATCGTTTCTAACACGGCGAGTTCGCGCGACTTTTCGGTGATCGCGCGCGCGATGCGATAGATGTATTTGGCGCGATCGGCCGGGCGCATCTTGCGCCAGTACTTGTCGTAGGCCTTGCGAGCGGCGCCGACGGCGCGATCGACGTCGGCGGCCTGCGCGAGCGCGACCTCGGAGAGGCGTTCTTCGTTGGCCGGATTGATCGACTCGAAGTATTCACCACCCGCGGGCGCCGTCCACTGCCCGCCCACGAAGAGGCCGTAGCGGTCGCGCACCTTGGGTCGGGTGGATTCGGGGGCCGGAGCGTAGTCGAAAATCGCCATGTCTATCGTTCGTTAGTCCTTCGGGATGTAATCGGGGCCGGCGTACGAGCCGGTATCCAGCTTTTCGAGCTGCATCAGCAGATCGTCCAGGAGCGACGACGCGCCGATCCGGAACAGGTCGGGCGTCAGCCACGCATCGCCCAGCGTTTCCTTGACGATGACCAAATAGGTCATCGCCTGTTTGGTAGTCTTCACGCCGCCGGCGACTTTGAGTCCGCGTCGCTGACCGGTACGCCGCGCGAAATCGCGGATCGCTTCACACATCAGCAACGCGGTAGGAAAGGTGGCGTTGGTCCCGACCTTTCCGGTCGACGTCTTGATCGTGTCGGCGCCGGCTTCGAGTGCGAGGTCGCTGGCGCGACGAATGTTGTCGTAGCTGCCCAGCTCTCCCGTCTCCAAGATGACCTTGAGGTGCGCGCGATCGCCGCAGGCGCGTTTGATCGCGGCGATCTCGTCGAAGACTTGCTGTTCCAAGCCCGAAAGAAACGCGCCGCGGTCGATCACCATGTCGATCTCGTCGGCGCCCGCGACGATGGCCTGTTCGGTGTCCGCAAGCTTGATGTCGATGCTGGCCAATCCGCTGGGGAAGGCCGTCGCGACCGATGCGACCTTGACGCCGCTGCCGGCGAGGGCTTCTTTGGCGACGGCGACGAGATTGGGATAGACGCAGACCGCTGCAACGCTGGGCACGCCGGGATACCCTGGGCGAGGCGTCATCGCCTTGGAGCACAGCGAGCGAACGCGTCCGAACGAGTCCTTGCCTTCCAGGGTGGTGAGATCCATACAGCGGATCGCGAGATCGATGCCCGCGCGCTTAGCCGTGGTCTTGATCGAACGTTTGGAGAGCGACGCCGCGCGCGTTTCGAGCATGACCGCGTCGACGGAGATATCGGAAAGGCGAATGGGGCTAGCTAGCATCAGACCTCTTCAATGCGACCCCGAGGCGCCCGCACTCCTTCCCGTGGGAGTTAGGAGCCCGTCGGACTTAGGCACGTTTCCGTCTTCAAGGCGCTTTTTGCCGGAGACGTCGTTCCTCATCGGTCACGAAGCTCTGGCTTCGCTCCCTCTTCGCGCCTAGTCTCCGAACAAAAACCGCACTTGAATCCAAAAACGGCCTAAGTCCGACGGGCTCCTAAAGCCCGCTATAAGGTTCCTCGTTTCTCCTGTTCCTTTTCGATGGACACGAAGAGCGCTTTGAAGTTGCCCTTCCCGAAGGAGAGGCTGCCCTTGCGCTGGATGATCTCGAAAAAGACCGTCGGGCGATCTTGCAAGGGCTTGGTGAAAATCTGCAGCATGTAGCCCAAGTCGTCTCGATCGACCAGGATGCGCAGCTCGCGCAGGATCGCTAGATTTTCGTCGATGCTTCCGACCCGCTCTTCGAGCAGGTCGTAATACGAGTCGGGCGTATCGAGGAATTCTACGCCGTTCGATGCCAAAGCGCGGATCGTCGCGACGATATCGTCGGTGCGAATGGCGACGTGCTGGACGCCGGCGTCTCCATAAAAGTCCAGGTACTCCTCGATTTGCGATTTCTTCTTGCCGCGCGCGGGTTCGTTGATCGGGAACTTCACGCGATGGCGAGGATCGGTCATCACCTTGGATTTGAGCGCGGTGTATTCCGTCGAGATATCCTTATCGTCGAACGACGCTAACTCGGAGAAGCCGAAAACGCTGGCGTAAAAATCCACCCAGCCGTCCATTTCACCCCAACCGACGTTGCCCACACAATGGTCGATCGCTAACAGGTTGGGCGCGACCGCGCGGGGCGCGCGCGA
>DATCDS010000014.1:0-22613 GCA_036510515.1 Vulcanimicrobiaceae bacterium
CAATCGCAGCTGCCGCCCGAAGCGCCGGCGGATTTCCGTCACGCGCGGCGGTCGTAGCCGGCGTCTCGTCGATCCACATCAAGACGCCGATCGGGCCGGTGGGGTTCGACGCTGCGGGCGACGTGCGCAACCCGATCATCAGCCTTTACGGATTTAAGAACGGCCAAGGGGCGTTCATTCGGCAACTGAACCTCACCGAAAAGTAGTGCATCAATTTCTCGCCCAGCTGGTCAACGGCATTTCTTTGGGCGGGATCTACGCCCTGATCGCATTGGGCTACACGATGGTCTACGGGATCGTCGAGCTGATCAACTTCGCGCACGGCGACGTCTATACGCTGGGGTCGTTCTTCGCGCTGACGATCCTGGCGGCACTGGGCGTTACGGGCGAGGTGCACGGTCCGATGCTGGTGGCCGACATCGCGATCGCCGCGCTGGGCGCGGCGCTGCTATGCGGCATCGTCGGCCTGCTGATCGAACGCTTGGCCTATCGCCGCCTGCGCGACGCGCCGCGCCTGGCGCCCTTGATCACCGCGATCGGCGTTTCGTTCATTCTCGAGAACGTGATGCAGGTGTGGAAGGGTCCCTCGCCCGTGCAGTTTCCATCGCTGATTCCCAATCCGACGCTTTCGCTGGGCGCGCTGGACGTCAACGTGAAACAGCTCGTGATCGTGGGACTGGCGGTCGCGACGATGTTCGCCCTGCAGGTCTTCATCGCGCGAACGCGTTTGGGCAAGGCGATGCGCGCGACGGCGCAAGATCGCGACGCCGCGCAGTTGATGGGCATCAACGTCAACGCCACGATCGCGCTGACGTTCCTGATCGGCGGCGCCTTGGCCGGGATCGCCGGGTTCGTGTCGGGCGTCTACTACCAATCGACGTGGTTCTTTAACGGGTTCGGCGCCGGCCTCAAAGCATTTACCGCCGCGGTGATGGGCGGCATCGGCAATTTGGCCGGTGCGATGCTGGGCGGGTTTGCCATCGGAATCATCGAGTCGTTCTCGACCTGGCTGATCGGCGGTCAATGGTCCAACGTCGTGGTCTTCGCGATCCTCATTCTCGTGCTGGTCTTCCGTCCGTCCGGCCTGCTTGGCGAATCGAGACCCACCAAAGTATGATCTACCTGTATTTTGCGGCGGGGATCGGCCTGACGGTCGCATTGCAGATGGTGCAAGCGCCGCGCAAGCGCTTGGCCATCGGCGCGCTGCTAGCGGCGATTCTGCTGCTGGGCCCGCTCGTTAACGGCAACGATGCGACGCTGAACGTTCTGGCGGACGCGGGAATCTACATCGTGCTCGCGCTGGGCCTCAACGTGGTCGTCGGATATGCCGGACTACTGGATTTGGGGTACGCGGCGTTCTTTGCGATCGGCGCGTACGCGTATGCCTTGTTGGCCAGCCCGCAGTTGGGCATCCATCTGCCGTTTTGGGCGATTCTGTTTATCGCCGCGGCGCTGGCTTCGCTGTTCGGCATCGTCCTGGGCGCGCCGACCCTGCGCTTGCACGGCGATTACCTGGCGATCGTGACGTTGGGCTTCGGCGAAATCGTGCCGCAAGTGTTTCAGAATCTGACCAAGTTGACCGGCGGCCCGAACGGCATCGCGGCGTTGGATTTTCCGACGTTCTTCGGTCGCTCGTTCGGCCAGGGCTCCATGCCGTACTACTACGTTTCCTTGGGCGCGATCGCGCTGACGCTGTTGCTGGTGCGGAACTTGCGCGATAGTCGCTTGGGGCGCGCGTGGATGGCGATTCGCGAGGACGAGCTGGCCGCCAAGCACGTCGGTATCAATACGACCGCCGTCAAACTGGCAGCGTTTGCGTTGGGCGCTTCGTTTAGCGGCCTAGGCGGCGTGATCTTCGCCGCCAAACTCAGTTTGGTGTCCCCCGACCTGTTTCAATTTCAGCTCAGCGTTCTGATCGTGTCGATGCTGGTGCTGGGCGGCATGGGGAACATCGCGGGCGTGGTCGTCGGAGCCCTCGTGCTGACGTTCGTCAACGGCGTCCTGTTGCCGCAAGCTAACACGATGGCGGCGGCCGTGCATCTCAACGTCGATTTCGGCCAGTACCACTTTCTTATCTATGGCGCGATCCTGGTCGGCATCATGCTCTTCCGGCCGGGCGGTCTGCTGCCCAACCGTCAGCGCAGCGAGGAACTGACCAATCCGCAGGCCGGCACATCGTAGCGTGGCGCTGCTGGAATTGCATTGCATCTCCAAACGCTTCGGACGCGTGAGCGCGCTTGCGGGCGTTTCGTTTGCGGTCGAGCGGGGCGAGTTGCTGGCCGTCATCGGCCCCAACGGTGCCGGAAAATCGACGATCTTCAACGCGATTACCGGGATATACGCGCCCGATGCGGGGAGCATCGAGTTCGACGGCGCGCGCATCGACGGGCGTCCGACCTACCAAATCGCCGTCGCCGGCATCGCGCGCACGTTTCAAAACGTGCGCCTGTTTACGTTCATGCCGGCGATCGATAACGTGATGGCGGGCGAACACGCGCGCCTGCGGTCCAACCTCTTTGCGTCGCTCCTCCACGTCCCGGGCGAGCGCCGGGAAGAGGCGCGAGCGCGCGAGCGGGCTCGCGAGCTGTTGGCGTTCGTTGGCCTGGAACGCGTCCGAAACGTTGAAGCGGGCAGCCTCGATTACGGTTCGCAACGGCGCTTGGAGATCGCTCGCGCGCTGGCGAGCCGCCCGCAGTTATTGCTGCTCGACGAGCCTGCCGCCGGCATGAATCCGCGCGAGAAGGCATCGCTGCGCGATCTGCTGCAGGCCATTCGCGCGCGAGGCGTCACGCAGATGCTCGTGGAGCACGACATGTCCTTGGTGATGAGCGCGAGCGAACGCATCGTCGTGCTGGATCGCGGCGAGAAGATCGCCCAGGGGCCGCCCGCGCAGATCCGAGCCGATCGGCGCGTGATCGAAGCCTACCTTGGAGCCGGCGCGTGAGCCTGCTCGACGTGCGCGGTCTCGAAGTGCGCTACGGCGGCATCGAGGCGCTGCACGGGATCGATCTGCACGTCGAACCTGGTGAGATCGTCGCGCTGCTCGGCGCCAACGGCGCGGGCAAGACGACCACCTTGCGCGCGATCAGCGGGCTGATTCCCTGGAAAGGCAGCATCGCGTTCGATGGCAAGTCGCTGCGCGGCCGCTCGGCCGATGCGATCGCGCGCGCAGGTCTCAACCACGTTCCCGAAGGGCGGCGCATCTTCACGCGTATGACCGTTCGCGAGAACTTGGAGTTGGGTGCGTTCGGCGAGCGTTCGCGCCAAGTCATCGCGACGCGTCAGGCGTTCGTGCTCGATGCATTTCCAAGGTTGGGCGAGCGTATCGATCAATCGGCGGCGACCCTTTCGGGCGGCGAGCAGCAGATGCTGGCGATCGGCCGCGCGTTGATGGGCTCGCCGCGGTTGCTGATGCTCGACGAACCGTCGCTGGGCCTCGCGCCGATGGCGATCGAAACGATCTTTTCCATCATCCGCGAACTGCATCATGGCGGGACGACGATGCTGCTGGTCGAGCAGAACGCGCGCCAAGCTCTGCGCATCGCCCAACGCGCCTACGTCCTGGAAAGCGGGAGCATCGTGCGCACCGGCGCTGCCGCCGATCTTCTCGAGGACCCCGCCGTCGTCGCCGCCTATTTAGGCGGCTGATGCTCGAGAATATCGCTTAATCGTTGACGGTCCAGACGTACGACGTGGCCGAATTGGCGCCTGAGTGCGCCCAGGGATTCTAGGTCGGAGAGCGCGCGGTTGACGACTTCTTTAGCGGTTCCCGCAAGGCGCGCCAACTCCACCTGGGTCATGGATGGCAACGGTTCGAGCGCGTCGGACATGCCGACCATCGGTCCGGCATAGGGAAGAAGCACGGTCGCAACCCGCACGGCCGTCGGCGATCCCATCGCTATCGCGACGAACTTGCAATAGAGACGCGCGCGTTGCGCGGCCAGGCGCGAGATCGCCCGCGCGACGCCGACATCGGCTTCCATGGCCGCGCCCACGGCGTCGGTTGGAAAGAGTACGACGGACGTATCCGTGCTGCGCGCCTCGTACCGGAGCAGGGTCGCGCCGCCGTCGAGCAGTTCGCACTCGCCGAAGATGTCGGCGGCAACGTATTCTTGGACGGCGAGTTCCTTCCCCGAAGACGTCAGCAGGACGGCGTCGACGATGCCGCCGGCGATCATGCCGAGGTATGGCCAACGTATGTCTTGGTGCGCGATCGCACGATGACGCCGAATCGACGCACTTCGGGCACGCGACGCGAGCGCGGTCAGCACCGTCGAGGGCGCCCGATAGAAAACCGCGCTACGCCGGAGCAGGGTTTTGATTTCGTCGGGATCGCGACGTGCCTCCACGACGCGAACTTCCCAAACGCTCTCGCCGGCTTCGCGCTCGTCCCAAACAAAGCGCCCGGCAAAGCGCCGTTCTAGTTCGAAGCGCAGCGGCCTTGGGTTGTGGTCCGTGCGGATCAGCAGCGTATCGCCGCCGAGCGCTTCCAAACGCGCGACGATAAGCGCGTGGCGCCGGGCGACGGGTACGCCGCGCACGTCAAAAACTTCCATCGAGACCTTCACTATAACACGCTAGCGTGGCGCTGTGTCTTTTCTCGCAGGTGGGGGATGACCGCCGTCAATTCGCGCGGCGCCTGCCTCTTCTATAGTGCGAGTATGGCCTATGTGATTACAGACCCCTGCATCGGCACCAAGGATCGCTCGTGCGTCGACGTTTGCCCGGTCGATTGCATCCATGGCGACGACGCCGATGAAATGTTGTACATCGATCCCGAGGTCTGCATCGACTGCGGCGCGTGCGTCTCAGCCTGCCCGGTGGAGGCGATCTTCGCCGACACCGACGTCCCCGAAAAATGGGCACGATTTGCCGAAATCAACGCGGCCTATTTTCGCAAGGACGCCGAGAAGGTCAAGGCCCGATGAGCTACGCGGTTCTGGGGCCGGCTCGCGCGGACGGGGAACTCGACGAGCACATTCATCCCGAACCCCAGACCTTCGTCCGTAAGTATATCTTTTCGATCGACCACAAGGTCATCGGCATCCAGTACATCATCACCGCCTTCGTGTTTATGATTTTGGGCGGCATGCTGGCCGAAATCATCCGCGCTCAGTTGATGCACTCGTCGGGCAACGTCGTAGCCACGTCGACCTACGACGAGCTCTACACGATCCACGGCTCGACGATGATCTGGCTGGTCATCATTCCGCTGCTGACGGGCGGCTTCGGCAACCTGATCATGCCCTTGCAGATCGGCGCGCGGGATGTGGCTTTCCCGTGGTTAAACATGCTGTCGTTCTGGCTCTTCCCGGTCGGTGGCTTGATGCTGTACTCGTCGTTCCTCATGGGCGCTCCGCAAGCGGGCTGGACCGAATATCCGCCGATGTCGCTCCAAGGCGGTCCCGGAACCTCGATGTGGTGCGCGGCGATATTCTTGGTCGGCGTGAGTTCTACGATCGCCGGCTTGAACTTCATCGTGACGATGGTCAAGATGCGCGCCCCCGGCATGACGTTTACGCGGATGCCGCTGTTCGTCTGGTCTCAACTCGCAACCGCCCCGTTGCTGATGATCGCCACGACCGCGCTGTCGGCGGCACTGGGCGCGCTGTTCGTTCAGCGGCAGTTCGGCGTGCCGTTCTTCGACCCGACCAAGGGCGGCAGCCCGGTGCTTTGGCAGCACATGTTTTGGTTCTATTCGCATCCGGCGGTCTATATCACGATCCTGCCGGCATTCGGTGCGATTTCCGAGATCGTTCCGGTCTTCGCGCGCAAACCGATCTTCGGCTATAAGCTGATCGCGTTCTCGTCGGTCGCCATCGCGCTGCTGGGCTTCATGGTGTGGGCGCATCACATGTTCACGTCGGGGCTGGCCCCGTATCTGCAGCTGCCGTTCATGCTGCTCACGATGGTCATCGCCATCCCGACCGGCATTAAGATCTTCTCGTGGATCACCACCTTGTGGGGCGGAAAGATCTACTTTGCCACCGCGATGTTGTTCGCTATCGGGTTCCTCGCAACGTTTACCATGGGCGGCATCACCGGCGTCTTCTTGGCCGCGGTTCCGTTCGATCTGCACGCGCACGGGACGTACTTCATCGTCGGACACTTGCACTACGTGCTGGTCGGCGGCAGCCTGATGGGCATCTTCGCGATGTCGTATTTCTGGTATCCCAAGATGACCGGACGCTTGATGAACGAGACGTGGGGAAAGGTCCATTTCTGGCTATTCTTTATCGGCGTCAACGGCACGTTCTTGCCCATGCACTGGCTGGGACTGCTCGGCATGCCGCGCCGCGTCTCGTCCTACGACCCCCAGTTCACCGGGTGGAATCAATTCGAATCGATCTCGTCGTTCGTCATGACCGCCGCCATCCTGATCTTTTTCATCAACGCCATCTGGAGTATCCGCCACGGCAAGAAAGCCGGCAACAACCCCTGGGGTGCGAGAACCCTAGAATGGCAGATCGCGTCCCCGCCGCCCTATTACAACTTCAAACACGTCCCCGAAGTTTTCTCGACTCCCTACGACTTCGCGGAGCCCCTGCCGTATCGCGGCTTGGACGACGCTTAGGTTCCCTAGCTCTTGGCGCCGGCGGGGGTGGGGAGTTCGTTGTGGACGAGCTCGCCGCCGACCATCGTTGCGACGACTTGGTGCTCGGCGTTCCAGAAGGAAAGGTCGGCGCGCAATCCCGGAATCACGCGGCCGAGCTGGCCGTCGTGCCCGATCAGTTTAGCGGGCGCGTACGTAGCGGCCACGATGGCCCTTTCAAACGGCAACTCGGCGTACGACATGTAATTTCGCAGCGCTTGGTCGATGCGCAGGGCACTCCCGGCAATCGTGCCGTCTTCGGAGCGCATAACGCCGCCGCTGATGTGATAGCCCGGTCCGGCCGGCGGCATATTGTCCGTGGCGAGCACGATGCGGTCGCCCAACAGGCGATGGAGGACGTCGATCATGACCGGTGCGACGTGGTGGCCGTCGACGATGGCTTGGACCAGCGTCCGTTCGTCCTGCACGAACGCGACCAAAATCGACGGATCCCGATGGTCGAGCTGCGGCATGCCGTTGAAGGCGTGCGTCAACGAGCGATAGCCCAAGCCGATCGCCAGTTTTCCATCGCGGTATCTCGCGGCGGTGTGCCCGGCCGAACACGTCACGCCGTTTTCTAAAAAGACGCGCGCCGCATCGGTGGCCCCGGCGACCTCGGGCGCTAGGGTGACCAGGAGCAACGTTCCTTTGCACGCGTCGATCATTTCTTTCGCGCGCGCTTTGGAAGCGGGGATCAAACAATCGTGGCGGTGGACGCGGCGAAACTTCGGATTGAGAAACGGCCCTTCGAAGTGAATGCCTAAGCAGCGCGCGCCGATCGGGCCGTTTTCCTCGAGTTCGTGCGCGGCATCGGCTATCTCGCTGGCGGCGTGAAGCATGGATTCCCACGGCGCGGTCATGACCGAGGCCACATATCCGGTGGCCCCCATGCGCGCGTATTCGGCCGCTGCAACGGGCACGGCATTGCCTTGATCGCGATTGAACAGAAACTCGCCCGCGCCGTTGGTATGCACGTCGATCAGTCCCGGAGCGACGATCGTGCCGTCGGGAAGGGGAAGATCGCTGCTGCCTTGCGCGGGAAGGATTGCGGAAATGCGCCCGTGCTCGACGGCAACTCTTCCGAACGTCGACGCACCGTCGCCGACTGCAATGGACGCAGGTCCGAATGTTCTCACCGCGGGAAAGCCTCCTTGAAAGACCCGAGCGTTTGCCTTCGACGGTCTACCCATTACCGCCCCTTGCCGAACAGTCGCGCAAGCAGGCCCCCTTTTTGTATTGGGACCGGTGCTGCAACGCCCGCTGCAGCGACGTCGGCAGAGGCTCGCTCGAGCCGCGCGAGTCGGGCCATGTGCGACTCCGCCTGACCCTCGATCGTCGCGATCAGCGCGCCGAGTTCGTTCCATGGCGCGGGGGCGCGTCCCGCGGCGATCGCTCCTACGTATTCCTGTGCCGAAACCGTAAAGATGCGCGGGGTTGGGATCGCCCGTTCGCGCAGATATCGCGCGGCGAGTTCCACCACGTCGCGGCGTTCCGAGGCGGTTTCGTTGTCGGCCAACGTATGCGCGAACAGCATCGGTTTGCCCAGTTCGGCGACGCGTTCGTAGAGTGCGAGTTCGACTTCGGAAAGCTGACGCGAAAAGAGGCAGAGCACCGCGCTGGAGGCGCCGGCGACGACCGCGTTGACTTCCTGCGCGTAGGCTTGTCCGGAGTCAAATGCCGGCGCATGTACCAGAACCAGTTGTTGCGGATGCTTCCATGGTGTGAGGCGCAGAACCGGCGAGGAGCTCGCCGCCGCGACGGTGCCCGAGATGTCGATCTCGTTCCACGTTCCGTCGTCGCCCAAGGCGAACGCCTGATCGGTTTGACCGTAGCGAACGTGAATGGGAAACAGCGCGCTGCCGGCCGCGTCGTCGTCGAGGACGACGGCGCCCGCAAAGGCGTTGATCAGGCTGGATTTTCCACGACGCAGAGCCCCGAGCACCGCGACGCGCCAGCGCTGCGGACGCAGACCTTTATCGTAGAGCGCGCGATCGAGCGATGGGTCGACGTGCGCGGTGCGGACGGCCTGGGGCCCCGCGTCGGCCGGCGCGATTTCGGGATCGTGGGCTAAGAACTCCTCGACGACGGCGCCGACCCCAGCGATCGAGACGTCGATGCCGTCGCGACGCCGAACGAACTCGTCGCAGCGGGCGGGCGACGTACCGGCTTTGGCGGCCGCAAGCGCGCGCTCGATCGATCCGAGCTGCTCGTCGCGAGCGGACGCCGCGGCCAGATCCAAAGCGCCGGCGAATTCGTCGTAGGTCGAACGCAACGCGCCGGCAGCCGAGCGTGCAAAAACCGAAAGCTCGGCGCGCATGCGCGGGAAGATCGTCGCGCGCAGGTCGGCGATCAGCTCGCGCTTCATGTACGCACCGGGCGCGTTGCTCGAGAAGCGCATAGCGATCTCGTGAACGAGCGCGATGGCCGGACCGCCGATGGCGTCGAGCACGATCGTGGCCGCGATGGCCGCCCGCACGTCGCCGCTCCACAGGCTGTTGCCGGGATCTGCTCCCAAGGCGCGAGCGGCCGCATCGTTGAGTGAAAAGCGCAGGGTGTCGATGTCGGAGGCGAGGCCCGCCGCCGCATCGAGATCGTCGACGACGCGGTCGGCGATGCGCTCGGCGAAGTCGCCCGCGACGTCCGCGATCGCGCGATCGACGATCGTATGTAAACGCGCGCGATCGCGCAAGCGCGCGATATCGGCCGTATCGAACGATTGGGAGAGTTGCGTTTCCGTGGCCTCGGCCAACGCGGCCGCCCCGTCGTCGATCGCGTTCCCGAAAACGTCGCGCGCGGCGCCGATCGCGTCGCGTTGGACCGAGATGCGCGCGTCGAGCGTGACCAGCGAAGGCTCGACCTCGGCGCGCCGTGCTTCGAGCCCCTGCGGCGCGAGTGCCAGCATCGCGAGGTCGCGCGCGATGTGGGTGCGCGCGTCGTCCGACGCGCGCCGCGCGACGTCCAGCGCGCGACGGAGGCGAGCGCGGCCAGTGCTGCCGATCAACGAGGCGTCGAGCGCGGCCAGAAATGCGGGGAACCGGCTGGCTTGGATGCGCGCCGCGTCGCGTTCGAGCGTGCCCTCGGCGTACTCGCGTGCCGACAGCGCGTAGACGTAGGTGCCCGGCGCGTGAACCGCCGCTAGCGATGCGATGCGCCCGTGCGCGTGCTCCCATGCGGGGAGGCCATCGCTTTGCGGTTCTTGCCACAGATCGATCTTGGTTTGCACGATAAAGATCGAATCGAGATGGTTGCGGATCAATCCCAAGAAGGCCGCGTCGCCTTGCGTGAACGGCTGTTGCGTATCGATCAGGTACAGCACCGCATCGGCCGTTGGCAAGAAACTCAGCGTCGCGCGGCGATGGGCGGGATTGATCGAAGCCAATCCGGGAGTATCCGCGACGGTGAAGCCGCGTTCGAGGAACGGAGAGTCCGTCCGCACGGCGACACGGATCGGCACGTCCTTTTCGTCGGCGGTGGCCTCGTGTACGCTTCCGACATCGCCGTCTCCAACGGCGATGAAGCGATTGAGGCGATCGAGCGGAATCCGTTCCCGCCGGCCGTCCTCGTAGACGGCGTACGCTTCGTCGAGCGGCGCGTAGTCCAGCTCGGTTATCGCGGCCGTCGAGGGGTTGATGTCCGTCGCGAGCAGTCCCACGAGGTGCTTGCGATCGCCCTGGCGTTCGTAGCGAAATTTTCCGAGCAAGGCGTTGAGCAGAAAAGACTTGCCGCTGGAAAACTCGCCGACGACGGCCAGCACGAACTTGCCGCGTTCCAGGCGTAGCCGAGCGGCAGCGACCGGGGCGGCGTTGTCGGGCGGGAGAAGACGCTCCAGCGCGTCGAGCTGCGCGACCGCCGCGTCGCGCGCCTGCTCGTAGCGGCGCATGGCGTCTGCATCAAGTCGGCTAACTGCGGACGACCCCGCAGGCTGGCGGACAAATGTCGCGGATGTCGTACGAAGTGACTATTCCAAAATTGTGCTGCGCCTGCATAGCGGGTTGTGCTTCGGAGGCCCAAATGACGAAACCTATCGAGAACGCTCTGCATTGAACGGAGCGACTCCTGCCGTTCGCCGTCTGCGAGGGACGGTCGTCATCACGATCGTCCTGCTAGCGACGCTCGGCTTTGCGATCGAAGGCTCGTTCGTAGAGCGGGCGGAAGTGACGGCTACGTTCGATCGAGAAACGCGCATCCAGGAAGCGCAAATCGCGATCCAGCAATTGCTGCGCTCGCAGACCGATCAAGAAAACTACGTGCGCGCCTATACGATCACGCGAGACGTCTTCTATCTTCAGATGTACCGCAGCGCCGTCGCAAGCTTCGAAGCGAAAGTATCCGACGTTCGGCGCGAGCTCAAAGATCAAGGGATCGATCCGGCGCTGGGCGGCTTAGACGACTACGCGCGCGTGCAGCAATCGTGGCGGCAACAGGTGGCAGCACCCGTGCTCGCACATCCCGATCAGGCGCCGGCCGAACTGGACAAACGAAGCAAATCCTATTCGGACTACGAAACCTCGATCGCCACCGACCTGGGAGATCTCGTAAAGGCCAAGAGCCGGCAGCTAGGAACCGACACGCTGGCGCAGTTGCGCAATACGATTCTCGTGCGCTCGATCTGGCTCGTCCTCTTCGGACTGCTGGCGGTCGGGTACAGCATCTTCACATCGAGGGTGCGTAAAGAGCTCGACGAAGAACGAGCGACCATCGCGATCCTGCAGAGCGCGTACGTTAGTCGGGTCGTGCCGCTTCCTCGCTGCGAGGTCGGGAGCGCGTACGCATCGGCCGATCGGGCGCTCGCGGTCGGCGGCGACGTCTTCGATGTCTACCGGCTTACGGACGACCAGGCACTCGTCTTGATCGCCGACGTGAGTGGCAAGGGCGTCGATGCGGCCGTTTTAACCGCGTTCATCAAGTTCACCGTTCGCGGCATCGCCCTGCGCCGCAGCGATCCCGGAGAGATCCTCGCCGAGTTCAACACGGCGTTCGCGCAGACCGTCGACAACCCATACCTCTTCGTTTCGATGCTCGTGGGCGTGCTCGACACGCAGACGCTGGTGTTGGATTACGCATCCGCAGGGCACGATTCGGCCTTCCTTCGTCGTTGCGATGGTGTGGAACAGCTCGCGGTCACCGGTCCCGTATTAGGCGTCATGGAAGAGCCGTTCGCAACGGTCTCGGTGCAGCTGCTGCCCGGCGATGTCGTGGTGCTTGCAACCGACGGCTTGACCGAGGCGCGCGATCGCCAAGGGCGCCAACTACACGAGCGCGGCGCGATGGAATTGATCGAGCGCGCCGATTCCCAACCTCAGCGCATGTGCGACGAATTGATCGGGCGCGTTCGCGCCCTGGGCCGCAATCGTATGCGCGACGACCTCGCCCTCTTAGCGATCCGCGTCCTGGGGGAGTCCTCGGATGCGTAGAACTGCACGGGGAATCGTCGCTTTTCTGCTCCTGGTTGGCTTGAGCGCCGCGGCCGCGTCGGCGCGCTGCAGCGTTCGCATTGGCGCGCGCGTCGCGTTGTACGGAAGCACCGGCGACCCTGATGTCTTAGTATGGGAAACACGTTTTCGCTTGGCAGCCTACCAAAGAGGCTCGTTCGACGTCGATCGAACGCTGCTGTCGCACGCGCACCTGGCCGCGCCGGGAACGCGCGCGGTCGTGCTGCGCTGCGTCTCGCGCGACGTGCATCCAAAGTACCGTGGCACGGTTGGCGACGCCATCTACATCCGGCTGCTCGGCGGCCCATACCGTCGCCAAACCGGCTGGATCATGGGCTCGGATCTCCGAACTATGATCGGCTTTCGCTAGCGCGCGCCAGACCAGGGGAGCTGCGTCGTTCGGGAAAAGAGCCACATCATGACGGCGTGGCGACGATGTCTTTGCTTGGGTGGGTTGTTCGTCGGGATTACGATCGGTGCGGCCGCGCCGAGCCCTATCGCGTCGGACCGGTAGCATCGCCGGCGCCCAGCGCCGCGGAAATTTACTATCGCGCGCTCGCGCGGCTCAGTCCCAGGGATGAGCATCCTCCGTACGACGGAGTCGATCACGCGAAAACGCGGATGCTGCCGGTGCTGGTGCGGACGGTTTCCATGGGGATGCCGTAGGCGAGGTGAAGGTTGTCGGCGGTGAGGACGCGTTCGGGCGTGTCCCAGGCAACGATGCGCCGATCGCCGAGCAAGAGCATGCGGTCGGCGAAGGCGGCGGCGTCGTTGATGTCGTGAATGGCGCAGACGATCGCTTTACCGGCGCGCGCTTGTTCGCGCAGCAGGCCCAAGATTTCGTGGGAGAAGCGCACGTCTAGGTGTGAGGTTGGCTCGTCTAGCAAGAGGTAGGGCGCTTCTTGCGCCAGACCCAGCGCGAGCCAGATGCGCTGGCGCTCGCCGCTGGAAAGCGTCTCGAAGGCGCGTTCGCCCAACTCGCGCATGCCGACGGCCTGCAAGGCGCCGTCGATTGCCGCCTCGTCCTCGCGCGTGGCGTTCCACTGCCACCAGCGGTGGAACGGATACCGTCCGGTGGCGACGACCTCTCGCGCGGTCAAGTTGTCGATCGGCGCGTCGTCGCTGGTCATGAACGCCATGGAGCGCGCGCGCGTCGTGCCGTCCAAGTCGGCGATCGCGCGGCCGTCGAGCGCGAGCGTCCCGGCGCTCGGGCCGTGACGACCGTTCATGGCGCGCAGCAGCGTCGTCTTGCCGACGCCGTTGGATCCCAGCACCGCGACGAACTCGCCCGGCAGGATGTCGAAGTTCATCCCGTCGAGCAACGGTCGTCCGGCGACCTCGATGCGAACGCCGCGCGCCGAGATCACGCCGCCACCCCGCCGCGCAGATAGAGATAGAGAAACGTCGGCACGCCGATGAACGCCAAGAGCACGCCGACGGGAAGTTCTGCGGGCGCCACCAGCGTCCGGGCGGCGGCGTCGGCGAGCATGCAGAGCGTCATCCCCAGCAGCGCGCAGGCCGGAACCAAGACGCGCGCGTCGCTGCCGACGATGCGCCGCGCGAGATGCGGGACGATCAAGCCGACGAACCCCACCATTCCGGCCAGCGCGACCGCGCTGGCGGTGAGCAGGGCCGCCGACGCCAGCAGTAGCCATTGCGCTCGATCGACGTTGACGCCGGCCGCCGCGGCGCGCACGGTTCCGACGCGCAGCGCGTTGAGCATCGGCACGGCCAGCGCGGCCAGAATCAGTCCGCCGCCGGCGTAGGGCAGCGAAAGCGCGAGATCGTTCCAGCCGCGCCCCGCCATGGATCCCGCTAACCACGAGATGATCTCGGCCGCGTAGTCGGCCGATTGTCCGCGCGTGAGGATCAGGGCGATGAACGCCGAGAACAGCGCCGACAACGAGACGCCCGCGAGGATCAGCCGGTTGGCATCCAATCCCGCGCCGCGCCGCGCCAGCGATGCAACCAACAGCGCCGCGCCCAAGCCCGCGATGAAGCCGATGCCTGGAATCAGCGGCGCGGCAACGCCCGCGACGATCGCCAGCGTGATCGCGGCGGCGGCGCCGGCGCTTACGCCGGTCAGATACGGATCGACCAACGGGTTGCGCAGCATGCCTTGCAAGAGCGCGCCGGCAACGGAGAGTTCCAACCCCACGGCCGCCGCGATAACGACGCGGGGCAACCGCAGTTGCCAGACGATCGTCACGTCGGCCGATGCGTGCGGGTGCGCGAGCGCGTTGAAGATCGCGCCTGGCGCAAGGTCGACGCCACCGACCAGCAGGCTCGCGCCCAGCGTTACGAACGCCAGCAGGAGCAAGCCCACCAGTCGCGCCGTCATGCCGTCACGTGCTAGCGCGTCGATAGCTCGAGCGCGTACGAACGTCCGGGCATCGGATATCCGTTGGCGATCTCGGCATAGCGTTCGTTGCCGAGGTTGAAGCCGCGCAGGGTCAGCAGCGCCCGAGGCCCCAGACGCAGGCGAACGAACGCGTCGATACGCGAATAGGCGACGGCCTGATCGAACGCCGGTGCCGAGAGGTCGACGCTCGAACGCGCCCCCTCGCTGCGAACGTCGATCGCGGCGTCGTCGACGATGCCGCGCCCGCCGTACGCCAGCTCGAGGTTCGTGCCGAAGACCGGACCGCGTCCGTTGATACGCGTATCGGAATCGAGATCTTGCGCGCGATATAAATTCGTGACCTCCAGCGACGACGTAAAGTCGTGGAATGGCCGCGTTGCTGCCGTCAGCGTCAGGCCCGCAAGCGACGCGTGTCCGATATTCTGCGGGACGAAGTTGCTGTCGTCGGCGATCAGGTTGGTTCCGCTGGTCGAAAACCATCCCAGCGCGACGCCGCCCAGGATCGCGTCGTCGTCGATCGTGATGTCGCCGACCCGCGTCTTTTCGGGAACCAGATTGGGGTTGGAGAAGAACGGATAGTAGAGATCGTCGGCGGTCGGCGCGCGAAATGCGGTCGCGAGGTTGGCCCGTACGACGACGTGCTGCGACAGGCGGGCGATGCCGCCCAGCGACGGCGAGAAAGCGCCAGCGTCGTTGTCGCGTTCTCCGCGCAAGCCCGCATAGAGGACGTTTCCACCGTGCAGTGACCAGCGCCGCTGGACGTAGGCCGCGCTCTGATCGAACGGGTGGATCTCCAGCGGATCGGTACCGTCGTCGACGCGCGCGACGCCGCGCGCGAGATCGATGCCGGCGATCGTCGAGCCCGCCGCATCGTCGATCGTCCGTCGTAAGCTCGCGTCGAGACGGCCTTCGGTGACCAGCTCGGCGTACGGTGTAGGCGGCGTGAGGTAACTATTGATGCACGCGGCGTCGACGGGCGTATCGCAGGTCAGCGCCAGGGCGAGCGAGGTGCCGTCGAGTTGGAGCGTCGTGGTCGCGTTGCCAGCCGCGTGCGCCAGCGTCAGGTGCGCGTCGCGGGTCACGTCGTCTTGACGCGTCGTCGGCGAGAAGAACGCATCGCCACCGTTATCGCCTTGGTGCCTATCGGTCACGCCGGCGGAGAAACCGGCCGCGATCCCGCCGATCGTCCGTGCCAGCGAGATGCGGCCCGCGGTAACGCTATAGTCGGCGTTGGCCAGCGTCCCACCGCCGGGCAGCGGGAAGTCGTCTGTGCCGACGCTGCGTGCAAACGAAACGTTGGGCGTCTGCACGCGCAGGTCGCGTTGGCCAAACGAGCCCTCGCGCGCGTCCACGACGGTGGTTTTCAAGGGCGTGGTGATGATGTTGATAACGCCCCCGACCGAGCCCGAACCATAGAGCGTCGATCCGCCGCCCTCGACGACCTCGATCCGTTGGACGCCGCTGGTCTGAATCGACGCCAAATCGACGGAATCCACCTGCGCGCCGGCTGCGGGTGCGCCGTCGATAAGCACGAGCACTTGTTCCGAGGTGCTGCCGCGAATGCCGACCGAGGCTAAGGCGGCGCCGGGACCGTAGCGATGCAGGCTCACGCCCGGCAGATCGGCGATTGCGTCGGCAACGTTGCGATATCCGTGCGCGAGCATCTGCGCCTGGGTAACGACGTAGGTCGTGCGCGCCGCAGCACCCAGGGCTTCGGGGGAACGGTCGGAGGTCGTGACGCGAACGATTTCGGTGAGAGGCGTGGGCGATGGTGTCGGCGCGACGTCCGCGCGCGTGGCCACGGGGACGGCGAGGGTGAGAACGGCCGCTGCGCACAATGCGCGCGGCAAAGCATATCGATGCAAGGCAAACCTTCCTTTTCGCGAGGTGGTCGTGCAAAGGTTTGCGTCGGTATCCTGACTTGCGGATCGTTGCCGTGCGCTTTTCGCGCTGCCCGTGCCTTCCCGCCGTTGGTTCCTTGCAGAACCCTCGACAGTGACAGATGGGCGGCTCCCCGCATACAGTGGCGCGACCGTGCCGGCGTTTCACCGGCTTCCCGCGCGCAAGCCTTTATGAGGCCTACCTACGCCCATACAGGCGCGGGCTCCTGGATTGCGAACGTGCGCCTCGTGCTGGGACCGTTGCGGGCTATCGCCTGCGGATCGTTGCTCCTGTGCGGCGCCGCTTGTTCGGCGCCCGCCGCGCCGTCGCACGCGCCGCCATCGCAGCGGCGCATCGTGGCGCTGGTGCCGTCGCTGGTCGAAGATCTCTGCGCGATCGGCGGCGGCCCCCAGTTGGTCGGCACCTCGGCCTTTACCGACGACGTGCCCTGCACCAAGGGCGTGCCGGTCGTCGGCGATTCTTTTTCGGTCGATGCCGAGAAGGTCGTCTCGCTGCATCCCGATCTGGTGTTGGCAATTCCCGCGCAGCAGCGCTCGATCGAACCGTTGCGGCGAGCCGGTATCCGCGTCGCGATCCTGCGCGACGATGTCTTTGCCAACATCTTTACCGACATCGCTACGATCGGTGCTCTGACGGGTCGCGATGCCGCGGCGCGTGCGTTGGTCCGCGCGCTCGCCCGCCGTACCGCCGCCCTGCGCGCGACGATCCCCGCAAACGGCCGGCGCCCGACGGTCTTCGTGGCGTTGGGCACGAGCCCGATTTACACGGTAGGCCCGCAATCATACATCGCCAGGCTGATCGCGCTGGCGGGCGCGAGCGATGCGGTGACCTCGCTGCCGGGCGCGTACGGCAGCTACAGCGCCGAAGCGCTCGTCACGCTGCAGCCCGACGCGATCGTGACCGATGCCGCGACGCGATTATCGACCGTGCTGGGTACGCAGCCATGGCGATCGTTGCGCGCGGTACGCGATCGTCGCATCTTCACGTTGACGGACACCGCGCTGCTCGAACGACCCGGCCCGCGCTATAATCAAGGATTGCAATGGCTCATCGAACGTCTCGCCCCGCTGCGCCGGTAGCCCCCGCGCGACCGCGCGGATTGATCGTCGCGGTCGATCTGGCGGATCCGCAGCGCCCGCTTGCGCCCGAACTGCTCGAGTTCGAGGCGCTGATCGAAGCCGCTGGCGCCGAGGTAGTGGGCAGCGTCGTTCAGCGGCGCGAACGGGTCGATGCCTCGACGCTGGTCGGCAGCGGAAAGGCGCGCGAGATCGCCGAGTACGCCGAATCCATCGGCGCGACGATCCTGTTCGTCTTTAACGATCTGCGCACGCGCCAGCGGAAGAACCTCGAAACGATCGTGCCGCTGGCTATCGTCGATCGCACGATGCTCATCCTCGATGTCTTCGCCCGTCACGCGCGCAGCCGCGAGGGCAAACTGCAGGTCGAACTCGCGCAACTGCGCTATCGCCAATCCAACCTGACCGGCATCGGGGCCGATCTCTCGCGCTTGGGCGGCGGCATCGGAACGCGCGGCCCCGGCGAAACCAAGCTCGAAGTCGATCGGCGCAAGATTTCGCAGCGCGTCGCCGTACTCGACCGACAGCTCGAAGAAGTCCGTCGCCAACGCGCGACGCGTCGTGCCGCCCCGCATCGCGAGGCGCTCGTCGCGCTGGTCGGCTACACCAACGTCGGCAAATCCTCGCTGCTCAACGCGCTCACGCGCGCGGACGCTCTGGTCGCCGACCAGCCGTTCGCGACGCTCGATCCGACGGTTCGCCGGTTGTATTTGGCGCCCGGGGTATACGTGCGATTGGCCGACACCGTTGGATTCATTACCGACCTTCCCAAGGATCTCGTCAACGCGTTTCGCGCGACCCTCGAAGAACTGCGCTCCGCGGAACTCCTCGTGCACGTGATCGACGCGTCGAATCCGGATTGGCCGCGCCAGCGCGCGTCCGTGGAAGCGATCCTTCACGATTTGGACTTGGACGCGACGGCGCGCGTGGTGGCGTTCAATAAGAGCGATCTACGACCGCCGGATGCGGCGTTGCCCGACGGCGCACTGGCCGTCAGCGCACGCACGGGCGTGGGGTTGGAAGCGCTCCGCGCGGCGATCGCCAACCTCAGCAAGCAAGCGATAGTTTCAGCGCCCCTCTAAGGCGATTCTCATCTAGCGCCCGTAGCATTGCGCCAATGGGGGCGCGAATCGTCGTTTTATGCGACGCGCTGCTGCGCGGATGCGTTGCGGGCCCGCGAGCATCGACGCTCGATCGTCTGCGTGCGCGTGAAAGCGTACGCGACGCTATCGCGTCGGCCGACGCGGTGTTGGTCTCCAGCCGCTACATGGAACGAACCTGCGCGCGCGCTCGGAGCGCGAAGAGCACTTTTACCAGACGACCAACCAACGGCTGCGAATGTTGGGCCTGGAGCCCACCTTGCTGAGCGATGCGACGATCGCTCGGTCGATCGAGATCGCCCTGCTTCACCGCGATCGGATCGACGTTTGCGCGATCGATGCCCAAGTTCGCTGGCGCGATCGGGAATTGACGGCCGTCGAGCAGGCGGCTCGCTAGCGCGACCGAAGGTTGCGGCCCCATGAACGCTCGGGTTCTGGCCGCCGCGGCCGTCGTCTTTGTCGGTTTTTCGGGTTGCGCAACGCGTAACTCCGACGATGCGGTCGTTGCAACGGTTCGCGCGATCGCGCCGTCGGTCGTCTTGCTCACGATGCGTGTGCCCGCCGAACATAAGAGCGATCCCTACGACGATGCGTATGCCAGCGGCACGGTGGTCGCAAGCGGGGCGTGGGGCAGCGATATCCTGACCGTCCAGCACGCGATCGACGGCGCGTGGAACCTGCACGCCACCATCGGTAACCAACGCCGCGTCGTCGCGCGTGTGATCGCCCAGGATGCGTCCAGCGACGTCGCGCTGGTTCGCACGGCCGTTCCCAACCTTTTGGTCGCGCGTTTGGGAAGTTCGGCGCACCTGCAAGATCGCATCGGCAGCGTCGTCGGCTTGGTCGGCTATCCGATCCCCGATGAGTTCAACGACGAAGGCTTGGGCCTCGCGACGTCGTTGGACATCGGGCGCCTCTCGTCGATCCGCAAGCACGCGCTGGAAGTAACCTTAGCGATCGTCCCGGGCGAAAGCGGCGGCCCGGTCTTCATCGGCGATACCGGCGAGATCGTCGGCATCGCCGAATCGCGTTTCGACGACGAACGCTCCATCGGTTTCGCCCTTCCCATCGACGACGCCAAGATCTTCCTGCATAAAACCGACGCAAACCACGGTTTGTAAATCGTCGAAGCGACGAGTCCCCTACGGTTCGTTGTGTCCGGCTATCCACATGGAGGGCGGTATGTGGAAGTAGTGGGCCAACGCGTGCAGTTGGGCGCCGTAGGTGCGACGCAAGCGGCAGAACTCGGTCCACGACGTGTCGGGCTCGCGGATCGTGTAGCCGCTGCGCGTTAGACGCGCGCACGCGGCGTCGAACTGGTGACGCGCGACCTCAACGTTGCTGGGCGGAATGTGGCGGTTGGCGGTGATATCGTGAATGGCGCGACGGCCGGTGGTGAGCATAAACGACGCTTGCGCGTGCGGTACGCCATCCACCGTCGACAGGACGAGCGAGGCGGCGTCCAAGAGGACGGCCATCGTGGCGATCCAGGATTGATCGCCCTGGTTGGAACGGAAATACGTCAGCATCGGGTTGGCGACGTGCGTTTGCGTCAAGGCCGCTGCCCATGCTTGTCCGTCGCGCAGCACGTTGGGCAGATCGTCGATCGCGCCGGCGTAGCCGTGCACTTCGAGCAGACCGACGCCGCTGGGCGGGGTTCCGGCGCGGGCGGAAAGGGCGACCACGAACGTTTCGCGCTTGCCGAACGCGCCGACGACTTGGAAGAGATACGACATCACGACGGTCACGATGCCTAAACCCGTGGCGCCGGCAACGACCGCGACGAAGCGCGCGAGCGGCGTGATCGCGACGATGTCGCCGTAGCCGATTGTGAGCATCGACGCGCCTGCAAAGTACAGCGCGCTGACGAAGTCGATGTCGGCCGGACGCAACTGCTCGCGGAGCGCGTAGAAGATCAAGCCGTAGCCCAAGCCGGTAACCACTACCCAGGTGACCAGCAGCAGGACCATATTGAACGGAGCGAACGTGGCGAGCACGGCTTCGCGCTGCAGCGGATCGCGGTATCGGGCGGCCGCCGGTGGCCACAATCGCCAGAGCCATCGCGTTTGGATCATCGAGACGCGCCAGTGTGAGAAGGCCGCTCGCGGAACGAGCGCCGATTGGAAGACGTCACGCAACGTGATCCAAATCAGCAAGAGACCAACGACCAAAGCGACAACGTTGAGCGCCATGACCGCCTGCTTCGAGGTCTCGTGAGCGCCGCCCTCATCCTGGTCGTCCTGCTCTGCGCGGTGACCGGCTTATCGCTCCTTGCCAAGCGCATCAACGTCCCGTACCCGGTGGCCTTCGTGATCGGCGGCGTCTTGCTGGCCTTCGTGCCGGGGCTGCCGCCCATCGGCCTGGATCCGCAATACGTCTTCCTGTTGATCTTGCCGCCGTTGCTGTTCGGCGCCGGCTGGACTACGGATTGGCTCGAATTTAAGCGGAATCGCCGGCCGATCGCGCTGCTGGCCGTCGGCCTGGTCGTCTTCACGACCGTCATCGTCGCCGTCGTCGCGCACGCGCTGATGCCGCATTTGAGCTGGCCGCTGGCCTTCACGCTCGGGGCGGTCGTCGCGCCCCCCGACGCCATCGCCGCGCAAGCGATCCTCGAACGCTTGGCGGTCCCTCGCCGCATCGCGGCAATCTTGAGCGGGGAAAGCCTGGTCAACGATGCTTCGGCGCTGGTCTTCTATCGCTTCGCCATCGCCGCGGTGCTCAGCGGCGTCTTCTCGCTGACGCACGCGAGCCTGGCGTTCGTGACGGTGAGCGCCGGCGGCATCGCCGTCGGCATCGTCGTCGCGCTATGTTTCGAACTCTTCTTTCGGGGGCTGGCGCGCTGGCGGCTCTCGGATCCGACCATCGTGAACGTTCTGACCTTGATCGCGCCGTACGCGGCCTACCTTCCGGCAGAAGCGCTGGGCGTTTCGGGCGTCTTGTCGGTGGTCACCGCCGGAATCTATCTTGGCCGCCGGTCGGCGAGCATCCAAGATTCCGAAGCGCGCTTGGTCGGGCGATCGTTCTGGTCCGTCTTCACCTATTTGCTCAACGGCTTCGTCTTCGTGGTCATCGGGCTGCAGCTGCCGCAGATCGTCCACGGACTCTCCTCGCCCTGGCGCGCCGCGTTCGACGCGTTGGTCGTCAGCCTGGTTGCGATCGTCGTGCGCTTCGCCTGGGTCTTCCCCGGGACGTACCTACCGCGCATGATGAGCAGGCGTGTACGCGAGCGAGAACCCAAGCCGACCTGGCGCAACGCCATCGTAATCTCCTGGGCGGGCATGCGCGGCATCGTTTCCCTCGCCGCCGCACTCTCGATCCCGTTCGTGGATGCCCGCGGGATGCCGCTGCCGGCCCGCAACGAGATCGTCTTTATCGCCTTCGGCGTGATCTTCGCCACCCTCGTGGTCCAAGGGTGTACGCTCGCGCCGCTGATCAACTGGCTGGGCGTCACCGAAACCAGCAACCGCGAACGCCAGGAAACCACGGTGCGGATCGCCGCGCTGCACGCCGGCGTCGAGCGGCTGCGCGCGCTGGAACCGTCGTTCTCAACGCCGGCCCAGTGGGAAGCGGCCGGCCGCCTGCTCACCGAATACGATCGCCGCATCGAGCACTTGACCGGGCATCTTGCCGCCGACCCGGACGGCGACTCGCCGCAGAACGCTATCGATCACCAACTCTCCAAAGAGGCGCTGGCCGCCGAACGCAGCCGCATCTTCGCCCTGCGTGGCGCCGACGAAATTCCCGACGACATCTTTCGGAACATCGAATACGATTTAGATCTCGCCCAACTGCGACTGGCGTAGCTGGAAAGCGGGGCCGGCTCCTTAGGGCGTTGGTGTCGGGGCCGGCGTATCGGTTGGCAGCAGCGGCGGCCTGGGGGCCGGCGTGCCGACGTCGTAGGAGCCGTTGACGACCACGGGCATCAGCGTGATGTAGCCGGCCGAGGTCGTAACGTCTTTCTTGACCCGAGCCTTGAGGGTGTTGCTGACGTAGCCAGAGGAGCGGGCCGTGACGATCTGGGGCCCCACCGGGATGGTCGATAGGAGAAAGGCGCCCTGGCTATCGGCGTAGGCCGTATATAAGGAACCGACGGAGACCAGGGCGTTGGGAATCGGGCGGTTGGTCGTCGCGTCGATGACGCGGCCGGTG
>DATCDS010000015.1:0-9370 GCA_036510515.1 Vulcanimicrobiaceae bacterium
CTTGAGGCTGGGTGAGGCAGAGATGCCGATGGTCGAGGAACGCGCGCCCGTTGCCGCGCCGTTCGGCGGCGCGGAAGCCGTTCCAGAAGGCCGGGGCGCCGGGCTTGATGCGTGCCGGATCGGTTAGGTAGACCAGCCACTGCGCGTTGGGGTTGATGATGGGAAACCGCTGCAGCCACGCGCAGAGGTCCGTATTGCGGTGCATACGATCGTCCTCGATGGAGACGTAGGCGCGCGCACCTTTGCCGATCGCCTTCCCCTCGTCGAAAGGCGTCCAAGCCATCGGGTCCTCTTCCCAGCCGTAGCGATCCATATAGTACAAGACGGAGGGACCATAGTGTCCGATCACCACCAGCGCGCGCGGATCCAGCGTATGCGACAGTGCGACGGCGTTGCGATATGCCTGCGCGTTATACCGATAGTACGGCTCGATCGCGGCGCGGCTTTGAAGCACGACGCTCGCTGCGAGCAGCAGCGCGCCAACGCCGGCGCCCCACGCAAACGCGGGGCGGCGTGATTCGGTCAGCGCGCGTAACACCGGCGGGACCAGCGCCGCGATCGAGAGGGCGGCCAGCGGCAGCAGTAAGAACATATAGTAGTCGACGCGCTCGACCGTTACCACGACGTAGGTGTACAGCAGCCCGCCGACCAGCCAACCGCCCAGCAGAGCTCTGGTTCGCAGCGTCGCTCGCGGCAGGCTGACGAAACCGAGAATCGCCAGCACGGTCATGATCGGTCCCAGCATCGTGTGTTCGAACATGACCAGCACGTCGCCGAATTGCCAGAGTTTGAGCGTAAAGCCGGCCCAGGATGTTAGTGCCGAGACCAGGCCGGGAAGAACGTGCAACGTCGCGATGCCGCTAGACCAATGCCACTCGGCGTGCTCGGCGACGCGCCGAGAATAGAGATAAACGATCGCGACCGGAACGAAGAGCAGCACGGCGACGGCCGTGGGGCGCATCGTGCGTCCGGCGCGCGCGCGCTCCCATAGCATCGCTGCCAGCGGGACGATCCCCGCAAGCGCGACGGGCTTGGCCAGATAGGCGAACGCCATTAGCGCCGTCGAGCGCGCCAGCGCGCGCGGCGCTAGGGCCTCGTCTTCAACGATCAGGCGCGCGCACGCATAGAGCCCGGCGGTGAGGAAGAACACCATCGCCGCGTCGGGCATAAACGTTCGTCCGTAGTAGATCGAGCCGGGCGCGACCGCGAACGAAAAGGCCGCGACCAATCCGGCAGGCCAGCTGCTCAAGAGCCAGCGCCCGAACAAGCCCAGCGTCACGACCGTTCCCAGACTGAACAGCAGGGTCAACAATCGTCCGAATATCTCGTGAACGCCAAAGAATTTGTATAGCGTTGCGGCCAAGAACGGCACGATCTGCAGCTCCAGCTCCACGTAGTTGGGAGGCGGCCCGTCGTAGTTGGTCTGCGGCGCCATGATGCTGTAGTTCAGGCGTGCGAAGTTCCGCGCGATCGACGCGGTGTCGCCCTGGCGCCAGTTGGGATGGTCCAGCATCGGGTTGTGGATGCCCGGCAGACGCAAGAGCGCCGCCACGATCACGATCAGCAGCATGCCGATGGCAAACCACGTCACGCGTCGTTTCCCAACGCTTAGTTGAGGTGCTTGAATGTCCAATATTTATTCAAAAAGAAGTTGACGAAGACGCTCGATAGGGTGGCAACGAACCAGACGGTATGGTAGTGGGTATGGTGCGTCGCGTGCAGCAGCACTGCGAAGACCAGGTTGTCCACGATTAGCGCAAGGAGGGAAACGATGAGGAATTGCGCGCCTTCCCGCTTCGCATCGCCCGAGGAGCGAAACGTCCAGGCGCGGTTCAAGAAATAGTTGGAGACGCCCCCAGCCATGAAGCCGATGGAGTTGTCGACCAGCAGCGGCATCGGCGTCGTCTTCTGCAAGATGCTGAAGATGATGAAGTTGATGACGAAACCGGAGAGGCCGACGAGGCCAAATTTAACGAACTGCCGGACGCCGCGCCGATGCGAGATGGACGTTACGACCGACGGAACGCTAGGCAACCCAATACCAATCTGCGAAGAGCACGGTGAACAATCCCAGAAGTGGAAGTGAGAAGGCAACGATGGCGTTGTTGATCCACGGTTTTTCGCCCCAGCGTCCCATGATCGCAAACATCGGAAAGAGTACCAGCGCGAAGCGCGGCATCGACATCAGGCTCGAGGTCGACATCGGTACGAGCACGGACAGGGCCATGTAGGCGATGTAGGAGGGACGCAAGCTGCGCCACCCGCCGACGAGCACGCCGACCATCAAGATCGTGAACGCGAGTTCGAGAGCCTGGTTGGCGACGGTTTGCGCTTGGGAGGCGTGCGCCATTTGGGCAAACGCTGCCGAAAGTGCAACCCAGGGAGGCGCGAAATGGCGATTCCAATGCGCTTGCACGTGCGAGAACGCTAGGGCGTCGCCGCGCAGGACCCATAAGTAGGCCATGTAGACCAGCAAACCTGCGGGAATCAGCGCGCCCGCGATCGACGACTGCCACGCTCCGGCGACGCGCGCACGATGCACGCCCCACCACTCGATGAAGAACGGAACGGCGAGCAGGACCCCTTCGACGCGCGTAAGGGCCGCAAAGAAGCCGATCGCGCCCGCCAGCCACCACTTTCGCTCGCGCATGTAATAGAACGACGCGATCGTCAACATGAAAAACAACGATTCGGTGTAGACGGCCGAGAAGAACACCGCCGAGGGAAAAATCGAGACGTAGAAAACGGCGCGTCGCGCCACGGAGCGATCGAACTCGTGCTCGAGCAACTTATAGAGAAACAGCAGGCCGAAGAAAAAGCTCACGTTGGAGATCGCTAATCCGGCGATCAGATGGCTGCCCGAGAGCGTGCCGACGATGCGGATCAGCAGCGAAAGCAGGGGGAAGAACGCGACGTCGGTGCCTTCGTAGCCGTGCGTGGCGACGTTGATGTAGTGGACGGCGTCCCAACGACCCCACACCGCCAGCAGCACGTGCGACGATTCCTCAACGTGCGTTCCGGGGCGTTGCCCCACGATGACCGCGGCCAGCTCGGCGATCATCACGATCGCGATGCGCGTCACGACGAACTCGAGGAGCACCTCGCGTACGGTTTGGTTGAAACGCGCGGCGATGCCGATTTTCGCCGCGGCGAAGAGACCCAAGCAGACCGCCAGCAAGCGCGAGCCGTGCGTAACTCCCGGCGACATGAAGAAGGTGAGCCAGAGCAAGAGAAACGGCAGCCACGTCAGCGCATCGTAGCGCAGCGCGCGTGCGAACGTGACGCCCGTACGACGCGAAAAGTAATGCGCGTACGCTCGCCACGCCCACAGAACCGCGGCGGCTCCGGCCAGAACGCAGGGAAGAAGTCCGATCTGCGTCAGCGCGGCGTTCCGGTGCGACGCCATCACCGCAAACCAAAAAAAGAAGCCCAGCGTAAGGCCCGCCAGCGTCGTCACGATCGGCGCGAGCCAGCCTGCGGCGAGCAGTTCGGAGGTTGACGACGAGCGGGAGCGAGTGCCGTTCGGATCGGAAACGTGGATGGACACGAGCACCTGTTAAGAGGAAACCTAGCGCTTCCCTTGTAGCCAGACGGCATGATTGCAACCCTGGACTTCGTGAAGGTGACCGAAAGCGCGGCGCTAGCGGCCTCCCGATGGATGGGCAGAGGGCAACGCGATGCCGCCGACGGAGCGGCCGTCGAGAAGATGCGGGAAGCCCTGGGAGAGATGGATATCTCCGGGCGCATCGTGATCGGCGAGGGCGAACGCGACGAGGCGCCGATGCTGTTCATCGGAGAGGAAGTCGGCCGCGGAGGTTTTGCGGTCGATATCGCGGTCGATCCGGTCGAAGGAACGAACCTGGTTGCCGACGGCCTCCCCAACTCGATTGCCGTGATGGCGATCTCCGAGCGCGGCGGCTTGCTGCACGCGCCCGACTCCTACATGCAAAAACTGGCGGTGGGATCTAAGTCCGCACCGTACGTGCATATCGACGCGTCGGTACGGGAGAACATCGAGGCGGTCGCTAACGCGTTAGAAAAGCCGATAAACGACGTATGCGTCGTGATATTGGATCGGCCGCGCCACGCCGAGCTGATCGCGCAGGTTCGCGAAACCGGTGCACGCATCAAGTTGATTTCCGACGGCGACGTCGACGCATGCATCGCGACGGCGATCGACGGCACCGGCGTGCACGTGGCCATGGGAACCGGCGGCGCGCCCGAGGGCGTGTTGGCAGCAGCCGCGATCAAGTGTCTGGGCGGGATGTTTATGGGTCGCTTGCAGCCGCGCCACGCGCAGGAGGCCGCGCGTGCCAAGGCGATGGGATTTGGAGATTTGGATCGCATCCTTATGCTCGACGATTTGGTGAAGAGCCCGAACGTCGTGTTCTGCGCGACGGGCATCACCGACGGGGATCTCGTGCGCGGCGTGCGGTTCTTCGGAAATCACGCTCGCACGCACTCGATTCTGGTTCACTCCAGCGGGACGGTGCGCTTCGTCGAGACCACGCACCGGCTGGGCGCGCGCCCGCTGCGCTGAGACGACACCTTCATGCAACGCATCAACTACGATCTCGTCGTTGTGGGCGCCGGTTCGGGCGGGTATGCCGCGGCGCGAACCGCCCTGGATTGCGGTGAGTGCACCGTCGCGCTGGTCGATCGCGGCCCGCTGGGCGGCTTGTGCATCCTGCGTGGGTGCATGCCGAGCAAAGCCCTCCTGGCTACCAGCGATGCCCTGAACGACGCGCGCGAAGCCGTCGCGCTGGGCGTCCACGCGACGTCGATTTCGGCAGACGTTCCGTTTGCGGTCGCCCGCAAGCGCGAACTGGTCCGCGGCTTTGCCGAGTATCGGATCGAGGGTCTCGAATCGTTTCCGCTCTATCGCGGCCAGGCGCGCTTTCTCTCGGGCACGGAACTGCAGGTCGGGGACGACACCGTGTTGGTCGCGCGTAAGTTCGTCATCGCAACCGGCAGCGTCGTCGCGCCGCCGTCCGTAGATGGGCTGATCGAAGCGGGCTACTTCGACTCCGATGCCGCGCTGGAGCTCGAAACGATTCCAAAATCGCTGATCGTCCTTGGCGGAGGGTACGTGGCGTGCGAGCTCGGCCAATATTTTGCACGCATGGGCGCGAGGACGACGTTCGTCATCCGCGCGCCGCACCTGCTTTCGGCAGCCGACGTTGACGTCGGGACGACGCTCACCCAATCCTTTCGGGAGGAGGGCATCGAGGTGATCGCAGGGGCGACGTTGGTAAACGTGCGCGAGCGCGGCGGCAAGAAGACGGTAAGCCTCCTGGTCGACGGTATCGACGGCGAGGTCGTTGCCGACGAGATTTTCTATGCGTTGGGACGCGTTCCCGACGTTGCGGGATTGGGTCTAGAAGCGGCGGGCGTCGACGCGCACCCGACGCGCGGCATCGCGGTCGACACGAAGTTGCGCACGTCGAATCCGGACATCTACGCCGTCGGCGACGTGACCGGGCGCTTCGCGCTGGTCCACGTGGCGATCTATGAAGGCGAAATCGCGGCGCGCAACGCGCTGCGCGACGCCAACGAGGAGGCCGATTACTCGATCGTCGCCGCGCACACGGTGTTCTCGGATCCTCAAGTCGCCACGGTCGGCAAGATCGAGAAACAGCTCGAACGCGACGGGACGATTTACGTGAAGGGAACCTACGCGTTTGCCGAGCACGGAAAGGCGATGACGTTGGCCAAGACCAAAGGCTTCGTCAAAATTCTTGCCGACCCGACCGACGGCCGGATCGTCGGCGCGACGGTCATCGGCCCGCAGGCCTCGGAGCTCATTCACGAGATGATCGTGGCGATGACCTATCGCGGTACCGTGCAGGACTTCGTACGCATTCCGCATTTGCATCCCACGCTGTCGGAGATTTGGACGTATCCGGCAGAAGAATGCGCCGAGCAGATCGGCAAGCGCCGTCCGGGCGACGATCCCATGGAGTTGGCCACCAGTGTCCACATCCGCTAACGAGCCGATCGCGCGCGTCACGATCTTGCAGACCAAGCCGCGCAAGGGGGACTACGCGGCCAACCTGCGCGACGCCGGCCAAGCCTTCGCACAGATCGCCGCAGACGGCGCGGATTTGGTCGTCCTGCCGGAAGCCGCGCTGACGGGGTACTTTCTCGAAGGCGCGATCTACGATCTGACGCTTTCGGCGCCGGCATTTGCAACCGAATTGGCCCGGACGTGGCGCGAAGCGACCGGCGGAGCGCGCGCGGACCTGGTCTGCGGCTTTTACGAAAACGACGCCGGCACGTATTACAATAGCGCGATGTACCTGGAAGTCGACGCGAAGGGCGAGCGCATCGCGCACGTGCATCGCAAGATGTTCCTTCCGACATACGGCGTCTTCGACGAGGGACGCTTCCTCTCGCGCGGGCGCCGCATGCAGACGTTCGACACGCGCTTCGGGCGCATCGCGATGCTGATCTGCGAGGACGTCTGGCATTCGATCGTCCCCACCGTTGCGGCGGTCAAGGGCGCGCGCGTGCTAATCGTTCCCAGCGCCGCGCCGGGGCGCGGCATCGAAGGCGATGGCGAGCTGACCTCGATCCTGCGATGGCGCGAAATCTTGCGCGCGACCGCCGCCGAGCACGGCGTGTACGTCGTCTACTCCGGCTTGGCTGGATTTGAAGGCGGCAAGGGTATGACCGGCTCGTCGTGCGTCATCGATCCGCGCGGCACGATCCTCGTGCAGGGAGCCGCCATCGATGCCTGCATCGTGCGCGCCGAGATCGACGCGCGGGAGATCGACCTGGCGCGCGCGGTGTTGCCGCTGCTGGGAGATTTGAGCGCCGTGCTTCCCGATCTCTTGTTGGACGACGAACTGCCGCTGCCGCGCGGAGGACGCGGTGCTGCCGGTCTATGAGGCCTACGGACCCGACGCGCTGACGCCGCCGTCGATCGATCCGGCGTTGGCAACCAGATGGCTCGAGGCGTTCCTCCGCGACGAGTTGACGGAACGACGCGGCATCGGCCGCGCGGTTATAGGCTTATCGGGCGGTGTCGATTCGGCGGTCACCGCCTATCTGTGCGCGCGCGCGTTGGGCCCGCAGAACGTGTACGCATTTCGCCTGCCGTACGCGACGTCGAGTCGCAGCAGCTTAGACGACGCGCGATCGGTCGTCGACGCGTTAGGGATTCATTGCGAGACGATCGAGATCACGGCGGCCGTCGACGGTTATCTCCAATTCGAACCCGACGCCGACGCGCGCCGGCGCGGCAACGTGATGGCGCGCACCCGCATGCTGGCGCTCTTCGACCAATCCGCAAAACTCGACGCGCTGCCGATCGGTACGGGGAACAAGACCGAACGTCTCCTGGGGTACTTCACCTGGCACGCCGACGACGCGCCGCCGCTCAATCCGCTGGGCGATCTTTTCAAGACGCAAGTGTGGGCGTTGGCGCGCTATCTCGGCGTGCCCTTGGCGTTGATCGATAAGCCGCCCAGCGCCGACCTCGAGGCCGGCCAGACCGACGAAGGCGATCTGGGTATCACGTACGCGAAAGCCGACGCGATTCTGGCCCAACTGCTGGCCGGCTACTCCGACGCCCAGCTCGTCGAGCGCGGCTTCGAGCCGTCGGACGTGGCGCTGGTCCGCAGGCGCGTCGACGCTACCCACTGGAAGCGCCACCTTCCCACGACCGCGATGCTCTCCAACACCGCCATCAACGAATTCTACTTGCGTCCGGTGGACTTCTAGCAACCGGGTATCACAGTATGATGGCGAGCGTAGGCTCCTTGTGTCATGACGCGCGCAGCGCCGTAGGGCGCGGAGTCGAGCCGCGCGATCGCAGACCCGTGAACTTGCGCCCGGTGCGCGTTTAGATTAGGCTGGTCGAAGACATGGCAGGATCGGAAACAAGCGGGGGCAGCAAGTCGGTGGACGCTGACGAGGCGAAGGCATACTTTAGCCGGCTCCTGGATGAGGTCGCATCGGGCGCGAGCATGACGGTGACGCGCAACGGCGAGGCCGTCGCACGTATCGTTCCTATCGAGAACCGCCGCGAACGGGTGCGACGATTGCGTCGAGAGTCCCGAGATCTGCGAGGTCGCATCGGCGCGCCGTTGGCGATTGCCCAAATCAAAGCGTGGGTCCAAGAGGGGCGGCGCTAGCGTGCTCGTCGCCTGGTGAGAGTGTTCTATCCGGTTTCTTTGAACTTGGTTGGGCGCGATTGCGTGGTGATTGGAGCTGCGGACGACCGCGAGGCGGTGGAAAAGGAAGCGGCATTGCGCGAGAGCGGCGCGCTCGTTCGGCGCGTTTATGATGGCGCTTCGCTGCGCGACGAGGACGTCACCGACTCGTTCTTCGTGATTTCGACACCGATCGATGCGGAGTTGTCGGCGCGTCTACGCGCGCTCGCCGACACGCATCGCTTTCTGTTGTGCTGCATCGATCAGCCGGCGTTTGGGTTCGTGGCCATGGCGGCGATCGCGAAGGCGGGGCCGGTGCGGGTGGCGATCTCGACCGCCGGATTGGCGCCGCGCGTCGGCAAACTGCTCAAGGAGTCGCTGCAGAAGGCGATGGACGCGACGTTCGCACGCTTCATCGACGTGCTGGCCCGCAAGCGAGAAGCGGCCTTCGCCGAGCATCCCGGTCCGGAGGGTCAGCCCGCGCGGCGCAAGGCGATGCTGGACGCAGCCGAGGACTTTCGCGCCGAGGTCAAGTTTGAGTACCCGCAGTGGTTCGACGATGCCGAGCGTTGAGCTGATCGCCGTCGGCACCGAACTCTTACTCGGACAACTCGTCGACACCAACACCTCGTTCGTCGCGCAGCGATTGGCCGAGGCCGGCATCGATGTTTACGGCACGCACGCGGTGGGCGACAACCAAACGCGGATCGCGGCAGCGCTGCGGGCCGCGCTCGCGCGCGCCGACGGCGTTGTGACGACCGGCGGTTTGGGTCCGACCGTTGACGATGTCACCAAAGAAGCCGCCTGCGACGCGCTGGGCGTGGACGCCGAACTCGACGGCCCGTCCCTGCAAAAGATGGAGGCGTTCTTCGCGACGCTGGGGCGCACGATGCGCGAGAACAATCGCAAGCAAGCGATGATCCCACGCGACGCATACGTGCTCGCTAACGACCAAGGCACCGCTCCGGGCTTCGTCGCGTTTGGCGCGGACGAGAAGTTCGTCGCTTGTCTTCCGGGCGTTCCCGACGAGATGAAGCCGATGCTCGTCGATCGTCTGATTCCGTACTTACGCGAACGCTTTGCCCTGTCGGGCGGCGTTACGACGCGCGTTCTGCGCACGGTCAACATTGCGGAATCCGAAATCGACCATCGCATTGCGGATCTCTTTCGCGCGAGCGAGAATCCTAAGATCGCCGTGCTCGCGCACGGCGGCC
>DATCDS010000016.1:0-43740 GCA_036510515.1 Vulcanimicrobiaceae bacterium
TTCGAAGCGCGGCTCCAGGCCGTACAGAAGGCCGGACAGCGGGGATGCGTGCATCGCTCGCGGAGCGCTGGCGGCGACGATGCGGCGCGCGAAGGCAACCAAACCGACCTTGTCGTTGGCCAGCCCGGCGATCGTCGCGACCGAGAGCGCCGCGGTCACCGCAAAATCGAGTTTGCGCTGGTCCTCAACGCGCGGGGTCATCAGCCGCCCGCAGTCCACCACCAGCATCACGTTCTGACTCCGCTCGACCTCGTGCTGGGCCACCATCACCTTGCCGCGGCGCGCCGTCGCCTTCCAGTCGATCGAACGAAATGGGTCGCCCGCGCCGTACTCGCGGAGCGATTCGAACTCGGTACCTTGCCCGCGCAGCCGCATCTTGCGCAAGCCCGCTTCGATCAAGCGGTTGCGCACGTGCAAGGCGCCGTATCGCTCGACCGCCGAAAGATCGGGATAGACGCGGATCGGCAGCGGTGCGTCGACGCGCACTCGTCGGCGAATCAATCCCAGCGGATTTTCAAACCATACGTAGAGCGTTCCCAGCACGTCGGCGCCACGCGCGATGGGCGTGACGGGTCGTCGGATCGTCGCCCGACTCTGCGCGGGAACGTCGGCGACCGATTCGTCGACGTCGTACTGCAAGGTGCGGATCGGCGTTTCGATCAGGCCCAGACGGACGGTCACGCGCGATCGATTCTCGCATTCGTAGCCTAACGTTGCGGACAAGCGCAGGGCGAAATGCTCGACCGGAGCCCGGCGCAGCGTCAACGCGCGGGGCGATGGCCCGATCGCCGCGTCGAGCGCGGTCGCCACCACCAGAGAAACCGCCGCGGCCAGCGCGACGATTCCCAGTAGCGGCACGCCGGGAGCGCATGCCAAAAGCGCCGCGATCGCGCCCGCGGCGTACAGAAACCGCGGCGTGAGCCAGAGCGGCAGCCATGGACGCGGGCGCTTACTCACGCGGAACCGGAACGGTCGCAAGGATGTCGCGCAAGACGTCGCTCGCGCGGATTCCTTCGATCTCAGCTTCGGGGGCTACGATCGTGCGGTGCGGCACGACGAACGGCGCGACGTCCTTGACGTCGTCGGGCGATACGAACGTGCGACCGGCAATCCCCGCAGCGGCCTGCGCGGCCAACAGCAGATTGATGCCCGCGCGGGGCGAGGCGCCCAAGGTCAGGCGCGGTTGGTTGCGCGTCGCGGCCACGATGTTATAGACGTACTGCCGGACGCCGTCGGAGAGATGGATTTCGCGAATCGCGCGCTGGGCGGCGGCGATCTCCACGGCGTCGGTCACCGCGGCGACGCCCGACGCTTCCAGCGAGCGCGCGTCGAAGCCCGCGGCGACGCGCGCGAACAGGTCGAGTTCTTGCGCTTGACTCGGGTATTGCGAATCGACGCGCAGCATGAAGCGATCGAGCTGCGCTTCGGGCAACGGATACGTGCCTTCGTATTCGATGGGATTCTGCGTCGCGCATACCATGAACGGCGCCGGCAACTCGATCGGCGTTCCATCGATGGTCACGCGACCTTCTTCCATCGCCTCGAGCAATGCGGATTGCGTCTTGGGCGGCGTGCGGTTGATTTCGTCGGCCAAAACGATGTTCGCAACGATCGGTCCCGTGCGAAGCGAGAACTCCGCGGTCTGCGGGTTGAAGATCGTCGTTCCAACGATGTCGGAAGGCATCAGATCCGGTGTGAACTGGATCCGGCGAAACTCGACGCCGAGGCACAGCGCTAACGCCCGCACGGCCAGCGTCTTGCCGGTCCCCGGAACGCCTTCGACGAGGACGTGTCCTCGCGCCAACAGTGCTACGGTGAGCGCGAAGATCGGGCGTTCGGCCCCGACCAAAACGGTGGACATCGAGGCCGCGATTCGCGAAGCCAGATCGCCGGGAGAGACGGTCATCCAAGTTCCTTTCGAAGCCGGGCGCAGAGATTGGCCGCCCGTACCAGCGCGGCATCGGAGGGACGTTCGATGGCGCGCAGACGATCGAGATTCGCAATCGCCCGACGCATCTCTTCGCTCTGGATGCGGGCGACGATGGCCGACACGTCGGCTTGGCCGGATAGGCCGTAGCGGCGCCGCGCGCGCCGGAATGCATCCTCGGCAAACGCCGCGATCGCGCCGCGCGCCGCCCGCGCACGCCGCAGCAGCGCCCCCATCGACGCAAGGTAATCCGAAGAATCGCGATCGCCGGGCGGGTCGACCGGCAGCGCCGGCGCGAAGCGCACGTTCGCCCCGACCAGGGCCAGCACGACGATGCCCAGGACGATCCATACCGCCGCGTGCACCGGTGCCGGCAACGCCGACCAGAAGCTCTTGTCTTGCGCGTACCCGTGCAAGCGCTCGTCGAACGCCACCACGCCGTGGCCCGCAAGCACGTCGAACGCAAAGCGCGCGTTGTCGGCCTGCGCCACGTGCGCGTTGCTCAGGACATCCGGCGCGGCGATGGCGACGACCTCGCCTTTGCCCAACGGGTAGGCGATCGCGACGGTCCCGCCGGCGACGCCCAGGAGTGGTTCGGCCTTAGGAACCGCCCACCCAAAAACCGCTCCGACGCTCGCGCGAACGCGCGAAACGCCGGCAGTGGAAGGCCCCGCGGTCAGCGCGAGGGCGACGGTCGCGGGTTTGATGTCGTGCGTTCCCGGCAACCCGAGCAGCGCGTCGTCTGCCCCGCCAAACGCCGTATCGAGCACGACCAATCGTCCGCCGCCGCGCGCGAACGCGCGCAATCGGAGCAGATCGCTCGGACCGATCGACGCGTAGCGCTGGCCCGTGCGCCCGGAGAAGCCGGCTTCGAGGTCGCTGGGTGAAACGACCAGGACGCCGGTGTCGCGATCCAGCAAGCCGAGATCGCGTTCGAAGCGGCGCACGGTCACGCCATCGCGCGAAAGCACGTCGTAGAGTGCGCGGTAGCCGTTGCGACCCGAATCGTAACTCGAAAAGTACGACGGCTTGACCGCGGCAAGTTCGGCTTGGCGCGCGAGGGCGATAGCGATGACCAGCGCGATGCCCGCGACGATCGCGGCGAGTTCGAGCCCGCGTTTCATGCGGCGGCCTCCGCGGCGATCAGGCGCGCGTACGCCTGCACGGCTTGCGACCATTGCTCGGGCGCGACGGGCGTCTGCGCGTAGGTCGCGGCGACGAATGGCGCGGCGACTTCGTCAAACGGGTCGAGCAGTGCGGCGTTACGGTCGCGCAGGACACGTCGCATGTCGCCGACGGTCGCGCTGGGATTCTCGTGGAGGACGCCGCGCAGGTCCAACGCCGTAATCGCGGCCAGGAAGAGCTTCTGAGCGGCGGCTTCGAAAGCTCCGCTCTGGGCGAGCGCGCAGGCCGCGAAGTACAGCGCACGTGCGTTTTTCTGATGGGCGAGCGGCGCGAAGGCGCGGTTTGCGCGCGCGCGATCGATCTCCAGCGACATCATAAAGCGAACCAGGGCCCAGCAGATCGCGGCGACCGCCAAGGCGATCAGTACGTCGCCCAGCGCCGTGGAACTCGCGCCGTTGAGGTGAACGCGGCCGAAGAGTGCGTCCATGAGGCGATGCCATTGAGCTCCCGCCCATTCCCAAAACCGCTGCCACGCCGTCTTGGGCGGCGGTTTGGCGTCGTCGCGCAGATCGTAATGGCCGCTCGCGAGCTCGCGCGCCGCAAGCGCGCGCGGATCTGCGGCGGGCGCCGGCGGCCGGGCGGCAACCCGCATGCGCGCGATCGTGGCGTCGAACTGCCGTTGCGCGGCGACGCGCGCTTTGGAAGAACGCATCGCCGCGATCGCCAAACGATTGGCATGCTGCCAGCGTGCCGACAGCGACGCCCGCGTCGGGACGGCCGCATCGGCAGTCAACGGTATCGTGGCGATCGTCAGCGCGACGATGCCGCACGCCCACCGCCGCGCAAGGTTCACGCCGGGGCGATGTCACCGGCGACCAAGCGCTCCACCTTGGCCTCCAGGTCGATTCCTTCATGACGGATGCGCACGTCGTAGTAGTAGACGGCCATCAAGATGATCGAGAACGGCGTGACCGCCAAGCTCACGACGGTGACCAGCAGTGCCGACAGCCAGGGAAGATGCAGCAGCAGCAGCGCCACGCTGCCCAATCCGCTCGCGATGCCGCCCACGACCACCGAGACGATCAGCATGCAGACGATCAATCCGAGCGCGCGCCAGAACTCACGGCGTGTGAAAACCCGCGCGAAGCCGGCGCCGATCGCCGCCATCGTTCGTAGGCCCTCAATCGAAATGCCGTAAAACGAGAAGATGACCGCCGCGAGCGTGACCGCGCCGGCGCACGCGATTCCGAGCACGACCAGCCCGCCGAGCACGTCGAGGACGATCGAAGGCCCCCGCCCGCTCGTCGCCATCATCGCCGCGGGCACGAAGAACAGCATCGCCAGCACGACCGCGACGGTCGTAAACCCAATATAGATGGGGATGCACATCAGCATCATGCCGACCAGCCGTGCCCAGCGTGACAAGACGATGCGATAACACGAGCGAAACGCGACGGGCTTGCCCGCATAGAGATGCGCGACCCCGACCGCGGTCGCGTTGTAGACGAACAGCTCGAAGACGGCCGTCACGATGATGCCGACCAGCAGCGTTCCAACGAAGGCCGGCGTGAAAAACGCGGGTATCGGTTGCGAGGTCGACGCGCCCTGCGATAGCGTCGAAAACATCGACGACATTCCTATGGTCGAGTCCGCATAATACTGATAGAGTCCCGTTGGAATCGCTATGACCAGGACCAAGCCGATGAATGGGATGAAGTTGCGAACGTAAAGCGTTATCGCCCGGTCGAAGATCTCGCCGAAACCCAGAGGCCGCCAAAGCGTTGGCGCGGTATGACTATCTTCAGGCACCGTGGCGCGCGATTCTTGGAATTTCGCACGTCTTCCTATGCTGCGGAGTAAGGTCATTTTCGGAAGTATGGAACTGGGTCGTGTCGCGGCCATCTACCGTTATCCGGTCAAATCGCTGCGCGGGGTCGCGCTCGAGCAGGTGGAGATCGCGGCCGACGGCCTGCCGGGAGACCGCGCCAGGGCCCTGATCGTACGCGGCGGGCACGCGCGCGCGGGCAAAACCTACCGCGGCAAGGAGCACGATCGGCTCCACCTGTCCGACGACGTCGGCGACGCCGTCGCGATGGCCGCACGGCGCGGCGTTGAGGTGGACGTCCGCGACGACGCTCCTCACTTCTTCGACGCCGCGCCGGTCTCGCTGATCGTCGATCGCTGGCTCGACGGGCTGCGCGCCGAGGTCGGCTACGATGTCGAGATCGAACGCTTCCGACCGAATTTTATCGTGGCGGCGCACCCATCGTTTGCCGCCGGCGAGGTCGAGATCCTCGGCTCGACCATCCGGCTGGGTGGCGCGGTGCTGCACGTGCGCGAGACCATCGGCCGCTGCGTGACCACCACCTACGATCCGCGCGGCGGGGAGCCCGATCCCCGCATCCTGCGCTACGTCGCGCGGGAACGTGACAACGTCATGGGCGTCTATTGCGACGTGCTCGAGCCGGGCTCGGCCCGTCGTGGGGACGCGGCCCTGTTGGTCGCATAGTCTACCAAGCGGGTGCCCCCGGCGACCGGCGCGCATCTGTCTTCATGTTTAAGGAACGCGTAGCGATCGTGACCGGAGGCAGCCGTGGGATCGGTGCCGCGATCACGTCCGCCCTGACCCAGGCCGGCGCGCACGTTGCCGCGGGCTGCAGCAAAGGCAAAGATGCCGCCGAGGCGTATGCGACGGCGATTCGCGAGCGCGGCGGCTCGATCTCCGTTCATCAAGGCCGTATCGACGATTTCGCCGATTGCCAGCGCGTCGTCGACGAAGTGCTCGAACGGTTCGGGCGCGTCGACTTCCTGGTGAACAACGCCGGCATTACGGTCGACAAGACCTTGCGGCGCATGACGTCGGACGATTGGCACGGCGTCATCGACGTCAACCTGTCGGGCGCGTTCAACATGACCAAGGCCGTGCTCGAGCACATGATCGAACGTGGTTCGGGGCGCATCGTCAACATTTCATCGGTCATCGGCGAAACCGGCAACGTCGGCCAAGCCAACTACGCCGCTTCCAAAGCCGGCCTCTTCGGCTTCACCAAGAGCTTGGCGCTGGAGATGGCGCAAAAGGGCATCACGGCCAACGTCGTCGCGCCCGGCTTCATCGCCACCGAAATGGTCGCCGCGATCCCTAAGGCCGCGCTCGACAAGGTGATCGAAAAGATCCCGCAGCGTCGCCTGGGCCGCCCCGACGAGGTCGCGCGGGTCGTCCACTTCCTGCTCGAAGACGAATCGGCATACATCACCGGCGCCGTCTACACCGTCAACGGCGGCCTGGACATGTAATTCGGGGTCGAGACGGTTTCGGGGGTTTTTCGGCGACCTGCTAGGTAGACGAAGCATTGCGGGGTAAATACCTAGCATGACTCAACGACCTTTGGACGGCCGCGTCGCCATCGTCACCGGGGGCGCTCGCGGCATCGGCGCCGCGATCTCTACGGCCCTAACCCGCGACGGGGCGCGCGTCGTCGTGGTCGGCCTGCCCGCCGATCGCGAACGCACCGAGACGCTACGCGCCTCCTTGAACGGCACCGGTTCGCTGCTGCACTTTGCCGAAGGAAACGTCGCCGCGTTTCCGATCTGCGAAGCGATCGTTGGAAACGTCATCGCCGAACACGGGAAGATCGACATCCTGGTCAACAACGCGGGCATCACCAAAGATCACACCGTCAGGAAGATGACCGTCGACGAGTGGCAAGCGGTCATCGACGTCAACCTATCGGGACCGTTCTTCATGATCAAGGCCGTGCTGGAAAACATGCAGGCCAATAAATACGGCCGCATCGTCAACATCAGTTCGGTCATCGGACATACCGGCGGCTTCGGCCAGGCCAACTACGCCGCGGCCAAAGCGGGATTGCTCGGCCTGACCAAGACCGTCGCGCTGGAAACCGCGCGCAACGGCATCACGGTCAACGCCGTCGCGCCGGGCTTCACCAACACGGAGATGGTCGCCGCGATGCCGCAAGCGGCCGTCGAACTTGCGGTCAGCAAAACGCCCGGAGCGCGTCTGGGCGAACCCGACGAAATCGCGCGCGTCGTGCGTTTCCTGTGCGACGATCGCTCGGGTTTCATCACCGGTTCGGTCTACGACGTCAACGGCGGGATGTACATGTGATCGACTCTCTGCCGCTAGAAGATTTCAGCTACGGTTTCGACGCCGGCGCGCTCGACCCGGCGGCGCTTAACGACGCCCTGCGCGCGGTCATCGCCGATGCGATGGGCGATCCGCTGCGCATGACGACCTGGACGGGCAGTTACATGCTCGCCCAGCAGTCCGTGGCCATGAACGCCTTGTTGCGCTTGCAGGGGCAGACGCCGCCTCCCGCCGCGGGCAGCGCTGCCGGCGACAAGCGCTTCTCCGATCCGTCCTGGACCAGCAACCCCGCGTTGGCCAACATGCTCGACGCCTATCTCGTGCAGCGTCAATACGCGATGCAGTTGGTCGAAACGTCCCGCTTGCCCGAAGCCACGCGCCGCAAAGCCCGATTCGCATTGACGATGATGCTCGATTCGCTGGCGCCCAGCAACGTTCCATGGATGAATCCCGCGGTCATCAAAGAAGCCGTCGAAAGCAACGGCGAGTCGCTCAAACGCGGCATGGCCGAGTTGTTCGACGACGTAAAGAACAACGGCGGCTTCCCAAAGCAAGTCGACTCGTCCCAGTTCGAACTGGGCAAGAACATCGCGGCGACGCCCGGCACGATCGTCTTTCGCAACGCGCTGATCGAGCTGATCGCCTACGCGCCGCAAACCGATACGGTCTACGAGCGCCCGCTCTTGTGCTGCCCGCCGTGGATCAACAAATATTACATCATGGATCTCGCACCCGGACGCTCGTTTGTGGAATGGGCCGTGCGGCACGGCCACCAGACGTTCATGATCTCCTATCGCAACCCCGATGCAACGATGCGCGACTACACGCTCGACGACTACTTGCGCGAAGGACCGTTAGCGGCCTTGGACGCCATCCAACGGTTGACCGGCGCGCCCAAGGTCGATGTCGCCGCCCTGTGTTTGGGCGGCACGCTTGCCGTCGTCATGCTGGCCTATCTGGCCGCGCACGGACAAGCCGATCGCATCGGCACGGCGACGCTGACCAACACGCTGGTCGACTTTAGCGAACCCGGCGACTTGGGTATCTTCACCGACGAAGCGTCGATCGCCAAGCTCGAAGCCAAGATGAATCAGACCGGCTTCTTGGACTCCAAGGAGATGGAAGGCACCTTCAACTGGATGCGTGCCAACGACCTGATTTGGTCGTACGTCGTCTCCAATTGGTTTATGGGCAAGAAGCCGCCGGCGTTCGACATCCTGTCGTGGAACGGCGATGCGACGCGCATGCCCGCGGCGATGCATTCGCAATATCTGCGCGCGTGTTACCTGCACAACCTGATCGTCAAGCCCAACGCGTTCGTCATCCTCGACACGCCGATCGATCTGGGCACGATTCAAACGCCGTTGTACGTCTTGGGCGCGCAGGCCGATCACATCGCGCCCTGGGCGTCGAGTTACATGACCACCCAATACGTCGGCGGCGAGTCGCGCTACGTGCGCACCAACGCCGGACACGTCGCGGGCGTCGTCAATCCGCCGGGCAATTCCAAAGCGCGCTATTGGGAGAAGGCCGCCGCCGAACCCGGCGAGAGCGCGCAGGCGTGGCTGGCCAGCGCGACCGAACATCAGGACACCTGGTGGAACGATTGGGCGCAGTGGTCGGCGCAACGATCGGGCGAGCGTCGCGAGCCGTGGACGCTGCCCGCCGGTCCGGCCGCCCCCGGAGCCTACGTCCGCAACGAGGTCGCCGAGCCGATCGATCTGACGGTTGCGCCGTGAAGAGCCGCGAGGACCTCATGCGCGACCTCGGCGAGTTCATTCGCGCGCAGCGCGAGCTTGCCAACCTGTCGCTGCGGCAACTCGCCGAAATGTCCAAGGTCTCCAACCCGTATCTCAGCCAGGTCGAGCGTGGCCTCTACAAGCCCTCGGCCGACGTCCTCAAGAACATCGCCGACGCCCTGCACCTCTCGGCCGAAAGCTTCTTCACCCAGGCCGGCCTGCTGGACGAAACCGTCCGCGCCTCGTCGCCCGCCCAGGTCGAATCCGCGATCAAACTCGATCCGCGCCTGACCGCCGCCCAAAAGGAAACCCTGATCCGCATCTACCGAGGCTTGGTCGAGGAACGCTAGCCGAATCCACCGACCGTGGGCGATGCCCGCGTCGAGGTTGAGGATACCTCCGGCCTCGCTTTTTTCATGGTTAATCGCTCGGCCGGGGGTATCCTCAACCTCGACGCTCCAGGCAGGCGAGCACGGGGCCGCCACGATGCGAAAGCGTTGACAAATCTAGCAGATGCTTGGTATACTTAGCACATGAACAGCTATACCGAATTCCTCGAGCGCGCCCAGGGCGATTTCCTGGCCTCGCTCCAGCAGGCCCAAGATCTCAACGTTAAGACGCTCGCGTCGTTGACCGCCCTCGCATCGACGTTCCCGACCGCTTCGGCGACCGTAACGCCGGCCGAGCTCCCGACCCCGACCGAACTGGTCGAGAAGTCGTTCGCGTTCACGCGCGAGCTGCTCGAAACGCGCAAAGCCTACACGCTTAAACTTGCCGAGCTGGCAACTGCCGGCCAAAAGCAGTTCTCCGAGACGGCCACGCGCTTTGCGGAAGTCGCAAAGAACTAACCAATCCCGATCCTCCATGGAAAGGACCTCGGCGCCGCCGGGGTCCTTTTTCTTTGAGCCGCAGGCGTTGACTTAGCGTAACTAGGCCTCGTCACCGACGAAGATCGCGCCAGCCACAAGGGCTGGCCGCACATCCTGTCCGCCCTCCACGGTTACGTCGAGAGCGCCGCCTGATTCGGGTCCGTGGGGAATTGCATTTCGATTCGGGTGCCGCTGCCGCGGGTACTTTGGACGGTGATGGTGCCGCCGGCGCGTTCGACGGCGCGTTTGGCGATCGCCAGGCCGAGGCCGGAACCTTCGATGGCGCCGCGCTCGCTGCCGCGATAGAAACGATCGAAGGCGTGCTCGATGTCGACGGGTTCCATGCCGGGGCCGCGATCGGCAACGGCGACGCGCACGCCGTCAACGTCGCCGCGCACCTCGACCTCGACCGGCGAATCCGGCGCGTAGCGCACCGCGTTTTCGATGACGTTCTTGAGCGCTTCGTACAGCTCGGCATCGTCGCCGAGCGCTTGGGTCGCGCCCGAACCCGATAACGCGATGCGGTCACCGGCCAGGGGACGTAGCGCGGCGACCGCGCGCGCGGCGATCGACGCGAGATCGACCCGGTCGCGGCGTGGTTCGGTTTCGCGCTCGAGGCGTGCGAGCAAAATCAATTTCTCGATGATCGTGCGCATGCGTCGGCTTTGGGCCAGCATCGTTTCGTGCACGCGCGCGATGCCCGGCTCGTCCCGGACGACGCCGTCGCGCAACGCCTCCAGGTAGCCCATGAAGATCGTGAGCGGCGTCCGCAGCTCGTGGCCGGCATCGGCGATGAACTGGCGCATCTCGGACTCCTGGCGCAACTGCTCGGCGGTTGCGGCGCTCAAGCGGAACGCAACGTCGTTGTAGGCCGCCGTCAAGGCGCGCAGTTCCGAATCGCGTTCTAGCACCGGCTTGGGCGTGAAGTCGCCGGCGGCGATCGTGTTCAGCGCCTGCGTTACGTCGACCAGCGGGGCGATCGCGCTACGCGTAATGCGCCAGCCGACCAGCCACGCGATCAGCACCGCGATCAGTCCGATCGGCAAGATGTACGCCCAATAACGTCCGAGCAAGTCGGTAAAGCTATCGAGGTCCGGGCTGACGAACACAACGCCGCCGGTTATGCGGATCGCCTTTGAATGGATTCCCAACAGTGCGGCGATCGCGGCCGCCACACGGCTCGGCGGCGTTTGGCGCCCGGCCAGGCGGTGGTGCGCGTCGTCGAAGACCGAGACGCCGATGCGCGAGCGCCGTTCGTTGGTGGTGAGTTGCGGCGCGATTTTCGACAGCGGCAGACCTTGCTTTTCGAGGACGGCGGCGCGTTGGGTCGCGCGGTCGGCGGCGACGGCCACGGCGTCGTTGAGGTTGCCGGCGTAGCCGACGAATGCGATCGTCGACGTCGCGCCGACTACCACCGCGATGAGGATCACCGCCAACACGACGTAACCGCGCGTTAGCCGGCGCGCGAACGCGACGAACGGAGCGTCAGTCGACACGTAGGGTATATCCCGCGCCGCGAACGGTGTGGATCAGCGCGCGAGCGAAGCCTTCGTCGACTTTGGCGCGCAGATACGAAACGTAGCGTTCGACCGCGCCCGTGCCCGCGTCGCTATCGTCGCCCCAGACCAAATCGAGCAATTCCTCGCGTGTAAAGACGCGCCGAGGACGCTTGAGCAGCGTGACGAGCAGGTCGTATTCCAGCGGCGAGAGATCCAGCCGTTTCCCCCCCCGCACGACCTCGTGACGTTCCAGATCGACGTTGAGATCGTCGTATTCCAACAGCGAGCGCGCCTCGAGATGGGGGCGGCGCAGTTTGGCTTCGACGTGCGCGATCAGCTCGGACATTTCAAACGGTTTGCTCAAGTAGTCGTCCGCCCCGTGCTCCAGCCCCGCGACGCGGCTTTCGACCTCGCCCCTGGCCGAGAGCATGATGACCGGCGCGTCGGTGACCCGGCGCAACATCGGCAGCAGTTCGATGCCGGTGATCTTGGGCATCATGACGTCCAGCACGATCAGATCGGGTTCCCATTGCCTGACCAACTCCAACCCCGCCTGACCGTCGGCCGCGCCCCGCACGGCAAAGCCGCGGTGCCCGAGCGTTAACTCGAGCAGTTCGCGGATGCGCGGTTCGTCGTCGATGACGACGATGCGGCCCTGGGCCTGCGTCATTCGAAGCGCAGCGCTTCGATCGGATGCAAGTTTGCAGCCTTGCGTGCGGGATAGTAACCGAAGAAGATGCCGACGAGCGCCGAGAAGGCGACCGAAACCAGGATCCATCCGATCGGAACCGAGGTCGGCCATTTTGCGGCCAGCGCGACGATCAGCGTGCCGAACAGCCCGATCACCACTCCGATGATACCGCCTAAGGTCGAGAGCACGATCGCTTCGGTGAGGAACTGGCTCAGGATCGACTTGCCGCGCGCGCCGACGGCCATGCGCAGGCCGATCTCGCGCGTGCGCTCGGTCACCGAGACCATCATGATGTTCATGATGCCGATGCCGCCGACGATCAGCGAGACCGCCGCGACGCCGGCCAACAGGAACTCCATCACCGCGCCGGTCGACGAAGCTGCCGCCGCAATCGACTGCAGGTTGCGAACTTGGAAGTCGTCTTGCGCGGGCGGCACGATGTGGTGGCGCTGTTCCAGCAACGTCGTAACGCTTTGCTGGACGTCCGCGATTTGCGTGGCGCTTGCCGCCGACACCATCAGTTGGCTGACCGTCGTTTGACCGGTAAGGCGCTGCATGGCCGACGTATACGGGATCAGGATCGTATCGTCCTGATCCTGGCCGACGCCGCTTTGACCCAATGCCACCAACGTTCCGATGATCGTAAACGGCACGCCTTTGATAATGATGCTCTGGCCCACGGGATCTTTCACGTTGGGGAAAAGCTGCGCGATGACCGTCTGACCCAATACGGCGACCTTCGATGAGGCGGCCACATCGTTTTCGCCGAAGAACGTACCCTGCGCCATCGGCCACGCCTTGATGAACGTGTAGGTCGGCGCCACGCCGGTGACGATCGTCTGCCAGTTATTGCCGTTGGCGACGGCCTGCGTGCGCATGGTGACCGACGGCGAGACGGCCGAAACGCCCGGAATCTGCGCGATCGCCAGACCGTCTTGGACCGTCAGCGTCGAAGCGGTGCCGAAGCCGCCGCGCGCGCCGCTGGTCGTGACGCTGCCCGGCTGCACGATAATCAAGTTGGAACCCAGGCTGTTGATGCTCGATTGTACCGACGTGCGCGCGCCCACGCCGATGGCGACGGTCACGATGACGGCGGCCACGCCGATCACGATGCCCAGCATCGTCAGCATCGAACGCGCCTTGTTGCGAATCAACGCCTGCATCGCTAAACGGATCGTTGCCTTGAGGTTCATGCCGCACGTTTCTGGTTGGCCTGGTCGCTCACGATATGGCCGTCGCGGAACGTAACGATCCGGCGCGCGTGCGCGGCGACATCGGGTTCGTGCGTGACCAGCATGATCGTGATGCCCTGTTCGTCGTTGAGCTTCTGGAAAAGCCGCATGACGTCTTCTGATGTCTTGGTGTCCAGCGCGCCCGTCGGTTCGTCGGCGAGAATCAACGCTGGGTTATTGACCAGCGAGCGTGCGATCGCGATACGTTGCTGCTGACCGCCCGACATCTGGTTGGAGAGATGTTTGGCGAGGTGCGCGACGCCGACGATTTCCATTTTCTCCAAGGCGATGTGCGCGCGCTCTTCCTCGGGCACGCCCGCGTAGACCATCGGCAGTTCGACGTTCTCTTGCGCGGTGGTACGCGCGAGCAAGTTATAGGATTGAAACACGAAGCCGAGACGGCGGCTGCGGATGTCGGCGCGTGCGTCGCCATCGAGGTTCGCCGCATCGATGCCTTCGAAGCGATAGACCCCCGACGTCGGATTGTCGAGCAGTCCGACGATCTGCATGAAGGTCGACTTGCCCGAGCCCGACGGGCCCATCACGGCTAAGAACTCGCCTGGCTCGATCGTGAGGTCGACCCCGCCCAGGGCGACGACTTCATCGTCGCCCAGGGTGTAGATCTTGCGCAGTTGTTCCACGCGCACGACCGGTGTCATATCCGAAGACCTCGCGTACTCGTCGGGCCGCCGCCGTGTCCACCGCCGCCGGGTGCGCCGCTGCGCGCCGCTCGAGTCGTGCCGCCGGCGACGCCTCCGGTGACGACGTTGTCGCCCACGACCAACGTGTCGGGTGCGATCGGCGCGACCGCCGCTTGCGATGCGGTCGTCAGTTGCACGTTCACGCGGACCGGCACGATCTTGCCGTTGCGTTGCACCAACACGACGGCCTTCGAGCCGGCCACGACGTCCGCGCTTGCGGCGCTGCCGTTGACCGAACCCCAAGGCGACTGCGCGGTTTGCGTCGCCGCGTCGGTCCCGGCCGCGGGAGCCTTCGCGCCGCGCGCGCCTTGAGCGTGCACGGCTGCCAAGGGGACCACGAGCGCGTTCTTCGCGCTGGCGATGTTGATGGTCGCGTTCGCCGTCATGCCCGGAAGCAGCTTCCCGCCCTTGTTAACCACGTCGACGATCACCGTGTAGGTCACGACGTTGCTCACCGTCGTCGGGTTGATGCGCACTTGCGAAACCAGGCCCGAGAACGTTTGGTTGGGATATGCCAGCACCGTGAAGTCGACGGCGTCGCCTTTACGCACGTTGCCGATATCCGGCTCGCCGACGTTGATGTCGACCTCCATCTTGGTAAGGTCCTGGGCGATCGTGAACAAGGTCGGCGTCTGCAGCGAAGCGGCTACGGTCTGCCCGACCGAGACGGCGCGCGAGATCACGGTGCCGTCGACGGGCGAGGTGATCACGGTATGCTGCAGATTGATTTCGTCGACTTTCACTTGCTCGGCCGACGCCTGCGCGGCGGCGGCTTGCGCCTGCGCCGTTGCGGCCGAACCTTGCGCGCTCGCGCTGCTTTGGGCGATCTGCGCTACCTGGGATTGCGCGCTGTTCATGCTCGCCGCCGCTTGCGCTTTTGACTGCGTGGCGGCGGCTTGGGCTGCCGCAACGCCGCTCTGCGCTTGGGCGACGGCCGAGCGATCGCTGTCGACCGTACTCTGCGCGATGAATCCTTGGGCGAGCAGCGTTGCGTCGCGGGTTTCGGTCTGCTGGGCGAGCGTCAGTGCCGCCTGTGCCTTGCCGACGTTGGCGTCGGCCGACGCGATGGCGGCGGTCTGCGCTTGCGCGCTGGCGGCTGCCGCCTGACTGTTTTCGCCCGCGATGGTGATGCCGGCGCTGGCGCTATTGGCGTTTGCGTATGCGGCCGCGGCTTGCGCCTGGCTCTGCGCCAACGATGCTTGCGCTTGCGCGAGTTGATCCTGGAGCGTACTCGGATCGAGCTTGGCCAGGACTTGACCCTTCTTGACCTTGCTGTTGAAATCGACGTACAGCGACGCGATCGTCCCCGAGACTTGCGTACCCACGGTAATCGTATTCTGCGGATTCACGATGCCCGAAGCGGTCACGCTGTCTACCAGCGTCTGCGCGACGACCGGCTGCACGGCTACGGGAGTGGAGGTGCTCGCGCGAATCGCGAGCATGGCGATCACGATCGCCGCAACGAGCAAGCCGGCGATTGCCGCGAGCATCCAGCGGGGGACGCGGCCGAGCCGTTGGCCGAGGGCGCCCAGATCGATGGGTCGCGGTAGCGTGGTTGCCGACATAAAATCATTTCCTCCGCTCCAAGGGTACCCAACCAAGCTGACAACCGCCGGATAATGGTCGTTCTTTTAGTCTGGGGAACCTCTGAGCGCCTCGGGCTCGAGCGCGGGAACGATTTCCTCGGCCTTCCACCGCCACTACCTCGAGTGCATGACGTGACCCGTCACGGGCCCGCCAGCGTGCGGCGCCCCTCGAAGGACTTGGCGAGGGTGACTTCGTCGGCGTAATCCAAGTCGCCGCCGATCGGCAGGCCGTAGGCTAACCGCGTGACCGCAACGCCCAGCGGCGAGAGCAGGCGCGAGAGATAGAGCGCGGTGGCTTCGCCCTCGGCGTTAGGATTGGTTGCCAGCACGATCTCGTCGGGCGATTGCGCGCCGATGCGTTCGACCAACTCTTTGATGCGTAACTGCGCCGGACCGATGCCGTCCATCGGCGAAATCAAGCCGCCCAAGACGTGGTAGCGTCCGCGATACGCGCCCGTGCGTTCGATCGCATAGATATCTTTGGCCTCGGCAACCACGCAGAGCATCGTCGCGTCTCGCCGGTCGTCCGTGCAGATGTCGCACGGATCGTCTTCGGTCAGCGAGTGACACTGCGAGCAAAACCGTACCTTGTCTTTCACCGCCAGGATCGCTTCGGAGAGCGCTTGCGCTTGGTTTCGCGGGCGGTTCAAAAGATAAAAGACCAGCCGCGCCGCCGTCTTGGAACCGATGGTCGGTAGTTTGCTGAACTCGTTGATCAACGCCTGAATCGGCCCGGCGATCGCTCCCGAACCGGGCAACTAGTGCGGTCTCACATCAGCCCGGGAATATTCATGCCGCCGGTGACCGAACCCATACGCTTTTGCGACACCTCGCCGACCTTGGTCATCGCATCGTTGATCGCGACCACGACGAGATCTTCGAGCGTCTCGATATCGTCGGGATCGACGGCTTCTTTGGCGATCTTCACACCCTTGACGCGCTGATCGCACGTCATTTCGACCGTGACGCTGCCGCCCGCGGCGCTGCCGGTAACGACCGTGCTCGCCAATTCGTCTTGCGCGCGCGCCATCTCGGTCTGCATCTTCTTGACCTGGGCCATCAATTGAGCTTGATTCATCGTTGCGGTATCCGTTCGCTGGCATATTGAAAGAGCATGTCGGGATCGTCGTTTCCGACGGCGGCGCCGCTCTTGCCCCGCACCGCTTCGGCTGCCGGACCCGCTTCCACTTTACAGACGACCCGAAGCGGCACGCCGAAAACATCGAGTACGGCCGCTTCGAGATACGGGGCGTGGTCGCGCAGAATGTCCGCACTCCAGGCATCGGGCAGCTTGAGGACGATGGCGTTGCCGTCGAGCGATTCGACGCTCGCGCGCGACAGCGGCGCGCGGAGGTTCTGTCGTTCGCTTTCGACCTTCCCGCGCACGGTCTGCCACGCCGCGCGCACTTTCTGCAACGTCGGCGGTCCGGCCGCGGGCGGGTCGGCTTTGGAAGCGCTCTTGGCTATCGGTTCGGCTGTAGCGGCGGCTTGCGGCCGCGCCGGCGGGCCACCTTCCAACGCTTCGACGCGAGCGGCGAGTCCCGCCAGCGTCGGATCTTCTTGCATCAGCACGAAACGCAGCAACGCCGATTCGAGCTCCAAGCGCGCGTGTCCCGAACTGCGCGCGAGCGACGCGGCGTCTGCCAGCACGCGCAGAGCTCGAACGATCGTCGCTTGCGAAATGCCGCCGGCCCGCTGCGTCGCGGCGACGGCATCCTCGGGCGCTAAGTCGCGCGCGAGCAAATCGGGGTCGACCCGCGCGACCAAAAGGTTGCGGAATTCGGCGATCAGCGAGCGCAGCAGGACGACCATATCCGTACCGGCGTCGACGGCCTCTTCGATCCCGCGCAGCATCGCCGACGCGTCGCGCGCGACCGCGGCGTCGAGGATCTTGCGCGCCGACGCGCGACCGGTCGCTCCAAAGGCCAGATCGATCGTCTCGGCGTCGATCGAGCCGGTAGCGAACGCCGCGGCTTGCTCGAGCATCGTCAAACCGTCGCGCAACCCGCCGTCGGCCCGATAGGCGATCGCGGCCAAGGCTGCGTCGTCGATAACGATCGCTTCGGCCGCGGCGATCGCGCGCATGCGCGCGATCATCGTCGGGATGGCGATCCGCGCGAAAGCGTAGCGCTGGCAACGCGAGAGGATCGTCACCGGCAGCTTTTCGGGCTCGGTCGTCGCCAGAATGAACACCGCGTGTGCCGGCGGCTCTTCGAGCGTCTTGAGGAATGCGTTGGCGCCCTCTTTGGTGAGCATGTGCGCTTCGTCGATGATGTAAACTTTGTAGCGCATGACGGCCGGCGCGAACTTGACCGCGTCGCGCAGGGCGCGGATCTCATCGATGCCGCGATTGCTGGCCGCATCGATTTCCAGCACGTCGAGCGCGTTGCCATCGAGCATGGCCCGGCAGAAATCGCACGTGTTGTCGGGCGTGGCCGTCGGACCGTTCGCGCAGTTCAAGCAGCGGGCCATGATCTTGGCCGCCGACGTCTTGCCCGAGCCGCGGGGACCCGAAAAGAGGTAGGCGTGGGCAGTTTTGCCCGATTCCAAGGCGCTGGTGAGGGTGCGAACGACCGCGTCCTGGCCGACTAAGTCGGAAAACGACGTGGGGCGCCAGGTGCGATAAAGAGACACCCCCACAAATACGCACCGCTGTTTTAGTGCGCCTGCCGCGGGGGTATACTTGACATTAGCGACCGCGGAGTTAGGCTAGAGAGCGGGAGCTTGCATCCTCCCTAAAAGGGTGTTGCGTCATTTTATTGGAGAGCGCTGTGAATCCGCACGCTGTACTTCGCGAGAAGTTCGGCTTTAGCTCGTTTCAACCGGGGCAGGAAGAGGTCGTCGATCGCGTCCTCTCAGGCCAGGATACCTTGGCAATTCTCGCGACCGGAGCCGGGAAATCCCTGACCTACCAGCTGCCGGCCCTGATGCTCGAGGGCACGACCGTCGTCGTGAGCCCTCTGATCGCGTTGATGAAAGATCAGCTCGACGTCCTGCGCGAACGCGGTATCACCGACGTGGTCGCGCTCAACTCGACCCTCTCGGAAGACCAGGAGGCCGCCGCGCTCGCGCGCCTGCGCGGAGGCTCGATTCGCATCGTCTATACCACGCCCGAAAAGCTCGAGGACGAACGCTTCCTGGCCCTGCTCAAGGGACTGACCATCCCGCTGTTCGTGGTCGACGAAGCCCACTGCATCAGCCAATGGGGACACGATTTTCGCCCGGCCTATCTGGCGCTGGGCCAAGTGATCGACAAGCTCGGCCGCCCGACGGTGCTCGCCGTGACGGCCACCGCGACGCCCTCGGTCCGCGAAGACATCCTCGCGCAACTGGGCATTTCCGACGTCAAGCCGATCGTGCGCGGGTTCGACCGGCCCAATCTGGTCTACGAATCGCGGCGCGCCGACAAGGACGCCGATAAGCTCAAAGCCCTTTCGGCATTGTTCTCCGGGCCCGACGCGTTGGAGGGAACCGGCATCATCTATAGCGCGACGATCAAGAACGCGCTGGAGGTGCAGACGTACCTTCACGATCATCTGGGCGTTCCGGCGGCGGTGTACCATTCGCGCCTGCAGAAGCACGATCGCACGCTCGTGCACGAGCTCTTCATGAACGAGTCGATCCGCGCGGTCGTCGCGACCAACGCGTTCGGCTTAGGCATCGACAAGCCCAACATCCGCTTCGTCGTGCACTACGATCTGCCGGGCTCGCTGGAAGCCTACACGCAAGAGGCCGGACGCGCCGGGCGCGATGGCGCGCCGTCGCGTTGCGTCTTGATCTATCGCATGAGCGACACGCGCGTGCAAAACTATTTCCTCACCGGGAAGTATCCCGACGTGGAGGAAGTGCAGCGCGTCTTCGGGACGATCGAGGTCTTCGGCGCCCAAGAGCAAGGGGTTTCGATGACCGACCTTCGCAAAATTCTGCAGCTTCCGCTGACCAAGATGAAAGTGATCCTGGCGTTGCTCAAGAAGGCGGGCTTCTTGGAGATGATGGGCCGCTCGAACTACGTCTTGACCGACGCCGCACGCAAGAACCGCGAACTGGTCTTGAGCTTGACCGCATACGAAACGAAGAAGTCGTACGATCAGAGCAAGCTGGCGATGATGCTGCAATACGCAGAAACGCCTTCTTGTCGGCGGCGGTTCATCCTGAACTATTTCGGCGAGAACTTCGCCGCGCAGAACTGCGGCGCGTGCGACAACTGCCGGAGGGCGCTGGCACGCGGCGGCGCGATCGCACGCCAAAGCGGCGGTTTCCACATCACCGACGTCGTCTCGCATCCCAAGTTCGGGCAAGGCACCGTCGAACGCGCCGAAAACGATCTGGTCACCGTCCTCTTCCCAAACCTGGGCTACAAGACGCTCTTGGCCTCCTCGGTGACTCGCGAGAGCGACGCCGTCAAGATCGCTTGATGCGACGCGGCCTCGCCGCCCTGGTAATGGCCGGCGGCTTGGTCGCCTTGGCCGCCGGCGCGAGCGCGCAAGTGCCGCCGACACCGACGCCAAATCCCACGGCCAACCCAGCGCCGTCCGCGGAACAATCGACGGCGTCGCCCTCGCCTTCGGCATCGCCCACGGCGCCGCCGACGCCGCCGCCTATTGAAGTCTCGCCGGCAGCGGGCACCGTACCGGTTGGGCAAACGCAAAACCTCACCGTCTCGCGAGTGTTGGGCGACATCACGCTGACGATCGCCGATCCGACCGTCGTCGGCGCCAGCGTCAACCAAAGCACGCGCGTGCTGACGCTAACGGGAAAAACGCCGGGCTCGACGACCGTCACGGTCGCCGATTCGCGCGGACTCACGCGCGACGTGCCGGTGCGGGTAGCGTACCTTGCGGGAACGATCGCCGTATCGGCGTCGCTGCAGCTCACCGGCGATCCCGCCAGCCAGTCGTTCGTCAAAACCCAAGTCGTCGCGCTGGCTCGCAAACTGGCACAGGCGCGCGACGGAGCGCAAATCGTTACCTCGACCGACGACGTCGTGCTGGCCAAGCCGTTGGCCCAAGACAACGTCGTCGATGTCAGCGTGCCCGTGCTGATTCAAGGCGAAGGGTTCTTTCCTGCGAACGGCTCGACGCGCGTCTACGTCGAGAACGTAGCGGCGCCGCGCATCGCACCCGATCAACTGATGGTCAGCGACTTCCCCGAAACGCTGACCGAAGACGGCATTCTATTCACCGCCGATTTGGCCCGCGAGGTACCGTCGCGCTTTCTGTATTTTCACGCCAATCCGATCGGTCAGCCGAACCGCCGCATCGTGCTGCGCGCCGAGAACCAATCCTCCGAGCCCGCCACCGTGCAGTTCATCGAAGGGCGGGCCGATGCCGATCCCAACGAGCTGGCCGTCGGACACGACTCGACCAAACGGTTCGTCGTCCATCTGCTTCAAAACGAAGGTTCTCTGATCGTCATTCCGGCTAACGCCTCGCTGAATCTCGACGAACAGGACCTGCCGGCCGGAACCGTCGTGAGCAACCTCCTGCAGCTGCGCGTACTCAACGGCGGCGTGGTACACCTCACGCTCTTCGCGCAAGACGCCGGCGCCGATCCCAACGAATCGTTGACCAGCGACGCGTTGCTTACCGGCGCGCACGCGCACGCTCGCGGGGTTTACGGTATCCCGGAATTTCACTACGCCGCGCAATGGCGCGTGACCGATCCGTTTCTCGAACTCTCGGTCGGTCAGATTCCGCTTCCCAACCAACTGGAGGGCCAAGCGCTTTCCGGCGATTACGGCGTCCTGCAATCGTTTGTGGTCAACGTGCAGAACCCGTTGCCCGAGCCCCAAGCGATCGCCATCTACGAAAACCCGCGCGGCGGACGCGCGACCGGCACCTTCCTGATCGACGGCGTCTTGCTGCAATCGCATCAAACCGTAGCGTTTTCTCGCTACAAGCTTCGGCAGTACGTCGTACCGGCCAAAGGATTCGTGCGTCTCACGATCGTGACGATGCCCGAAGCGGGTTCGTCCTATCCGCTCAAACTGATCGTCGCCCCCGACGACGGCAGCGTCGCCCCCGGCGCCCCAGGTTCGCCCGTCTACTAATCCCGCCCCACACGCGCCGTCGTTTTAGTTTGCGGCGAGGGCCTCGGTGTAGATGCCGATGAGTCGGCGCGCGGCGGTGCTCCAGGCAAAGCGCTCGCGCGCGGCGTCGCGTGTTGTGCGCGCGCGATCCTCGAGACGACCCGAGAGCCCGTCGCGCAACGCCGCGATCCAGGCGGCGTCGTCTTCGAGCGCGAGCACGAGCGCGTCGCCCGCAACGACTTCGGGCAGCGAACTGCGGTCCGACACGATGGGCGGCAGGCCCGCACAGAGCGCCTGCGCGGCGGCATATCCAAAGCCTTCGTACTCCGACGGAACCGCGGCGACCGCCGCGGTCGCATACAGCTCCAGCAGCGCGTCGGCCGTCACGTAACCCGGCATCTCCAGCCGGTGCGCGACGCCCAGGCTGGCGGCCAACGCCGCGCACTCGCCGGCGTAGGGCGTGTGCGGTCCCACCGCAACGATGCGCGCCTCGGGCAGCGCTGGCAACGCGCGAACGACGGCCTTGAGGTTCTTGCGCGGCTCGATCGTCCCGACGACCAAGATCGTGCGCGCGTCCGCGCGACGAACGACGCTCCCGAACGCTTGGTCGACGCCCGGATAAACGACGTCCATCGACGATGCGGGCAGTCCGCCGACCTCGATCAATTCGTCGCGCGAAAATGTCGAGTCGACGACGATTCGGGTGGCGCGACGATAACGAGCGATCGAAAAAGTGCCGAAATACCAGCGCGCGTAAAATCGCGCGTGCGCTTGGGCCCGGCGCAGCCACGCCACGTCGTGTACGGTAACAACCGTCGGCAGCGCCAGGGCCAGCGGCATCGTTCCCGACGCGCAGTGCACGATGTCGACCCGCGCCGCGCGCGCGAGCGACGGCAACGCGATCTGATCCCAATACACGCGACGATCGAATCGCCACGGATCGATCCGCGGATCGCTCAGGGCGACGACTTCGACCCCGGCGGCCGCCAACGCACGCTCCAGGCCGCGAACGTATTGCCCGATACCCGTCGCCGTGCCGACCGTCAACCCAGCGTCGAGGCCGACCCTCACCGCAGCTGTCGCTGGAGATCGCCTAGGATGTGCGCGTTGGGATCGAGCGCGTACGCGCGCGCGGCGAACGCGCGCGCCTGCGTCGTGTCGCCGGCAATCAACGCGACGATTCCAAGTCCCGCGTACGCATCGGCGCTGGTCGGATCGACGTCGACGCCGCGTAAAAAGAAGCGCCGCGCTCGCGCCGGATCGTTCAACAGGAGTGCTTGCGATCCGGCCGCGAGCAAGTAGCGTTCGGAGAGCGGGGCGAGATCGATCGCGCGCAGGTAGTGGTTCATCGCCCTCAGACGCAAGGCGCGCGCGTCCTGCCCGGGCCGGTACGATGCCAGCGTGAGCAGTTGACCCAGACGCCAGTAGGCGTCGGCGACCGCGTCGGGATGCGTGGTCAAGGCGTTGAGCCGATCGGCCAGACGCCGCTCGAGATCGAATGCGGCCATCGGATCGACCCGCTGCACGCGATCGACCTCTTGCGCGATCGCCGATACGTCCGGCGCGACCAAGAAATACTCCAGCGCCAGCGCGCGATCTCCGCTGCGGTCGGCGATTCGGGCCAGCAGCTCGTTACGCATCGGTGAGGACGGCAACGCGACGCTCTCGCGTAGCGCGGCGGCGACGTCGCCGTGTTGAAGATCGTAGTTCGCCAGCATCGTTTCGACGTAGGGGGCCGGGGCGATGCGCGCCAGCCGGCGATAGATTCGCACTCCGAGTTCGGGCGAGAGGCGTGCGGGGAACGATCCCGGCGAGGCCGATGCGGACAAGAGAGCGGCCGACGCGATCTGCACCAGCGCGAGCGCGGTGACGACCAGGAGTAGCGTCGCGATGGCAACTATTCGCAGGAACCCGAGCCTTCGCGGCTGGGTCAGAATTTCACCGTAAAGTTTAAGTCCGCGCGGGTTTGCTGCACGGAGAACGGCGTCAGGTTATCTTGATAGCGGTTCTGACGCGCCGACAGCGTGATCGCGCTCGACGATCGCGGCATCGAAAACGTGATGTTTCCAAGATACGAGTAGTTGCTGGCGTCCAAATTCGGAGCGAACGATGCCCCGTAGGATCCCGTAAAGCGCCGCGTCCCGTAGCCCACGCCGACGGTCAGGCTATGATTGACCGGAACGGCAACGCCCGCGTTGATACCGCGCGAGGTCACGTCGGCATAGCTGGGAATGAGCAGCGCGGGGCTTCCGCCGGGAAGTTGGGCCAGCGACGACGTTCTTTCGTAACGATCGACCCCGACTTGCGTCGATTGCGCGAACGTCAGCGCGTTACCGTCGGTCAGACGCTCGTAGTCGCTCCCGACGCTGACGTTGAACTGACGTCTGCCGGCGCTGACGCGAACGGTGGTTCCGGCCGCCAACTGCGCGTCGTGCGCCGCGATCGTCGTAAAATCGTTGCTCGTCGCCGAGCCGCTGAGCGTAAACGAACCGACCCGTACGGGCGCCGGAATCGCGGTCGCGACGTCCTGGAGACGCGCATCGAACGCCGCGCGCGGTGCTTCGTCGAGACCTCCCGCAAAGTTGGGAACGGAGGCAACCAAGGACGCGGCAATCGCGGACGCGACGGGCGACGTTTGCAGGGAACTCAAACGCGGCAGGGACGTCGTCGAGCGCGGCACGGTCGCCTTGGGCATACGAACGACCGCGTAACGATCGAGCGCATCGTTGAACCTGAAGATGCGATCGTATGCCAACGTGACCGTTGGGACGCTCGCTAAGGTAAGCGTCGGGAATGAAAAGCGCGGGACCGTACCGGCGCGCGGCGGCAGAAAGAAGGCCAGCCCGGCAAGATGTGAGGGCAACGAGAGCTGGTGGTCGGCGGACAGGTCGGCGGGAACGGTCGCAAACGTCGCCCGAGCGTAGGCCGCGAGCAGATTGGGCTGTTGCGTGAAAGCGCGGAACGCATCGGCCCGGGCCATAGCAAAGAACGGCGCCCACGCAAGCGCAACGGTCAAGGCCAAGCCGACTAACCGACGCATCCTAACTCCCTTAGACCCTACTATTCTACCCACCGGACCTTAGTCTTACGACGGACCCGGGAGGGAATTCCCCCTTGGCTACTTCATCAGCGGTTCCCCAAGGCTAACCAACGGCGCGCGATCAGCTCGGCGGCGTAGTCGTCGATGGGGCGAGGAGGAAGCTGTAGCCCGAGGGGGAGGAGCCGCCGCCAGCCCGCCGGCGGGTGGTCGCGAAAGTACAGACCGCGGGCCTCAAGGGTCGTTTCGTGCTCGTCAACGAGGTGGACCGGCAAGCCGGTCTGCTCGAGCAGGCGGCGAACCGGGTCGACGTTGGTTCCGCCGCCCAGGGCGATCGCCTCGATGGTGCAGGAGGCCGCCAGGGCGCCGATACGAGGGAGCAGGCCCGGCATTCCCTCGATTCCGCGAAGGATGGTCGTCCCGTCCGCGTCGACCAGCGCGTAGCCGACCTTGCGGGTACCGGGATCGACGCCCAGGACCGCGGTCATTTGACCGCCTGCGCCACCACGACGATCGGGATGCTCCCGCTGTTTAAGAAGGTGTGCGGGTAGATGTCCTCGGCCGCGAACGCAGCGATGGCGTAACTGCCCCCCGAGGTGGTGAGCATGCGCTGCATCTGCTGTTGGCTGGGCAAGAACTTCACCGGATCCGGCGTTCCGACGAAGTACGACGGTAAGCCGTTGCCGATCAGCGCGTCGACCGTGCGTTGCTGGAGCTGCGCAATCACGAGGCTGAGATTGACGTTGGGACCGCTGGGAATCGTCCCGCGTCCCAGTTCGGTTCCCGCCTTCACCACCAGAACGTCCTGGAACGTCCGTACCGCAAAGCCGATGCGATCTTCGGCAAAAAGATTGTGGTCGGCGTAGGCCACCAAGTAGACGTCCACGTTCGCGTTCTTCTGCTCGATTTCTGGCGCCTCGGCAAGCTGACGCAACTTGCTGTTGAGGTCTGCGGGCGGGACGAACGGTTTGAGGGGCGGTGCGAGATTGCGGTTGGCGTTCGTGACGGTGTCGGCATAGAACTGCCGGGCGATCTTAAAGCGCAGATCGGGCGTGCTGTCGCGCGGAAAGCGCGCGACGGCCGGCGAGATCGGCTGACCGATCGGAACGACGATCTGCGCGTTGTTGACTTTGGCTTCCAGCTGTTTCTCGCGCGCTTCCAGGCCGGCGATCTTCTGGGAGATCGTATTCTCTTGGAAAATCGCCGCGCGTACTTCGCTCGAGGCGACCAGCGCCGCGGCCGTTACCACCAACGCGATCAGCATGCCGGTTCCCACCGCGATGATCGTCGACGTATAGCGCGGTCTGATGTTGTAAAGCGTTAGGCGTTTGCGCCCGATTTGATGACCGACCCGATCGCCGGCGTAGGCGATCGCGCCGGCCAGCAGGACGATAAAGACGACGATCGCGATACCGCGCAGCGTATCTAAGGACATCGGCGTCTCAAACCGCGGCCGCGCGACGCAAGCGCGCCACGCCGATGGCCGTGAAGATCAGATTGGGCATCCAGGCCCACAGGGCCGCTAGCGGAAGAAAGGCCTCGCCTAGATACGAGCACACCGTCGCGACCACGTAGTAGACGAAGACGATCGCTACCGCCAGCCCGAATCCCAGGCTGGCGCTGCCGCCGCCGCGCACCGTGCGCAGTCCGAACGGAATCGCGATCAGGACGAAGACGAAGCATGCAAACGGCTGCGCGATCTTTTGCTGAAAGACCGTCGTGTATTTACGAACCTCGTTATCGGTCAACTGACCGGTGCGAACGATGTCGGCAATCTGTGCGAGGCTCATCTGCTGCGGATCGTCGCCGCTCATCCGCTTGACGATGTCGGTCGGCGTTTGATAGAGCGAGATCTTTTGCTCGGCCTCCTTGGGCAGCACGTACACTTCTCCGTCCGGCGAAAACTGATACTCCGAAACGTTCTCCAGCGTCCACTGGTCCGCCTCGAAGCGCGCGCGATCGGCAAACGCTTCGTACGAGGGGTTCCCGCGCACGTCGTACTGTACGAGGGTAACGTTGAGCAAGGTCCGGTCCAGCGGATCGAACGCCGTCGCGATGGTGATTTGCCGCCCGCCGCCGGGCAGGGATGCGTGCGTGATCAAGTCTTGATTGAAGACGCTGACGTGTTTGAGCGCGTCGTTCTGAATCTGCGTGACCTGGCCCGCAGCGTATGGAACGACCTTCTCTTGCAGGGCGAACGTCGCCACCGATAGCAGGACGCCCCCGACCAGCAGCGGCGCGACGGCCCGCATGAAGCTGATGCCGCCGGCCTTCATCGCCGTGACCTCGCTCTCGCCCGAAAGACGCTGGACGGCCAGCAGCGTTCCCAACAGCATCGCCATCGGGATCACGAGCACGACCTCGCCGGGAAGACTCCACAGGAAGACTTCGATCGCGGCTAACAGCGGCGCGTGCTGGTCGCTGACCAGCCGGCCGATCTGCAGCAGCTGCGTCGCCGCAAAGATCAAGGTAAACGCCGACAACCCGAATCCGAACGGGCCGGCGAACTCCGCGAGCACGTACCGATCCAGAATCGGCAACCGCAAGCGCGACGCTAGCACGTTACCACACTACAGGCGAAAGCCTTCGCCCAAATAGAACTGACGGGCGATCGGCGAGTCCAACACTTCTTGGGCGCTGCCCGACACTTCGATACGTCCGCGATTGAGGATGTACGCGCGATCGACGATGGCCAGCGTCTCGCGCACCTGATGGTCGGTAATCAAGATGCCTAGGCCGCGGTCGCGCAGCTGCCGGATCATCTCTTGGATGTCGGCGACGGCGATCGGATCGATGCCGGTGAACGGCTCGTCCAGCAGAAGAAATGCGGGCTCCGTCGCGAGCGCGCGCGCGATCTCGACGCGGCGCCGCTCGCCGCCCGAGAGGCTGTCGCCGCGATGATTCAGCAGGTCCAGTAAGCCGAATTCGTCGAGCAGGGGCTCCAGGCGCCGATCCTGCTCGGCGCGCGAAACGCCGCGTTGCTCCCAGATCAAGCGAATGTTGTCACCGACGGAGAGCTTGCGAAAGATCGAGTTCTCTTGGGCCAGATAGCCCAGGCCGTTACGCGCGCGGCGGTACATCGGCGCATGCGTGAGGTCGCGATCGCCGGCGCCGTCGCCGAGGTCGAGCAGCACGCTTCCGCCGTCGGGCTTGACCAGGCCGACGACCATGTAGAACGTGGTCGTTTTCCCCGCGCCGTTAGGCCCCAGCAAACCGACGACCTCGCCGGTGCGGACGCGCGCGCTGACGCCGTCGACGACGACCCGCTCGCCGTAGCGCTTGACCAGACCGTGCAAATTGATGGATTTCGTTTCGTTCATCGTATCCGTATGTGATCGAGCGCGACGTCGGAGTCGAAGCGATTTCCCGTAATCGTAGCGCCCTGACGGTTGGAGGCTCGGACGTTGCCTTCGCCGTGGATCGTCTCCTTGCCGCTATCGTAGACCAGCGTCGTGCACGTCAGTAGCAACCCGGCCGACGAGTGCGCGACGACGCCGCCGCTCATCGTCACCGTGTGGCGGGCCTGTTCCACGACCGCCTGGGGCGCGCGGGCCTCCAACGTGCTGCCCCGTTTATCGTAGAACGTGATGTCCGCGCCGTAAAACGTCGTGCGCGCGGCCCCTTGCGGCGAGATCCCGTCGTAGTTGCGCGCGGCCAGTTGGTAGAGCCTGCGATTTCCGCGCTGGGCGACGATCGGATGCGTGAGCTTGCCGGTGATGCGCAGCGGCGGCGCTCCGATCGCGCTGGGCGCCGGGGTCGGCGTCCCGCGCGCGTTGCCGCCCGGTTGCGGGTTGCAGGCGACCGTCGCGAACAGCGCCGCAAGCGCGACCCATCGCCTCATCGGTCGTCTCCTAAACCGTCGCGCGCCATCGCCAGCGCCAACGCCATGATCGGCAGCCACAGCCCTAAGATCACCACGCTGACGGTATCGATCAGGCCCTGCACGAGGGTTCCGACCAGCCCCGCGGTCGCGGCCAGCGCCAACTGCGCGTGGAGCGGCGATGCCGCGGCCAACCGCTCGCGCAGGGCGCGACCGAACGACCACCACGTCCAGAGCACGGCCAGGACGCCGACGACGCCCATCTCGGCAAAGATCGTCAGCAAGAAACTGTGCGCGTGAAACGCGGTCGCATCGCCGTCGGGCAGCCGCACCAGCGCGTAGGCCGATGCGAAGTCGAACGGACCGACGCCCGTGAGCGGAAACCGTTCGACGATCTCGATGGCCGCTTGCCAGATCGACAGACGCGTGTAGTTCTCGCTCGGATTGTGATGGACGTTGAACAGCAGGAGCACGGCCCCGATTCCCGCCAGCACGCATAGCAACGCCCAACGTACTTGCCGGCGTTCGCGCGTGACGAAGATGTAGAACGCCACCGCAGCCGCAAAGCCCATCCAGCCCGCGCGCGAGAACGTCATAAGAAACGCGCCGGCTCCCGCAGCGCATCCCAGCCACGCGACCGCTCGCAGTGCCTTGGATCGGCAGACGCGCGCGACCGCAAAAGCGATCGGAAGATAGATGATGAGGTAGCCGGCCAATTCGCCGGGCAAGATGAACGTGCCGATCGAGCGGCCGTGGCCGATCGCATATTGGGCGGCCGGCACGCGCAGGATCACCATCGCTATCGCCGCGAACGACGCCAGCAATCCCGAGACCAAGAACGGCCAGAACGTCGCGACGCCCATCCAGCGGTCGGAGTAGAAGCGCAGGATCGCCAAGTGCCAGACGACGCCCAAGCCGAAGATCGCGATGAACAGCATTCCGGCGGCGGGGTGCAGGCCTAACAACGCCGCGAGCAGCGCCGCGCCCAGCCACGCGAGCAGCGGCAGCAACGTCGGCGGCTTCTCGCGTGGCGGCACCAATAGTGCGACCGCGGCCTGCAATGCGAGGATCGCCATGGCGCCCAACAGCGCGAACGAGAGCGCCGGGGGGACCAGCGAGACGCCGGGCACCGTGACGGCCGTGAGCGTAATAAACGACGGAAACAGCGGAAAGCAGAACCACGCGAGCGCGACGGCTACCGGAACGGCGCGCCTCACGTGCCGGCTCCAAGCGCTGCCGCAACGTGACGCGCGACGGCGGCGGCTCCGCCCGGACGGCCCATGCGTTCGCGTCCGATCGCGCCCATGCGCGTGCGGCGTTCGACGTCGTCGAGCAGTTCGCCGATTTCCACCGCCGCCGCGTGCGCGTCGCCCGACACCAAATCCAGCGCGCTTCCAAGCAAACCTTGTTGGCGCATCCGATACCACTGCGTCTTGCGCGCGGCCGCCAATTCCAGCGCGGCAACGGGCACGCCGGCCGCGGCCGCGGCCTCGTTCGCAGTTCCGGCCTGACCGATGACCAGGGTCGCGCGACGCAGCAGCGGGCCGATCGATCCGTTCCACGCACGTGCGATCGTGCGTTCTCCATCGCGCAGGTCGAGCGGTTGCGGATCGCTGCCGGGAACGACGGTCCAGCCGGCGTTCGCGAACTCGCGCGCGTAGCGCGCCGCATCCAAGCATGGCGCGATCGAAACCACAGCGCCGAGCTGCGGACGCGTGAGCGCGAGTTCGCGAACGACGGCGAGCAAGACGACGGCGTCGCCGTACGCCTCCTGGCGACTCCCCGGAAACAGGACGATGGCCGGCGCGAAATCGGCAAACGCCGCATCCGCGCGCGGATCGTCGGGAACGGCGAACAGATCGACGATGACGTTTCCGGGTGCGGTCGCCGGAACGCCGCGCCCCGTGAGTCGCTCGGCCGTCGCGCGGTCCCGCACGAAGACCGCGGCGGCGCGGCGCAAGACGCGCTCTTCGAAGGGGCCGTATGGGGCGACGTAGACGCTCTTCGCGGTGCCGACGAAGTAGGTCGGCGCTTTGGCCGTCAGCGCCATCATCAGCGCGAGCGTATCGCCGACGGCCAGCACGGCGTCGTAGCGCCCGCGCGCGGCGCGTAAGAAACGCCACTGCGCCACCGTCAGTCCGAGCAATCCGCCGCGCACGTCGGCAACGATGTTCGGCACGTTGCCCATGGCCAACAGGCCGCCGCTGGGCATCGGGCGGCGCGGACCGACGTCGTGCATTTCCGATGTCTGCGCGAAGTCGCCAACGAGCGCGAGGTGGTCGAAATCGGCATTCGGGAGCCTCTCGTGAAGGTCTTGCGCGATGCGCGCGGCGATCGCGGCCTCGCCGTGTCCGTTGCTCACGAACAGCACGCGCTTGGCGCTCACGCGGGTCCCAACAACGGCACCAGTTCGAAATCGCGAATCGTAAAACGATCGACCCGCGTGTCGTATTCGAGCTCCGTGCGCGAAACGTAACGCCCGTACGGGCCCGCGTGCACGATCGGAACCCCATTGACGATCTCGGGTGCGAACAGCGTATCGTGACTATGTCCGCCGAGGATCACGTCGATCCGCGGCACGCGTTGGGCCAAGATGCGGTCCAGCGACAGCCCGACGTGCGAGAGCACGACCAGCATATCGCCTGCGGGCACGGTCGCCGCGTACTCGCCGACAACATCCCACGGCTGCAAAAACCGCCAACCGAAGATCCGCTCCCAGGCGCTGCCGACGGGATACTGCATGATCAGCAATCCGAGCAGATGGATCTTCACGCCCTCGCGCTCGAGCACCAAACTGCGCGAAAAAGGCAACGTGCGTCCCCTGGTATCGAGCAAATTACTGCAGATCAGCGGATGGCGCATCTTGGCCGCGCGCGTCGCGAGCAGCTTGAAGAGGTAGTGGTACTCGCGATTTCCGATCGCCTGCGCGTCGTAGCCGGCGGCGTCGATTTCACCGATGATCGGCTCGTCGCGATGGTAGATCGTTTGACTTCCACGCAAGGAGTCTCCGCAGTCCACCAGCAAACCCGGCCGCCGCGCGCGGATCGCCTCCAGCGTGGGAACGAACCCTCGGCGATCGTGCAGATCGGAGGTGTGGTAGAGCCGAATCACGCTGAATTTCCCCGCGCGAGCCCGACGGCAAAAGCCGCGCAGCGTTCCAGCGCGTCGGGCGGCCCCAAACGCTCGCGCAGCCGCGCGAACTGCGCGTACTGCGTCTGCGGATCGCCCAGCACCCCGTCCATCGCGTCGGCCAAGCGTTGGGGCGTCGCGTTCTCCTGCACGAACTCGGGGACGACCGCACGGTCGAGTACCAAGTTGGGCAGCGAGATGTAAGCGCCGCGATAGACGCGCCGCCCGTAGGCTGCCAGCAGGCGAGAGTTCACCCACAGTACCACCGCAGGCACGCCGCACAGCGCCGTTTCTAGTACGGCCGTTCCCGACGCGACCCATGCCGCGTCGGCATCGCTCAAGGCCGCTCCCACGCCGCGCACCACGTCGATGGGAAGTCCGGCGCGTGCGATGGCCGCGCGCAAACGACGCTCGCCGGCATCGTCGGCCGCGGCCGCAACCGCGGCGAGCTTGGGCCGCTTTTCGCGCAGGTGCCTGTAGGCATCCAACAATCGCGGAACGTGGTAGTGAAGTTCGCTCGGGCGGCTGCCCGGCAACAGTGCGACCCGCCCGGCATCGCCGGGCGGCGCAGGGCGCTGCGGCCGCATCGTAAAGCGCGAAACCAGCGGGTGGCCGAAATACTCGATCGGCAAGTTCAACCCGCGATAGAAATCGCGCTGGTGTTCGAATGCGGTCACCGGAATCGTGGCCGCGGCGACCGCTCGCGCGCGCCGTGGGTTATCCAGCCACGTCGCGGGGGGAAAGAGATCCAGAATCGCGCCGGTATAGGCCAAGCGCTCGCGCAGTATCGTCGCAAGGCGCAGGTTAAACGCACCGAAATCGACCAGCACGACCAAATCGGGTTTGGTCCGGGCCACATGCGCGGCCGCGCGCCAACACGCCCACAGCAATTTTGGAATGCGCGGAATCGCGGCGAAGGGTCCCATGGTCGCCCAACCGGTCGTATCGCGCCAGACGCGAAAACCCGCATCGCGCATTCCCTGCGCGCCGATGCCTTCGAACGATGCCTGGGGATCTATACGCGCGATCGCTTGCGCGAGCGCGATCGCGCTGAGTTCCCCGGAAGCTTCGCCGCAGCAAAAAAAATAGCGCACGTCGCGGAAGCTATTTGATGATACCGCGGTGCGATGGCGCTTCCACGAAGGCGATCATGTCGCGGCCCGGCGCCGTGGTGACCGTCGCGCGCATCTGTTCGAGCGCTTGCGACGTATTGAGTTTCGACGAATACATCAACCGGTAGAAGCGCTTGATCTCCGCGCGCTCCTCAACGGAAAACTCCGCGCGGCGCAGGCCCACCGCGTTGAGCCCGCTGGGCCCGTCTCGGCCGCCCTCGACCAGCAGAAACGGCGGGATATCCTTGGTGATCTTAGTGGCACCGCCCACCATCGCGTAGCGCCCGACGCGGACGAACTGATGCATGCCCGCCATGCCGCCGACGGTTGCGTGGTCGCCGATCGTACAGTGCCCGGCGAGCTGGGCCAGGTTCGACATCGTCACGTGGTTGGCGATCGTGCAGTTGTGCGCGACGTGCACGTAGGCCAAGAGCAGGCAGTCGTCGCCGACGACGGTCGTTTCGCCCTCGCCCGTAGCGCGTTGCACCGAAACGTATTCGCGCAGGACCGTACGGTTGCCGATCTTCGTGAAGGCCGCTTCGCCGACGTACTTACGATCCTGCGAGGTCGCGCCGACGGTTGCAAACGGAAAGATCTGACAGTCTTCTCCGATCTGCGTCCACCCGTTAACCACGACGTTGGCCTGCAGCACGGTTCCCGTGCCGATCGTTACGTGTTCGCCGACGATGCAGAACGGGCCGATTTCGACCCCGCGCGCGATCCTGGCTCTGGGGTGAACGATCGCCGTGGGATGCGTCGTTCCGGCCTTGACGTCAAGCATTAAGCACCGCGGCATCGAACCCCGCCGTTCCCGGATCCGACGAGATCGAAAACAGCAATTCGACGGAACAGGCGAACTCATCGCCCACGCGCGCCGAGCCCTCGACCCAGCCGATATTGCGACGATGCTTGCGCAGGACGACTTCCATCATCAAGCAGTCGCCGGGAACGACCGGACGGCGAAACTTCGCCTTATCGATACCCGCCAGATACGGCGTCGTGCGCGACGAACCGCCGGGCTCCATGACGATGCACCCGGCAAGCTGCGCCATCGCTTCGATCATGTAGACGCCGGGAAAGACCGGGTTCCCCGGAAAGTGTCCCTGAAACATCGGCTCGTTGAACGTGATGTTCTTGTAGCCTACGGCGCGGACGCCCGGTTCGAGCTCCAAGATGCGATCGACCAGCAGGATCGGGTAACGGTGCGGCAAGATCTCCATGATCTTGCGGATGTCCAACTCGGCCATCAGGCGCCCCTCGCGATGGAAACGTTGCGATCGCGCAGCGCGCGTGTCGCCTCGCAGTGCAATTGATGGCCGCTCTTGATCGCTAAGACGTCGAGAAACGGCCAGGCTCCCAGCAACGCAAAATCTCCCAGCAAGTCCAACACCTTGTGCCGGACGACTTCGTTGGGCCAGCGCATCGGCCGCATCGGCCCGTCCTCGTCGAAGACCAGCGCGTTGTCCAGGCTGCCGCCTTGGGCCAAACCGCGCGCGCGCATGCCTTCGACGTCGCGCAGGTACGCGAACGTCCGAGCCGCGCAGATATCGTCGCGATAGAGCGCGGGTGAAATCTCGCCGTCGAAATACTGCGCGCCGATCGGCGCTGCGAAATCGGCCAGGAATCGTACGCGAAAGCGATCGGCCGGCAGCGCGACCAACGCCCGGTCCCCGGCGCGCAAGTACAACGGTTCTACCAGACGCAACGCGGCGCGCGCCGCGCGTTGATCCAACAGTCCGACGGTCACGATCGCGTCGGCAAACGTCTTGCCGCTGCCGTCGGCCACGGGAATCTCCGGGCCGCTGACGTGGATCTCCGCATTGCTCACGCCCATGCCGAACAGCGCGGACAGCAGATGTTCGACGGTCGAAACGCTGGCTTCACCCGTGCCGATGGCCGTGGCTAAGGACGTGGCCACGACGTTTTCGGCGACGGCGGCGACGCGAACGTTTCCGGAAAGGACGAACGACAGGCCGCTATCGATTCCGGACGGGCGCACTTCGACCGCGCACGCGACGCCCGTATGCAGGCCGACGCCGTCGAAGGCAATCGGCGATTTGAGAGTGGCCTGCGCGTTCATCGCACGTTACTCGTGAGAACGCTCGCGCTCCAAAGCTTCCACACGAGCGATCAACTTAGGGAGATTGCGAATTAGAACCTCTTGACGCAGCCGCTTGCGATGGTCGGTTGCAGGCGCTCCGGAGACGGTCGCATCGTCGGGAATGTCGCTCCACACCTGCGTACCTCCGGCGATGGTCACGCGAGATCCGACCGTGATATGTCCTTTGAACGACGCCATCCCGCCGACTTTTACGTAGTCGCCGACGATCGTGGTTCCGGCCAGTCCGCTCAATGCGGCAAACGCGTCGTGCTTGCCCAGCCTGCAGTTGTGCCCGATTTGGACGAGGTTATCGATCTTGGTGCCCTCGCCTATCATCGTGCTGCCGGTTTGCGCGCGATCGATGCATGTGTTGGCGCCGATTTCTACGTCGTCGCCCAACACGACGTTGCCGACTTGCGGAATGCGCACGAGCCGGCCGTCGACGAAGGCCCAACCGAATCCCTCGCTCCCGATGACCGCACCGGTTTCCAGCACGACCCGATCGCCGATCAGACAGCCTTCCATAACCGTCGCGCGCGGGCGCAGCCAACACTGCCGACCCAAAGTCGTTCGCGCGCCGACGAACGCGCCGACGTCGACCACGGTTTCCGCGCCGATCGTCGCTCCGGATCCCACGTACGCGTGTGCGCCGATGTAGGCGTCGGGTGCGACCCGCGCGTCGTCCTCGACCGTGGCGCTGGGATGGCGGAAGGGGCCCTGCGGGCGCGGCGTGCGCAGCATCTGCAGCAAGGTCGCTAACGCGACGCGCGCCGATGCGACGCACAGCAGCGGCTTTTCCGTCGAGACGCCGGCCGCCAAGTCCGCGTCGACCAGGACGGCGGCAGCTTTGGAGTTCAGCGCCGCAGCGAGATAGCGCGCATCCGTAGCAAAGGTCAGCGCGTCCTCTTCGGCCTCGTCGACGGCGGCGATGCGCGCGATCGACACGTCGCCGTTGCCGACGACCGTTCCGTCGACGTGTCGAGCCAGTTCTGCGAGCGTTCCAAGCATTACGTCGGCTGCGGCGTGACCGTCTCCTTGGTGATGTTGAGAGCCTTCTCCACGTCGATCGTGATATCGACGCCGCCGTACCCGACGCCGTCGTGCGTCAAGACCATCCTCAGATTGCGCTGTTTGGCCACCTTCGCGGCCGCATCGCGGATCTGATTGGTCAGCTGGTCGGTGATGGCTCCGTACTGACCGCGCAGAATCATGTCGCGACGAGCCTTTACTTTGTTGCTGGCCTTGCTGTTGGCCAGCGCCTGTTCGTCGGCTTGAAACTGTGCCTGATCCCTTTGATAGTCCGGCCAGTTAGCGGCGACGCGCTCGACGTCGACCAGACCGATGGGACTGGGCGGACTGCAGGCGACGCCGAGCGTTGCGGCAAGTCCGAATGCGATAATGTATGTGTTTTTCACTCGTGTAAACCTTCGACATCCTTGCTGACTTCGTTTGTTAGATCGTAACCGCCGGCGGCGGCTTCGACGTTTTCGAACACGACGCTCAGTCCGCGATCGTGTGCGATTCGCGCCGTCTCGGTCTTGATTTGCGCGACGATTTTGTCGTAGAGATCGCTGCGGTGCTGTTGGAGGGCCGCGAGCTGCGCCGCCGCCGCCCCCGTGGCACCGACGTCGGCGCCGTGCAGCGCAGCATATTGACGATCCAAATCGGCCTTGGTGGCGTCGTATTCGTCGATCGTTTGCTGTGCGTCCGACTGGAATTGGCCCTGCACCTGCTGGTGGATTGCAGCGATCTTGGACTGCAGGGCCGGGGACAGATGCGGCGGCAACGGGGCGGCTCCCAAACCGCGGATGGTCGAGGCCACCGAATCGCGGCGCGATTGCAGCTCGGCTTTGGTCTGCCCGTTGATCTGCGTGGCGCGCGCGCGGATCGACGCGGAGGTTTCGGACTGCAGTTGGGCGCGGTAGGCGTTGAGGTTGGCGCGATCGCGCGCGCGCAGGGCGCCCATCGCGTCGTTCTCTTTCTTATCCAACGCGGCGTATTGAGCCCGCAGCGACGAACGCGTCGCGTCGTCGAAGGCCAGGTTGGAGAGCCGCGTCTTGAGCGACAGGCGGGTCGGCGCATCGGCTTGGGAAAGCCGCAGGGATAGTTGCGCTTCGTCTTGCTGCAGCTGCTCGGCACGCGCTCGGAACCGTCGGTCCGCCTGCTGTTGAAATTGCTTGGCGACCGCCGCGATCGCGTTGCCGTTCTGAACGATCACGTTTCTCTCGTAGGCCTGAAAATCGGCGTTGGCGGCGCGAGCCGCGTTCTGTGCCTGCTGCGCCGATTGCGCGGTCATCTGCGCCCCGACGGCGGCGCCGGCGGGAGCGGCTCCAGCGGCCACCAATGCCGCGCCGACGGCCTGCCGCTCGCGATTGGCGTAGTCGTTCTGCTTCTGGCGAAGGATCTTGCCGGCTCGCGCTTGCGCGGCTTTGAGTTCTGCGTTGAGGGTCTTGGTATCGGCCGCGATTTGCGCGGCGGAGTGCGGCACGATCGGGGCCGAGGCCGCCAGATTGATCGCGGCGATCGCATCGTCGAGTTGGCCCAACTGCGCGTAGAGCGGATGGTGCTTGACGACTTCGTCTAAACGCACGAATCCGATACCGCGAATGCCCGGCGAGTTGACGTCGACGCGTCCGCATCCCGCTAGGGCCAACAACGCGACGACGGCGACGGTTACGGCCCTACTTGCTAAGCGCATCCTGGACATCTTTCGTGATGTCCGTGCCGCCGTAGATCACGTCCGCGCGATCGATCACCAAGAGCAAACTCTTTTTCTTGGCGATGTCCGCGGTCACGGACTTCGTCTGGTCCACCAGCGGCTTGAGAAGCGCTTCCTGCTTGTCCTGCACGGTCTTGCTGTAGTCGCCGGCGACGACTTGGCGCTGGAGATCGGTCTTTGCCTGCGCGTACTTTCCGCGGTAGGCGGCGCGCTGATCCGAAACGAATTTGGCCAGCTGATCGTTCGCGTCTTTCACTTTTGGAAGTGTGTCGAGTTGCGTTTGATCGACGTAGCCGATTTCCGAAGACGCCGACGGCGGAGCCGGGGGAGCGAGCGCCTGCGACGACACGAGGAGCTTGACGACGTCTTTGGAGATATCTTGTCCGCCGTAGATGACGATGCGCTTGTCGACGACGACCGAAAGGTTGCGGGTCGCCGCGATCTGCGCGATCGCGTATTGCGCGCGCTGGTAGAGCGGGCCGAGAACCTCGTTCTTCTTGTCGTTAAAGGTCTGGTCGAACTGCAGCGAGATGCGCTGGCGATCCGCGTCGCTCTTGGCTTTCTTGATCTGTGCGGCGTACTGCGCGTCCAGCTGCGACTTGTATGCCGCTAGTTGCGCGTTGGCGCTCTGGAAGGCCGTCAGGTTACCGATTGCGGCCTGATCGAGAAAACCGACGTCGTTAAGATCGACGGCCGACGATGCGGGCGCGGCCGTAACCGCAAGAAGCAATCCGGCCAGGAGGGCGGGTACGATACGGAGTTTCATGTTCACCTACGTTAGAAACTTTGGCCGATGCCGAAACTAGTGTGGGTACCGTTCTTGCCGCGTGCGATGTCGATGCGTACGGTATGCAGGTTCAGCTGCGGAACGTCGAATCGAATGCCGAAGCCGTAATCGTAGAGTTCGGACCAGTTTCCCGGGTAGCCGACGATGCGATTCGTGAACTGATCGAGCAACGGCGCCGCTCCCCGAACTTTGTAAGCCAGCTGATCGACAAAGATTGCCGCTACCAATTTTCGATCCGGCGTCACCGCTTGGCGGAATTCGACTTGTCCCAAGAACGCATCGGTTCCGTAGAAGACCGTGTTGTAGCCGCGAACTTGCTGGTCGGAGAACGTATAGAGCTGATTGGGCGGGATCGCGCCGGTGGTGGTTTCGGCGAGCCCGTGAACCGCGAGCGTTCCCGAGAGCAGCGGCACGAACTTGGCCACGTCGACGGCGCTTTGCGTGAACCGAAACGACGAACCGATCGACGGGTCGGAAAACAGTCCGCTCAACGACAAGTGGGTACCGTGCCGCGGATTGTACGGATCGTCGCGCGTGTCGGTCGTGAAGCCGGCGTTCACGTAGGTCAGGCGATACGGCGTGCCGGTGTTCACGTTGGCGATGGACGAAGCGGTGATACCGAACGAGCCGTTGTTGGAGCCCACCGTCGAACCGAGTGGATTGGGCGTCGGGCCGACCAGAACGTTGGGTTGGCCGCCCTGGAAAAAGTAGGGAGACGGCACCGACGTGGAGTTGGTAATGCGTTGAATGCTGCCGCCCAGCGAGAGTTGGCTGTAGTCGCCGATGCGGCGCGAGAGCTGGGCGCTCAGGCCGGCCGATGCGGCGCTCGAGGTCGCGACGATGCCGCCGACCTGCGAGGAGTTTCCGTTCGCAAAGAGCGTTACCGGAATCGGCGGGGGCGAGGTGCCCACCGTGGGTCCGACGCCGCCGGTCGACACGCTGTAGACCGGATAATAGTACGTCGTCTTATTCGAGAAGAGCGTGCCCGAGAAGCCGTACTTCTGCGTTTTGGGCGTGTTGCCCAAGTACGGGATCGTCAGCTGCAGCGAATCGTTGGCGTCGCGCGAACCCTGTTGGACCTGCGCGCTGACGCCGTTGCCCGTGCCGTGCAGGTTGTTGTCCGAGAAGCCCAGCGTGCCGTAGAGTCCTTCGCCGGTGATGCCGCCGGAGTATCCGAAGCCCACTTGCGCTTGCGCGGTTTTCTGTTCGGTGACGTTCCAATCCAGCACGATCAACTCGGGATGTTTGAGGTCGGGTCCGGGCTTGGGCGTGATATCGATCTTCGAGAAGTATCCGGTCGCGTTCAAGCGCTGGTAATCGCGCGTGATCGCCGAATTCGTGATGATCATCCCCGGACGCAAGCGCAGTTCGCGGCGGATGACCGCGTCCTTGGTCTTGGTGTTGCCGGTGATCTGAACCAGCGCGACGCGCAGGACGTCGATGTTGTAGGTGACGTCGGCGGTGCCGTTCTTGAGATCGATCGACGTAGGATCGATGCCACCCGTGAACTGCGGCTGCAGCAAATCGTATTTGTCGTAGAGCTTCTTGAGCGCGTCGTCGTCTTTCGCCGATAGGGCATCGGAGAAGACCACGCCGGGCTTGGCGCCCAGCACGGAGGAGATCACGGCATCTGGCAGCACGCGATCGCCGGTAAGCTTCACATTGCGAATCGTGAAGCCTTCGCGAATCGTCAGCGACAGCGAGCCGGTGGCCGAATCCAAGTTCAGGTCGATCACGTTGGTCGGCAGACCCGAATAGCCGATCTGCTGGTAGTAGTTGTTGATCTTCAAGACGTCTTGCTTGAAGGTGTTGCTGTTAAAGACTTGGCCGACGGAGGTATCCATGAGCGCCAGCAGCGTATCCGACGGCACGTTGGTATTGCCGGTGAAGAGGATCTTGGTGATGACCGGATTCTCGACCACGCGATACGTGATCGCGATACCGTCGGGCCGCGCGCGCACTTCGGGCGTGGCCACGTCGGAAAAATAGCCCAGCGCGTTGAGCCGCGCGATGTCGTCCGTGACCAGCTTGGGGTTGTACGGTTCGCCCTTCTTGGCCTCGAGGATGGCCAAGATCGTGCTGGTGGGAACGTGCACGTTGCCCGTTACGTCGACCGAAACGATCGGCGGCGCGGATGCCGACAACGCCGCCCGTGGCGCGATCAACGCGATCATTGTGAGGAGCGCGAGCGCGATGCTCGTACCCCGGACGAACGCCCGATGCGAACGCCGTAGGCTGAAGGTCATCAGAATATGTTTTCCCTTGTAACAGTAACGCGGGACTACACCCGCGCCCCACGCCGTCTATGCTGACCGCGTAGCCTGAGCGTTCGCTGACAGCGGCAGCTGTATAACGCGCGATGCCCGCACGCTGTTTCGGCCCGGGTCGCCCTGTTCGCGGTGACCGACGCGGGTCCTTGCCTCAAAAAAAGCGCTGCAGGGTGAAGGCAAAGCCGTTTTGGCCCTCGAGGGCCTGGCCCGTCGTGACGCGCAGGTTGCCCGACCCGGTCCGCGGCTGGCCGATCAACGCGGTCGGGCCGTTGGTGAAGAAAAAGGTCATCTGCGCAGCGGTCCGGTCGCTTGGTGCGTATTGTAAACCGAACGACTCTGTCTGCGGGATACCGAACGTGCTGGCGTAGACGGCATTGAGATGGTGTCCCAGGCCGCGGTGAACGTTTAGGCCCACGTTTCCAAAATAATCGACCGTGAGGCTGAGGTTCTGCAACCCCAGTTCCTGGCCCAGAAGGGTCTCCACCGGCGCCAGCAGCCCCGAGGTAAACTGGGCGTTGAGTATATTGAAGGCCTCCTGGCCCACGGTGATCGTTCCGTTCTCGCTCTGCACGAGAACGCCGGGGATCGGTTGGCCGGTCGGCACGGGAATGCCGCCGGGCAAGCCCCCGACTAGGGGCAGGCCGCCGGCGTTGGGGTCGAAGGCGATCGTGTTGGCGAAGCCGCCGAAGGGGGCCAGCAGGGCGATAATCTGATCGCGGGTATAGCCGGGCGGATTCGAGGTGAAGGTAAAGCCTAGATTGTTGAGCGGCCCATCGACCTTGATCGTGATATCGGCGGAGCCGTAGGGGTTGCGCGAGCGGTCCGGGTCGGGGTTGGTGATGTTGGTCGTGGCGACGGCGTGGAGGGTCGGCTGCAGGCCGTCGCTGGGCGTAAAGACGACTTGGCCCGACTGCATGCGGAAGGCCCGGTCGAAGTACGTCAGCGTGCCGCCCGTCGACGTGAACTTTCCATCGAGCGAAGGCGCGTCCAGCGTGCCGCCGACGGCGACGTTACCGGTCGCCCCGATATCCAGACCGGCGCCGACACCGCCTCCGCGTACTCGCACATTTTTGCCCGCGCTCACCGCGAGGTCGAGCCGCATGTCGGGCACGCGCCGCGCGGTCGACCCCGCCTGGGCACTTCCTTTTCCGAATCCCCCGAAGGCCGAGAACGGAATCGTTGCCTCCGAGAGCGCCATCGTGCCTTGCAGCGAGGGAATGGCCGGCGGCGTGCGCACGAGGTCGAACTTGGCGTCGAGCGTTCCCCTCCCGTAGGCCGGCAGATCGATTTGCGCGCCGGCCGCGTTGGCATGCAAGGCGTACTCGAGCTCGTCGTTGTGTCCGCCATAGGACACGAAACCCGCACTTCCGGTGGCGGCCACACTGCCGGCGCCAAAGCGCGCTTGGAAGGCCGACAATTTCGCGGAGGTGCCGTCGAAGTCGACCGTGGCGACCGCGTTGGTGACCGGCGCGCGCTCCAGCGCGCTGGTGTACGAACCGGCGCGCAAGCGTACCTGGCCGAAGACGCGCGGCGCTTGCAACGTTCCGCTCAAGCCGACGTGACCGTCGAGCGCGCCGCCCAACGTCGTGTTCGAACCCAACAGCGCGTCGAACGCCGACGGATCGACGTTCTGCAGGGCCAGATCGAAGCTGATCGGCTGGTTGGCGGGCCCCAACCCGAAAGGCTGCAGTTGCAACGGCAAGGTGCCGGCCAAGGTCGCCTGTCCTTGCGCGAACGTCGCGCCGATGTCGCTGAGCTCCAGCGTCGGCCCGTTCATGCGGGCCGATCCGAACAACGAGACGATCGGCACGCCGAACGCCTTGACGTTCTGCGCGTCGAAGGCCGCATCGAACGTCGGCGCGGCCAGCGTGCCGCCGACGTTGAGCGTCGTTTCGAACGTTCCGCTGACGTCGACGCGACGTCTTGCAACTTGCGCGACGAGCGTCGGCACGTCGCTGCTCGAGGCATGCACCGATATGCGGACCGGCGCGCCCGGTCGCAAGCCCACGCTCCCGATAGCGTTGGCCGTTAGTCCTGGGGCCTGCAGTTGCGCGGCTCGCAACTCGAGCAGATCGCCGCTGGTTACCACCGATGCGGTCAGCGTATCGATCGGCAAACGTGCGAACGATCCGCCCGCCAGCGATACGTCGCCGGTGACGGCCAGATGCGGATAGCTTCCCGAAACGCGCGCCGACCCGTCGACGCGACCCAACAACGGAACCTCCGGATAGCCCAAGGCCGGCAGCCAGGTCGAGAGGTCGAGATTGGCCAGCGTTGCGGTCACGTTATAGCGGGAGCGCGCGACCAGGCCTGCCAGGGTCGCCGCGCGCGAGAGGCCGATCGAACCACCCACGCGCAGCGAACCGCGCGCCCCGCCGACCGCCAACGTTCCGTTCACGACGTTTCTTTGGCTCGACCAGTTTGCGACCGTATCGCCCAGCAGCAAGCTTCGATAGCGAAACGCGCGCACGTCGACGCTGCCACGCGTCGCCACGCGACGCGCGCTGTCGACGACAGCAAACGAAACCGTTCCCGTTCCGTCTAAAGTGTCGCCGGTATCGAAGAAATTGTTGAAGTCGGAGAAATGCGCGGCGGGGGCCCGAAGGCCTAAGGCTTGATCGCCGTCGGCGATGTGGGCGAAAAATGTCAGGTCGGTGCTTCCCACGCGTACGCTTCCCGCGCGCGCCCGCACCGCTTTGGCGCGCGCCGATATCTGCGCGCGCGCGTCGACGAACGGCAGTCCGTTGACCTCGCCGCCGGGAACGCCGATCGTGCCGGTGACGCTGGGCCGGGCGCCGCTGCCCAGGATTGCCAACCGCGCGTTGAATACGCCTTGGGTTCGATACGAGGGCACGTGTAAGGTGGACAGCGCATCGTCGATGTCGGCTGCCGGAACGTCGGCGCGCAGCGCGTAGGTCGGCTCTCCGCCGCCGATGTTTCCGATGCTGCCGTCGACGATGCCGTATGTCCCTCCCAGCGACGCGACCGCCCGATCGACGCGCATCGTGCCGCCCTGCATCGCGACGGCGGCGGTTCCTTGAACGCGATATCCTTGCGCGCGACCGCGCTCCACGACCAAACCGCCGGTGAACGCGGGGACCTTCCCGCCGCCGCGCAGCGCACCGGCCAGCGACAGCGTGCCGCTATCGAGCGGCAAGCCCAAAGCGCGCGCGTCGTCGCCATGCAAGCCGACGCCGGTCACTTGCAGCGTCTGCGACGGCCCGTAACTTCCCGCCGCGGTCACGCGGCCGCCGGCGATGTCG
>DATCDS010000017.1:0-16191 GCA_036510515.1 Vulcanimicrobiaceae bacterium
CTGGCGGGCGAAGGGCTTCACGCCAGCTCGAAGGGTGCCCGCATCAGTTGGTTTGGCGGCAAGCGGACCGTGACCGACGGTCCCTTCACCGAAGCCAAGGAGCTGGTTGCCGGCTTCTGGATCATCCAGGTGAAGTCCAAAGCCGAAGCCATCGAATGGATCTCTCGCGCGCCCTTCGAGGATGCCAACGTGGAGCTTCGCCAGGTCTTCGAATCCGAGGACTTTGGCGATGCGGCGACGCCCGAACTGCGCGAACAAAGGGCACGCCTTCTCGCCCAAGTGGATGCCACAAAGTAGCGACACGCACGAAGCGATCGATGTCGTTTGGCGGATCGAATCGGCTAGGATCGTCGCGGCCCTCACCCGCATCGTGCGGGACGTCGGTTAGCCGAGGAGCTCGCACAAGACGCACTGGTAGCGGCGTTGGAACGGTGGCCCGAGTCGGGCGTCCCGGACAAACCGGGCGCCTGGCTCATGGCCACCGCGAAATTACGCGCGATCGACCTGTTTCGTCGAAGTAAACTGCTCAAGCGCAAGCACGAAGAGCTTTCGCGCGAACTTGCAAGTCTCGAAGAGATGTCGGAGCGCGATTTCGCCGTCGCACTCGAACAAGACGTCGGCGACGACCTGCTCGGTCTGATGTTCATCGCCTGTCACCCCGTACTCTCGACCGAAGCCCGCGTCGCGCTGACGCTTCGATTGCTGGGCGGTCTGACGACCGAAGAGATCGCCCGCGCGTTTCTCGTACCGGCGTCGACCATCGCGCAGCGTATCGTGCGCGCGAAGCGGACTCTCGCCGAAGCACGCGTACCGTTCGAAGTTCCCGATGCGAGCGAGCGATCCGTTCGCCTAGCCTCGGTGCTCGAAGTGCTTTACCTCATTTTTAACGAAGGTTACTACGCCAGCGCCGGAGATGATTGGATTCGACCGGAACTTTGCGAAGACGCGCTCCGTCTCGGTCGAGTGCTTGCCGAACTCGTGCCGCAGGAAGCCGAGGTTCACGGCCTGGTGGCGTTAATGGAAATTCAAGCATCGCGGACGCGCGCCCGAGTTGGACCGTCGGGCGATTTGATTTTGTTGTTAGACCAAGATCGCTCGCGATGGGACCACCTGTTGATCGCACGCGGCCTGGCCGCTCTCGATCGCGCGCAGCATCTCGGTGGGCCTCCCGGACCACACGTCTTGCAGGCAGCCATCGCAGCGTGTCACGCGCGCGCCCGCGCGGCCGAGCAAACGGATTGGCAGCGGATCGTAGGCTTGTATGACATACTCGCGCAGATCGAGCCGTCACCGATCGTGGAACTCAACCGCGCCGTCGCCATCTCGATGGCCGTCGGCCCCGCACCGGCGCTGGCGATCGTCGACGCGTTGCTCGAAGAGCCGTCGCTCAAACACTACCATCTCCTACCCAGCGTCCGCGGCGACTTGCTAGAAAGGCTGGGGCGCAGGAGTGAAGCGTGCGCAGCGTTCAAACACGCGGCCGAGCTAACAGCCAACACGCGCGAGCGCGACCTGCTGCTACGCCGCGCCTCGACGTGCTAACGAACTACGTGCCGTAGCGGCGTTGGCGCGTGGCGAAGGCGTCGAGTGCGGCGCGCAGGTGCGTTTGGTTGAAGTCGGGCCAGTAGGTGTCGGTCGCCCAGAACTCGGCGTAGGCAGCTTGGAACAACAGAAAGTTGGAGATGCGCAGTTCGCCGCCGGTGCGAATGACCAGATCGGGATCGGGAAGGCCGGCGGTGTACAGCCGGCTTTGAATCGCTTGATCGTCGATGGACTCGAGGCTGCGCAATCCGGCGCCCACCTCGCCGACCAGTGCGCGGATGGCATCGCCGATCTCTCGGCGACCGCCGTAGTCGATCGCGAGATTGAGCGTAATCCCCTTATTTGCGGCGGTCTTATCCACGAGATCGTCAAGCGCCGCACGCGTGCCCGCCGGCAGGCGATCGTTGCGGCCGCAGAGTCGAACGCGCACGTCTTCGTTGGCCAGGCCGCGCAACTCGCCGCGCGCCGCATGGCCGCACAGTTTCATCAGAATGTCGACCTCGGCACTCGGACGGCTCCAGTTCTCCTCGGAGAATGCAAAGGCCGTCACCACGCGAATCCCGGCCGGGCGGGCGGCGCGCAACACGCCGCGCAGCGCCGTCACGCCACGCTGGTATCCAAACGCGATCGGCAGGCCGCGCTCGAGCGCCCAACGGCGGTTCCCGTCCATGATGATCGCCACGTGTTTGGGAGTCATGTCGTCGCCAGCCTTCCGTGCGGCGCGGCGACCTTCGAGCGTTCGTGGACGTCGCGAACGACCGCTTCGAGTTCGTCGACGTAGGCAAGGAATCGCTGGCGACCGCGTTTGGTAATGCGATAGATGGTCAGCGGCCGGCCAGAACCGCGCTGTTTTTCGGTGGTAACGACGCCCAGATCGCTCAGCGCGTGGACGTGCCGATTCAAGTTGCCGTCGGTCAGATCGCACGCTGCTTGCAACTCGGTAAAGCTCAGGCCTTCGGGATGCGCGATCAAGCACGTACAAATCGCCAGTCGCCCGCGCTCGTGGAAAATGCGCTCCAGCCCCGGATAGGCGAACGGTGCCTCCGTATCGTCGCTCATGATGTGCGCCCTTCCCATACTTGATAACCGATAACGATGTGGCCGAGGCCGAAGCCCAGCGGCATAACCCACCACGCGAGCGCCTGCGCCGACAGCGGAGAGATGAGGAAAACTAGCGCGAGCGCGCCGAATGCAAACGTAACGCCGAGGGTTGCGTTCGGAATGACCCCGCGCGATGCGAACAGGCCGACGGCGTACAGCGCGAACCAGGCGCCGGGAAGCACCGAGTAGGCGGAGTGGTCGATGAGCGCCGCGGTCAGCGCGCCGCCCAGAACGATCGTCGGTGCGAGCGACCGAGCCGCGGTGCGGAACTGGCTTTGCGCCCGCGGTCCGTGATTTCTCAGCATCCAGATGGCGACCGCGCCATAGTTTAATGCGAGTGCTGCCGCCAGACACACCGTCCAAATGACGAGATACAGGTGCAGCGCTTCGGGCGTCGTCGGCAACGGTGCTAGCCGCAGCTGCACGCCGCCGGCGATCAGCGCGGCGATGCCGCTGGCTGCGGCGGCCGGCGCCGAGTAGCCCTCGAATCGCTGCAAGTGCGCGAGCCGATCGCGGACCTCCTCAAGATCGGAAAGCGCGCGCTCGATTTCCATCGTCCCCCTTCACTCTGCTGTGCAAAGCCACTAACTTTGTACCACAGAGCCCGCGGGAATGCAAGAGCGCGGGATCTCCAGCCGTGCGCTGCGGCGCGTCAGTCTCGCGGAATGTCGTCGGACGTATAGCCGGGCGGCGGATTTTTCAGGTCTATCGAGCCCGTGCCGGTATATTCGCGGAGCGGAACCGGGTTGAGCGGAGCGCGATCGTATGTCCCGCCGTAGTCTTCCTCGCCACGCTCTCGTCGTTGCCGAAGCTTGAGGATGACGTATAGCAAGAGCGCGGGGATCGCGAAAATGCCGAGGAAAATTAGTGCGCCCATGATCGTTCTTACCTCCTCGCGGCTTGAGTGTTACGCCTTCTTGCACGGCGGGATGGTTCGTGCGCGGATCGGGGAATAGGTTGGATATGCAACATCAGGCGCCCGGAAGCCTCAGCTGGACGGAAGTCCTTTCCTCCCTGCGCGGCGCCTCCGGCGAACGGGTGCTCCTTCGCGACGGAAAAGTAACCGCGTCGGCCGGCGCCGTGCGCAGCCGCCCGGCGGCGCGTGGAGCCGAACTATGCTTCTTCTCCGATGAAGACGCGCTGACGCGCGGCGCTTTAGTCGAGCGGCTCGATGTCTTGGCCAAGAGCGCTGGACGGCGCTTCATGACCTCGGCGCGGGCGAGTATCGGCGACACCGTGCTGCTAGTCGAAAGCGTTGCCGATGAAACGATCGATGACGAGGTCGTCGCCGTCATCCAAACGCGCCGTCCGAAACTCGGCTACAACCAAAGCCAGCAGATCGGCGCAAGCAGCACTTTACGCAGCAAACGCATCAAAACCGGATCGTAGTTCAGCGTTCCAAAGCGGCCCTGTCCCACGCCGCCAGATTGGCGGCGGCTTCGTAGGTGCTTTGGAAGAACGCCAAGACCATCGCGTCGGGATCGTTTGATGCGCGCACCTTTTCGTAGGGCAGAACGAACTCTCGAAGCTGCTCGTGGTAGAACGCGGCGCTCGGCTCGATCCGGGCAGTCGCGAAGCCCTCTGGCGCCGGATAGGCGTACGAGTAGAACATCGGCTCGATGCCGGCCACGCCGGGCCACCAGCCGGCGCTGCTGACTTCGTGCGAGTACGCCTCCCGCGTCACCCAGTCGCCCATGTTGGGAATACCGCCGGGGTGCGGGGGTGCTCGTCTGCCCGAAAACCTGGTGACGGCGAGATCGGGCGCGCCCCAAAAGACGTGAACCGGGCTGACCTTGCCGATGAAGCGTCCGCGAAAGATCTTGGCGAGGCGATCGGCTTGTAAGAGGGCACGCCAAAACCTGTGCGCGTGGTCGGGATCGTACGATGTATGAACCTCGTCTCGATCGAACGGCACGGCATCCGCGATCTCACACGGCATCGTTCGGATCGGAATGTCGATGCCCATCGACGTCAACGATTCCATGACGCTGTGATAAAACCGCGCAACCGACATGGGTTCGAGCACGAGTTGAATGCGCATTCCGTCGCACTCGTTGATGTTCAGGACGTGATCGATGAAATCGAAATCGATCTGAAACGCACGCTGGCGATACGGAATCGCCGACGTCGTGAGCCCTCGCGGCGTCACGTATAGCGCAACTTGCCACCAATGGTTCACCATCGGTGCCTGTGCGAGTCGTATTTTTCCAACGACCTGCAGCCATAAATGCAGCGTGGCAATCGTATCCGCCCACTCTTCGGAGGGAAGAACCGGCCACGCCTCCGTCGTCACGACGATGCCGCCGTTAGCGTTTTGCGCCTGGGAACATAGGCGTAAATAAACAGGCCGAAGAGCAATGTGATGGCAGCGGCGAACGATAGTGCGAGGCGCCAGCCGCTGACGAACGATCGATCGATTAAGGCGCTCATCGCACCAACGGTTATACCAAGCGGCGGACGTTGCGCGATCGAAAACGCGCCGCCGTGTTGTATGGCTGCAGTAATCGCTTGCGTTGCGCCCGGCGACGCGTTCATGGCGGTCAATCCGCCGTTGATGCCGCTGGCCATGCTTGCGGCCAGTAGCGTGCCCAGTAGCGCGATGCCCAGAACGCCGAAGAACGAACGACTGAGCGCGACCGCGCCGGCGGCGAAGCCCTGATCTTTCGCGTCGCACGCGCCCATGCTGAGCGCGCACGACGGCGTCCACATCAGGCCCAGGCCCATCCCGAGCACGAACAATCCGGCCCCGACCTGCCACGACGCGGCCGAGACGCCGAGCAGGCCAAGCCACACGATCCCAGCGAGCACTAAACTCCAAGTAGCGACGACCAGCGCGCGCTCGCCCAGGAGCTTTTCAAATCGCGCGCTGTATTGATTCACGAAAAAGAACGCGACGTTGGTCGGCATGAGATAGAACCCGGCCGCAATCGGCGATTGGAGCTGGACGTTCTGCAAGAAATTCGTGCACAGCAGAAAGATTCCATAGAAACAGAAGTTGTTGATACCGATCATGAGCAGCCCAACGACGAACGGTCGCGACGCAAAATAGCGCAGGTGCACCATGGGATTGGGAACGCGCCGCTCGACGATGACGAACGCCGCCACGCCCACGACGAACACCACGAACGCGCCGACGATCACGGGCGACCCCCATCCGCTGGCGTTCCCTTCGATCAGGGCAAAGCTGACGGCCAACAGCGACAAGACGCTCAGGAACTGGCCCAGCCCGTCGAAGCGCAACGATGAATCGCCCTCGCTCTCCGACGCATATGCCACCGCGGCGAGCACGATCACGCCCATCAGGACCGACAGGTAAAAGACCGATTGCCAACCCCAGAAATGCACCAGGACGCCGCCGATGATCGGTCCGGCGATTCCACCCGAGCCGGCAACTGCCGAAAACATCTTGATCGCATTTTCACTGTCTCCGCCTTCGGGCACCATCTGAATCAAGATGGCAACGGGTAACGACAACAGCGCCGCACCACCCAGCCCTTGCAGCGCGCGCATGAAGATCAGGTCGGGCACGTTGGGTGCGAGCGCGCAGCCGAGCGTCGCGAGCACGAAGAGCCACGTCATGATGGTCAGGATTCGTTTGCGCCCGTAGAGGTCGCCCAGCGTTCCGGCCGCGAGCGTAAATCCGCCCTCCATCAACGGGTAGATGCTGACGATCCATTCTTGGTCTGCGATACCCGCGTGCAGCGTTCGATCCATATACGGCAACGCAAGATAGACGACCGTGACATTAACGATCGCCATAAAGCCCGCCAGGTTCAACCCGAAATTGGCAATACGAACGCGCGAAGAGTTCACGGCACCTCCCGAGCCTAGCGTTCCAGGTTCGGTCCGAGCGCCTCCTGCGCCCCAGGGGGATGTCCCGCCGATGCGATCAGCGAGCGCAGGTGGCGCTGCTGTGCGGCGTTCTGGGTGAGCGCGAGCGCCGCTTCGTACGCGGCGACGGCCTCGCCCGCACGGCCCAGGCGCTTGAGCGCGTCGGCGCGCGCAATGTGGAAAAACTGGTACCCGTCGAGGTCGCGGCGCGGCAACGCATCCAACACCGCCAGCGCTGCGGCCGGGCCGCGGGCGTAGCCTAGGGCGACCGCGCGATTGAGGGCGATGACCGGCGAGGGCTGCACGGCTTCCAACCGTTCGTAAAGGTCGACGATCGTCCACCAGTCGACGTCGGTCGCGCACGTCGCGACCGAGTGCACGCGGGCGATCCGCGCCTGCAACTGATATGGACCGAGAACGCGGTGTCTTCCCGCCTCATCCAGCGCCGCGTTCGCCTGCGCGATCTGCTCGCGATTCCACCGGTCGCGGTCTTGTTCGGCGAGCAACACCAGCGAACCGTCGGGCGCGACCCGCGCGTCGCGCCGCGAGTCGGCGTACAGCATCAGCGCGAGCAGTCCGAGTACCTCGGGCTCGGCCGGCATCAACGTCGCGAGCACGCGGCAGAGGCGGATCGCCTCGTCGCATAGCTCGCGGCGCACGACGCGATCCCCCGACGTCGCGGCATAGCCTTCGTTGAAAATGAGGTACAGCACCGTGCAGACGTCGTCGAGCCGCTGCGGCAGCCGCTCGGGCGCCGGAACCTCGAATGGGATCCGCGTTTCGCGGATCTTCCGCTTCACGCGCACGAGTCGCTGCGCCATCGTTACGTGCGCGACGAGAAACGCGTCGGCGATCTCCTCGGTCGTAAGGCCCGCGAGCGTGCGAAGCGTCAGCGCGATGCGCGACTCAACGCTGAGCGCGGGATGACAGCAGGCAAAGATCAGGCCCAGACGGTCGTCGGGGATCGCGGTCACGGCGTCATCCTCCAGCGCATCTTCGGCGCGCAGCGCGCGTTCGAGCAGGATCGCGCGCTGCGCCTTCTCGCGGCCGGTGCGCTCGCGGCGCAGCCGGTCGATCGCGGCGTTGCGCGCCGTCGTCAATATCCATGCCGAGGGACGAGTGGGGAAACCGTCGCGCGGCCAGCGCTCGAGCGCGGTTACATAGGCTTCTTGCAGCGCATCCTCGGCGAGATCGATATCGCCCAGGACGCGGGACAAGGTCGCGACGGTGCGTCCGCCGTCGGCGCGGAAGCAGCGCGCGACCTCGTCCCGAGGATCACATCTCGGCAATCGGACGGATCTCCACGGATCCGTACTTACTGCCCGGGCACTTCTTGGCAACCTCGAGCGCGTCGTCAAGCGAAGGTGCTTCGATGACGTAAATTCCGCCCAGCCATTCCTTGGTTTCGGCAAATGGGCCGTCGCTCACGGCAACCTTTCCGTCGCGCACGCGCACGGTCGTCGCGCTGGTGGGCATCGCCAGCGGCTCGCCGGAGACGAACGCGCCGCTCGAACGGATATCGTTGGTAAACGCCATGAACTCTGCGTAGAGGGCGTTGCCCTCCTCTTCCGTCTTGGGCGCAGCCGAGGGGTCGGAATAGATTAACAGCGCGTATTGCATCGGTGGGTCTCCTTTAGCGTGAGTGGGGAGCGAATCTACCCTCAAGACGAATGGCGGAACTCAAAATCGACATCGGTCCCGCCCCTGCTTGGTTCCCACCCACGCCGCCGAGTGCCCCCCTCGCACGGTTGGAGCTAAACCAGGCGCTCTTCGGCCAGGCGGCTTCCTCAACACTTTGGCGGGTAGTGGCGTCTATTTAAGAAATAGCCATCGCAGGGAGCCGCGGATGTGCCGCTAGACATCGAAGACGACCTCATTGAAAGCGCCAAACGCGGTGGTGCGGCCCTCGAACGCCTCATCATCGCCGTGTGGCCGGAGGCATACCGAATCGCGTTTGTCATGCTTCGCGACGTTGGGCTCGCCGAGGACGCCGCTCAAGACGCCTGCGCTTCGATAGCGCGATCCCTACCCACGCTAAGAAACAACGGCGGCTTCGCAGCCTGGAGCTACCGCATAATTACGAACCACGCAATGACCAAAGCGCGGCAACGCTCCCGGATACAGACGATAGATACCGTCAGCGATCGGGCGATTCATACCGATCAATGCGACGCCATCGACCTCTGCGAGGCTCTCGCGGCACTTCCCCTTGCTCAGCGCGCCGCGGTTCTGTTGCATTACTATGCCGGCCTAACTAGCCGCGAGATTGCCGCCGCCACCGGCTTACCGGCTTCCACCGTTCGCTTTCATTTAATGCTGGCTCGCAGAGCGCTACATAGAGCGCTTTCCATCCGCGAGAATCCAGATGCACCCCAAACTTCAGAGGAGGCAATTACCAATGTCCGCTGATGCACGGCTCACGCTGGCCTTCGAGGCCATACTACACGGAATCGAGGTACCGCCCGTCCGGCTTGAGGACATACAACAAAAGATCTCGATATCTCATTCGGCCGCCAAAAGGCCAAAACTCGTGCGCTTTGCCGTGGCGACGGCGGCAGTCGCCGTATTTGCCGTAACGATACCGTCCATCTCCCCCGCGCTCATTCAAGGCATTGAAGCTCGTTATCGCAACGCTTTGCTGGCGCTGGGAGGCATGGCCCCACCGCGTGCGCCGCGGTCCTTGCTGTCGAAACTGATCCCGAAAGGCGCGACCCTGGCTACGGCACAAGCGCGCGTGACCTTCACGATCGTTCCTCCCGCCGGCTTACCAAGCGACATTTTGTCGTCTGTAGTTCAAACAGTTCCGACCGGCATCTATTCGACAAAGACGCATTCGTGGCGCACGGGTCCACCGGAAGTTACATTCGCGTATCGTCGCACGGGTGGCCGCGAATTCGCCTTGATCGCCGAACGCTACGAGCCGAATGGCGAACTGCCTGCGAAGTATATGTTTGAAGCAGAGGCCCCTACCGCCGACGGTCGCCCGGTCCTCGTACGACGCGAACACTTTGCCTGGCGCAACGGCGATCAGATCATGACGGCGACCGAAGGGAGCGACATCAGCTCCTCGGAGATTCTGGCCATTCAATCAGCGATGCACGGCGTCGCGGTTCCCCGGCGCAACCTGCACACTCCAAATTCGCGAGCGACGATGGAGCTTCGCGTGATTACAAGGCCGTAGCCCGGCTCGCTACCAAGTGCAATCGCTGTTATCCGCGCACGCATCAGCGGCCGTGGTCGCCGTCGCGCTCGGCTTCCGGTCGCTCGATCGCGACATAGGTGACTATGTCCCAGGCATTGTGTATGCCGATTAAGAGGTGCAGCAGCACCGCGGCGGCGATCGCGCAGAGCGCACCATACGATGCAACGCCGACGAAAAACGCAGCGACGAGCATCGCACCGTACGCAGCGATTGGAAGGATCCAATACCACATCCAATCTTCCACGTCGGCTTCGTAGTTCTCGAATTCCCGCGCCAGCAAGATCAGTCGAACAATATAGGCAATGCCGCCGATGCCGGCCGCACCGACCACAACCGCAAGCGGCATCAAACTTCGCCACGGGATCACCAAGATTGCCGAGACGACAAGAGCAGCCACGAGGCTCACCACGCTCGGCGTACTGAAGGCGGCCGTTCCGACCGACGCTCCTTCGCGCCGTTCTGACGAAATGACGAGGGTGATCACGACGAACATCAGCCCCGTCAGCGCCGCCGCCGCCGAGCCTACGATGATATAGAAGTTCGTCCACGGTCCTAGAGTTGCCGCCACCATCTCGTTCATCGCGAGTCCCCTTTCTCTGTAAGCGCTCGTAGCGCTTCGCGAGCCGCTCGCTCGCCCGTGCGAATCGCGCCATTTACGGTGCCGCCTTGGCCGTCGACCGACGTCGCCTCCCCCGCAAAGAACAGCGTCTGCTCGATCGATTCCGCGAGCGTGCGACGCGCCGCCGCTCCGCCGATAAGAACGTAGCTATACGCGCCGCGTGCAAACGGGTCGGTCATCCAATCGTGTGTCGCGCCTGCTGCGAACGCCGTGCGCGCGGTCGCGACGTCGCCGAGCATCGTGCCGAACTGATCGAGCGCGAGCTCGATACGTTTCGCGGAAGTCGCATCTTGCAGTCGCTTCGCATCCGAGCCGCCGATCCACGCGACCACGAGGTTGCTGTGGACGGACGCCTGGGTCCAAAAGACCGCAAACGGCCCGCCGCCGTCGTGAAAGAATCCCGCACCGCGATACCGGCCGTCGCCGATTGTCTCCCAAAAGGGTGTCGCGAATCGCAGGACCACCTTGACCACATGTCCCATTTCGAGAAACGCCAAGGCCTCGCGCGTGCGCGCCGGCAGCTCCGGCACGAAGGCGATTTCCTCGCCGGCGTTTGCACGCAGCACGCCCACCGGCAATGTGAGGATCGCGGCGCGCGCGGTCACGACATCCCGCTCGCCCAAGGCATTCGTCGTCTCGATCTCTATATGGCCGCGACGCCAGCGCGCTGCGCGCACGACCGTCGAAAGATGTATTCGCGCGCCCGCACTCGTGCATGCTGTGGTCAGCTGCGCAAGAATCGGAGCATAGCCGGCCGACGGCCATGCGCTGGAAAAATCGACGCCTGAGAGAATTTCGTCGGCGATCGACCACGCGCTTGCGATCGCCGGGTCGGCGGCGTCGAACCCTTCGGCAAAGATCCGCGCATGCTCAATCGCAGCGCGTTTCGTGTCGTCATCCGCAAAGCGCTCCAGATATCGTGCGACGCTCTCGTCCTTGGGCAGATCGCGCGCCCCCGCGAGCAGCGCTGCGGCTGCCGAGATATCGGTATCCGATTTCGCGAGCGCTTCGCCTCCGTCGCTCGTCCAGCTGTCACCGTCGGTTTCCAGCGCAACTCCGCCGGAGCGCGCGAGTAATGCCCGGGTTTCTTCAGCGGGACCGTGGATGAACTCCGCACCCAGCTCCATTGGCGGCGATCCATCCGGCGCTGGCACCGACAGGATGCGACCGCCGACGCGATCGCGCGCTTCGACAACGACGACGTCGAACGACTGCTGGGCGAGCACCCGCGCGGCGGCGAGCCCCGCCGCACCAGCCCCGACCACAACGACATCGGCCTTCATACGCCTCCGTTCGATTCGAGCGCTTCCATTTCCGCGACGGCGGCTTCCCTCCGCCGGGGGCGCGCAAGCATTCCTTAAGGAATACGGCCTCTTATGCGATAGTGTAAGTGGATTACTCCGGTGTCGAAACGGCGCGTCTCAAGGAGTTCGAGACTCCGTCGCAAGGCGGCTCGAAATGCCGGCTTTCCACCACCGACGATCACCGGGTTGAGAAACAGGTGGCATTCGTCGACGAGATCGGCTTCGAGCGCAAGCCCCGCAAGGTCCGCGCCGCCGATGCTGATGTCGTGCTCCGATTCCCGCTTGAGCTTCCGGATAGCCTCGAGGTCGAAGTCCCGCTCGATGCGGGTGTTGCGTGTCGTACCGCCTGTCAGCGTTCGTGAAAAGACGATCTTCTCGGCCTTCTGCCAGACCCCAGCGAAGTCGCGCTGCTCGGCTGGATAGCTTTCGATCACCGACGCATCCCAGTAGGCCATCGTCTCATAGAGTCGCCGCCCATAGAGATGGGTTCCGATCGGCCGCAACAACCCAGTGATGAACGCGAATACTTGATCGGGATTGACCCAATCGAAGGCACCGGTTTCGTCCTCCACGTAACCGTCGAGCGACGTATTAGTGATGTAGATCAACTTCGACATACGAAGGAAGTAGGACATGCGGAATACCCATGATGACCTCCTCCCGTGTCGTCGCGTAGACCCGCGCCGGGAGCGCGCTTGCTGGTACATGCCAATTCGTTCTGCGAGGCGCGACGGGACGAACCAAACAATTCGCCGGGTCCTTTGTTCGACACGCTTCCCTCGACTACGCTCGGGATGATAATGCGAGAACCTAGAACGCTAGAACGGAGAACGGCGGCGTCTCACGTTTTGGGCCCATTTCACCCTAACTGAGACTTCTAGGTGACATTTCACCGTTTTTGCTTGTGTTTATTGATGTCGCAAAGACATTTCCACTTTTAGAGTCATTTCAACTAACTGCCCGTTTTTGGCCAGTTAGCGTGAGACAGCTCTAGAACGGCGTTGTCTCACGTTTTAGGTATTTCACCCTAAATTGGGCCAAAACAGGCGCATTTCACACTAACTACGAGCCCCAGCAATTCACGGACCTTGTCCATGAACCCCCGGAAGGCTTCCAAACACAAAGCCCAGCACGCCCATGATGCTAGGGAGGATCAGCCACGTCACGATTCCGGAACGCACCTTAAAGCCAATGAAGGCAATCGCGACCATCACGGCAGCGACGATCAGAGCGATTGGCGCAAACAGCGTGCCTCCGACTGCCGCAAACGGGATATAGGTTAAGCATTGCGGCGAAAGAGAGCACTCCGCTCCTTCGGCAGCGCCTGTCCAGCCCACGATAGTCGCAATCGCGATTGCGCCGATCCAAACGCAGACACCGTGCCCGACCTTGTTAGTGGTCATTCAAGAGCTCAGTTTAGCGGGATGCCGTGCCAGGCGACCGTGCCCTTATAGTCTTCCACTGTCACCACGAGCTTGTAACGCTTCCCAGAGGCTGTCGCTTTGCAGTTAAACGTCCTCGGCGGCTCGACAACGATTATGCCTTTGTCGCATACCACAACGGCATCGGCGGCGTCGCCATTGTCAGTCAGCCTACGGTTCAAATCGTCTTGCGCCATCTTCTGCACTTTCGCTTGGTCTACGACCGCGTCAATCGGGCGCATCCGAAACCCAACGGCATCGTCGATCCAAAAGCCCAGTCGCTGCGGAGTGCTTAGGTTCGGCATCGCTGCTGTGCACACGCCGCGCTTCGTGCCGGTTAAATCCACTTGCGCCGGGCACGCGAGAGTCATATGCCACGTGCTCGACGCGGGATCGGCTGCAATCAATTGCTGAATGTAAGCTACAACTTTGGCACCCGAAACGACGACTTCTTTCCCTTGCTTGTGCACGGTCAAGAGCGAGTCAGGTAGAGCAGAGGCAACCTTCAAACCTGGAACGTTAAATACGAAGACCTGGCCGTTTGGCGACACCTTAAGACGCGCTGAATGCACCAACGGGGAGCCCTCAACGGTGCACACGAAATAGGTTCCGGGTTGTAAGAGCCGCTCTTGAGGTTCGCCGCAATGCGCAGCGGCCTTTATCGGAATCTGATAGTTATGGGCGAGCGTATTCTCAATGATCTTCTCGACGGTTGCCATATCAAGAAAGAACGCTCCACCAAAATCTACTTTGAACATATCTGGTGGCCCGGAGCTGGCAACCCTAATCCCTAGCGGCACACCGTTAACGGGAAGCGTACACGTCCCCATTGTGCCTTGTGATATCGCGATAATCGGCTCGCACTGAGCCGGCTCGATTTTCAACCTGGGATAGTAGTTTTTGATCATCGGCGTGATCGTCTCATCGATCTTCTGTTGCACCGCTTTCCCCTGCACGGCGTCCGCGTGTCGGAAGTTGAAGCTGCAAGCAACCAGGCACAGAGCAACCATGGAGCCGACTACCGCGCGCAATAGGTTATTCATATTCGGGGTTGCTCCGTTGGCGGGACAAGAACATGCTCGTTAGCTAGGCCGAAGTCCTGAGGAGTCGCGCGTGCGAAGGACAATCTCTGCGTGAGCACGCGTCGTGTTCGTAATCGTCAGCGGCGCTTGGCTGTTCGTCGGACCGGAAAGCGCCGAGCTCGTCGTGACCGCAATGATGCTTACGATCATCGCGAGTGCGAATGTGAGACGAGAAAGACGAACAATTAGTGACATGGTGCGGATGCAACCTTCTGGAAGCCTGCGATCCTCAGGGTGCGGATGTGATCTTCCAATCTACGCCCATGCCAGCGCTTTTCTCTGTGATTAGAATCGTGGCGATCGCACCCTCGCGTATTGTGACGTCTGCTGGACCGAGTCTAAAGACGTAATTTCCAGCGCAACACGTCACCCTTGCGAACACTCGAAACGTTCCCGGTGGCGTGTGAAAGGAGTGGAATTGCCTGTCCGTCGGCACATCGTAAACGAAGCGCCTGGGCGATTGCATCAGTTCGATTTTCGCGGTGTAGGTTGAAGTGTTGGCGATCTCTAACGTATTGGCGGTCGCTCCAACCGCGCGCGGCGTTGCGCCGGGCATCGCCGCAAAGCTTGCCGCCATCAGCGCGATCGCGACCGCGGCGCGGACGGATTTCGAACAAATCACGATAGTGTTCCTCCTTGGAAGAATTCATTGGGGGTTGCGGCCAATGCCGCGATCGCGACGGCGAAAGCGAGGCGTTTCATCTAAAGAAGTACCATCCTTGAGCGTTGCGCTCGATCGTGAACCTCGCCTTATGGTAGGAATCGAGGTTGATGTCTTTGGGCTCGAGCGAAATTTGCGCGCTTCCGACGACGACTTTCCCGGTCATCTGAAATTTGCCCGGGAACATCCATCGATACTGCTCGCCCGGCTTGAGCGTTGCTCGTAACCATGGCCTGGTCGTCGGAGAATTGAAATCGACGTGAACGGTGTACTCCGTCGCATTGTCGATGACCATATAGGTCTGCGGCGGATCGGCCTTGACGGTTTGCGGCAATCCGATAACGCTTATCGAAAGAGCGCCTAGAGCGAACATCGCGACAAAGGCAGCACGTTTCATCGGAAGTCGAACTGTCCTTGCACGCCGCGCACGAGGAGGAGCACGTACGGCTTAAACGTTCGCAACGCCCACGACATTCGGGGCTGAGGACACCATCCGCGATGAAGCGCTGTCAGAGGCCAGAACCAAACCGTCGTGTACGCCTATCAGAATCGCAATACTCATCTCAACCCTCTTTGCCACTTTTACCCTATGTAAACGAATTTTCCCTATGCCAGCCTCGTTTTTTTCCCCCGACGATTTAAGATCAACCGGACTCACCCGTGGGGTCGATAATCACAATGCCTGCGAAAGCTTGATTCTAGACCTAAGGACGCCGCAAGAGCCTCCTTCAGTCTTTTCTGGCAGCCCGGTATCCCGCGCATCTGAGCAGCTCTTCGACCGATAAATACAAATCTATATGAAAGATAGGACGTCGTTGAGAACGTTCTGAGCTACATCTCGCTGTTTTGAAAGGTTTAGCAGAACGTCTTCCGCCGTTTCATTATCGCTAATTTTTTTAATGCTCGGATTTTCGGCAGCCACGTGGAGTCACGCGCAATTATATTTCACATGAACTATGCCATTTCACACCAACTCGCCGTTGTCGGCTAGTTACCGTGAGACAGCTGGAGAACGGCGTTGTCTCACGTTTTAGCTTTCATTTTAGCCCAACTCGGCGAAAACGGCTACATTTCACCTTAACTGCAAACTACGGCGCAAGCGACTCCTGCGCCTCAAGGCGCCAAGCCTCGAAGGCGCTCTCGAGCTGAATGCGCTTTCTGAACGGAGCACTGTACCTGCGGACATCGAATGGCCGCTTGTTAAGGGCATCGAAAACGAGGTATTCGAAATCGGCCCACCGCGGATTACTCGGATGGCGCTCACGCCATGCGTATGCGAGCGGACCGAGCTTCTTCCATACGTCCGGGGACGTCATGATAACTGGAGCGAACAAATCACGATCTGCGATCCCGTGATTTATCAACCTTGCTATCGTTTGATAAAACCCACCGTACATCAGCACTCGGTGATCTATGCCTTCGCGCATC
>DATCDS010000018.1:0-20186 GCA_036510515.1 Vulcanimicrobiaceae bacterium
TGCTGGACCGGCTCCTGCCCGCGGACGTGCGCGAGTTGAACGTCGAGCGCTTCGGACCCGAGGACGTGGGCGACTCCGCACGTTTGCGCGAGGCCGTTGCGGCGATGCCGTTCCTGGCGGATCGTCGGGTCGTGGTCGTCACCGACGCGCAGGCGCTGCGGGCGCAGCCGCGCCGAGATCTTTGGGAAGCGGCGCAGACCGTGCCCGATGGAAATACGTTAATACTGCTCGATTTGGTCGGCCCTCGCTCGCAACGGCCCCAGCCCTTGGGCGCGTTGGCCGGACGCTCGGCGTTGCGCATCGATACGACCGCCAGCGAGGACGTTCGCGAGCGCTTTATCGCCGACGCGCTCGCCGCGCTGGGTGCCTGTGCCGACGGGCGCGCTATCGACGCGCTCGTGCGCGCCGAAGCCGATCTGGCGTCCGTACGTAACGATCTTGAGAAGCTCGCGCTGATGGGCAAGAAGATCGCGTTCAAGGATCTGGAGAGCGAAAGCCTGTCGATCGAGGATCCAAAAGCCTACAAGTATGCCTCCGCGCTGGTCGAAGGAAAGACCGCGCAAGCCTTCTCGATCGCACGCGATCTCTTCACGAACGACCCGCGCGGCGCGGCGATTCCGTTGCTCAATGCACTGGCCACCGAATGCGGCTACCTGTGGGAGATGGCGCGCAAGGGCGGCGAACTGCCGGCGCGAGCGAAATGGCGCGAACGCGTGCTGCGGCCGCTAGCGTCACGCGTCGGCGAACGTCGCGCCCGCATCGCCTACGAACGTGCCGTGCGCGGCGTCGAAGCGATCGTCACCGGTCAAGCCGGTAACGATCCCGAAGATCACCGTACCTTGGTCGATCGCATCAGCGCCGAGCTCGCCGGCCTATCGCGCCCGGCCAAATAGCGCGAAACATCGATGCTGCCGCTGGTCTTGGCCGCGTTGGCCGGCGCTCCGCCGCCGGCAGAGATCTTTCGACGCGCGCAGGACGCCTGGCAGCGCCGCGCGATTCCCATCTATCAATCGTTCACGGTGCCGTGCGACGTTACGGATTTCGCGCAGGAGTGTGAAGCCGGCGATCAAGCGCGTTTCACCGTTCGGATGAGCGACGGTCGCACCTACGCGCAGACCGTTCCCAAGGCGGACGCGTTTCCCAAGGTGTTGGTACGCGGCGGATTCATCTTTGGACCCGGCGGCGCGCCACTGGGCTTTTACCGACACGTTGGCGTTACGGCGGCAGCTCCGCCACCCAATCTCGCGCCCGATCCGCTGCTGCGGACGATCGCGACGGTAAGCGTCGTCGCGCACACATACGACATCGTGCTCGCGGGCGAAGACGTCATCGACGCTCGCGAATGCTATCATTTGACGCTACGAACGAGCCTGGATCACGACAAATTTCCGCTGAGCGATCTATGGGTTGACGAAGGGAGTTTCGAAATTCGCGCGCTGACCTACGATTGGAACTTCGACGACGGTCATCGCGGCGACGTACACTACATCTTTGCGCCGGTCGGCTCGGCAGCGTTTTGGGCGATCGTCCACATCGATGCGAAGGTTGCCGCGGTGCACGGGTTCCTGCGAACGCGCATCGACCGGGTCAGTTCCGACATGGCCGACATCGCGTTTCCAACCACCCAACCCGACGACGAGTTCGTGCCTCCGCCGTAACAAGGTAGGGCCGAACTGGGGGCGAAGTGCGCCCCTATTCCTATGAATCACACGTCGTACGCTTCACCGTTCTCTTGGAGATACGGCTCAGCCGGGCTGCGCGCGCTATTTTCCGAGCGCACGCGGCGGCGTCTGTGGCGCGAGGTGTGGGTGGCGCTCGCGCAGGCACAAGCGCACGAGGGCTTGGTGAGCCAAGACGAGCTCGCCGATCTCCAGGCGCACGTGGACGAAGTCGATATCGATGCGGCGTTGGCGATCGAACGCGAGATCCATCACGACTTGATGGCCGAGATTGCGGTCTTTGCCTCCCAGGCGAGCATCGGCGGCGGAAAGCTGCATCTGGGCGCCACCTCGATGGATGTCGAAGACACGGTCGAGACCTATCGCTTACGCCGCGGGCTGGCCACGATCGGGGCCTCGCTGCGCGATCTGCTCTCGGCGTTTGCATCGCGTGTCGACGAACATGCCGACGTCGTCTGCATGGCCTTCACGCACCTGCAGCCGGCCGAGCCGACGACGTTGGGCTATCGCCTCGGCGTGTACGCGCAAGACTTGCTGATCGACGATGCCAACCTGCGTTTTATTTTTGAAAACCTGACGGCCAAGGGTTTGCGCGGCGCGGTCGGAACGGCGGCATCGTACGAACATCTCGTCCATCATAGCGGTCGCTCTGCGGAAATGGAAAGCTTCGTCTTGGAACGCTTCGGCTTGCCGTCGCGCGACATCAGCACGCAAGTCTATCCGCGCAAATTGGATTATCTCTTATTGTCGGGGCTCGCCGGATTGGGCGCATCGCTGTCCAAGTTTGCCGCCGATATCCGCATCTTGAGTTCGCCGGGATTCGGGGAGGTTGCCGAGCCGTTCGGTGCCTCGCAGGTGGGTAGTTCGGCGATGCCGTTCAAGCGCAACCCCATCTTGTGCGAGCGGATCGATTCGCTCGCGCGGCTGCTGCAAGGTTACGCCGACGTCGCGTGGCAGAACGCCGCGAACAATCTGCTGGAGCGAACGCTGGACGACAGCGCGAATCGGCGCACGATCCTTCCCGAAGCGATCCTCTGTGCGGACGAACTCATCGCGTTGGCACGCAAGGTCCTCGAGGGGCTGCGCATCGACTTCAAGCGCATCACCGCGAACTTGCGCACCTACGGCCCGTTTGCCGGGACCGAGGCGATCATGATGGAAGCGGTGCGCGCGGGCGGCAATCGCCAAACCGTCCACGAGACGATCCGCCGATGTGCGATGATGGCGTGGGAAGCGCTGGACAATGGGGAGAGCAACCCGTTGCGTCGTCTGCTCGTCGAGGAGCGCGCCTTGACCGCGCTGGTCGATCCCGCCGAGATTCGACGCCTGCTCGATCCCGACAAGCATATCGGCACGGCGCCCAAGCGGGCGCGCGCCTTGGTCGCGCGCATCGGCACGCTGGCGGCCTTCCCTACCCAGCGTGAGGTGAGCATCGCATGAACAAAGGTATCGAAATCGCCCGCGGCAAGACCAAAGTGCTCTACGAGGTCCCGGGGCAGCCGGACTTCTTGGTTGCGACGCAGACCGACGCGATCTCCTCGGGCGATGGGGCGCGCCGCAGCGAGATCGCCGGCAAGGGTCGCCTTGCCGCGCAGACCAGCGCGCGCGTCTTCCGACTGCTCAACCTGTGCGGATTGCCGACGCACTACGTCAACGGCGGCGAGGACGACGACGACAACGAGACGCTCGTTCGCCGCTGTAATATGATTCCGCTCGAGGTCGTCGTGCGCGGCGTGGCGGCGGGATCGTTGCTCAAGCGCAATCCGGGCCTGCAGCGAGGCGCCCTGCTCGTGCCGCGGATGATCGAATACTTCTTCAAAGACGACGCGAACCACGATCCGCAGATTTCGGCCGACCAGATCGTCGCTCGCGGGATCGCCAATCCCGCAGAAGTCGCCGCGATGACCGAGTTGGCGCGGTTGACCTTCGAAGTGCTCGCGCACGCGTGGCGCAAGCGCGAGGTTCTGCTCGTCGATCTTAAGGTCGAGTTCGGACGTCTGGCTGGCGGAGAGAACAGTGGGCAGTTGGTCATCGCGGACGTTATCGATAACGATTCGTGGCGCATCTGGCCGCAAGGGCGCGAAGAATTGATGCTCGACAAGCAGATTTTCCGGAACTTGGAAAACGTCGACGCGGACGGCCTGGCCAAGGTCAAGAGCGCCTACGAACAGGTTGCCGAGATGGTGATGTCGTTTCCGGTGATGCGCTCCGGGATGGTCGCCGTCTTCGCCGATTCCCAAGAGCGGCTCGAAGCGGCCAACGCCGTCATCGCGCAACTTGCCGCTTTCGGCGTGCCGACGATCCGCCACGTCGCCAACGCGACCCGCACGCCGAGCTACGTCTTGCAACTGATCACCCAGCTCGAGGCGACCTTCGCGCGTCTGCTGTTCGTTTCGGTCGGCGACGACGCGTTGCGAGCCATGTTGGAGTTTGCAACGCCGGCGCCGGTGATCGACGGCGGCGGCGATCCGCAGACCATCGGTCTGCGCTGCGCCAAAGTATTGGGTGCCGAGGACACCGTGATCTTCGGCCGCACGCTGCTGGTGCAAGCCAATCTGCGGTCGGCAGTACTGCAGGCCGACGCAATGGCACAATCTGCAAACGTTCCGCCGCCCGGGACGAAGGTTGGCTAGCATCCATCTTCGCGCCGACGAACTGGCGCGAATCGTCGCAACGCTCGGACGCGAACCGTCGACCGTCGAACTGCATGCGTTCGACGCCCAGTGGAGCGAACATTGCTCGTATAAATCCTCCCGCACGTTTCTGCGCCGCTTGCCGACCTTGAGCGACCGCGTGGTCGTGGGTGTGGGAGAAGATGCCGGCATCGTCCACCTGGGCGTACATGAAGGCGAACGCTACGGCGTCGTCATCGCGCACGAGTCGCACAATCACCCCTCGCAGATCGTCCCGTTCGAGGGTGCGGCGACGGGCGTCGGCGGCATCGTGCGCGACGTGCTGTGCATGGGCGCGCAGGTCGTCGCACTTGCCGACGCATTGCGTTTTGGCGATACGAGCGACCCGCGGGGGCACCAACGCGCGGTCGCGCGAGGCGTCGTCGACGGGATCTCCGCCTACGGCAACGCCATCGGCGTGCCCAACATCGCCGGCGACGCGTATTCCCACGCCGGCTTTGACGAGAACTGCTTGGTCAACGTGATCGCGCTGGGCATCGTCAAGGAAAGCGAGATCGTCCGTTCGCGGGCGCCCATTGGGTCGGCCGGTTGGGATCTCGTCCTGGTCGGGAAAGCCACGGACCCGAGCGGCTTTGGCGGTGCGTCGTTTTCCTCGGTCGCGCTCGAAGGCGGCGCGGAGGCCGACAAGGGTGCGGTGCAAGTGCCCGACCCGTTCCTCAAGAACGTCATCATGCGCGCGTCGTATCGCGTCTTCGCGCATCTGCGAGAACGCGGGGTCGTCGCGGGATTCAAGGATTTGGGCGCCGGCGGGATCGTCGGCTGCTCGGCCGAGCTCTGCGCCGCCGGCGGGTACGGTGCGACGATCGATCTCGATGACGTGAACGTTGCGATCGAAGGCATGGCGCCCGAAGTCATCGCCGTGGGTGAGACCCAGGAGCGTTTGCTGTGGGTGCTGCCGCCCGACATCACCGCCGACGTCCTGCAGATTTACAACCAGGAGTTTACGTTGCCCGAGATCGCCTATAACGCGCGCGCGGTCGTTATCGGCGTCGTCAGCGACGATAAGCGCTACGTGCTGCGACATGGAAATGAGATCGTGATGGACGTCGACATCGATTTCCTGACCGGTTCGATTCACGAGGAACTGCCGTACGCTGCTGACGTGCGTCCAACTTCAAGCGCGGCAGACGGCTTCTTGACCGATCTGACCGATGCGTTCGATGGCGAGCCGCACTACGTTCGCTACGATACGGCGGTCCGCGGTCGGACCGTGGTCCCGCGCGGTGCGGGGCATGCCGGGGTCCTCTGCCCGATTCCGGGGTCGAGGCTCGGCGTCGCACTTGCCGTCGCGGGCGATCCGTCGATCGACGATGCGTTTGAAGCCGGCGAGTATGCGGTGCGCGAAGCCGTCCGTCAGGTCGTCGCGGTTGGTGCTACGCCGATCGCGTTGACCGATTGTCTGAATTTCGGGAACCCGCACGATCCGGCGCAGCTCGGCGCGTTGGTTCGTGCCGTCGACGGCTTGGCGGCCGCGGCCGGCGAGTTTCGCTTGCCGTTTATCTCAGGCAACGTGAGCCTGTACAACGTCGATGCGGACGGGCGTGCGATCCCGCCCTCGCCGATCGTCGCCTGCGTCGGCGTCATCGACGATGTGGCCAACGTCGTCTACCCGTTGGAGAGCGCGTGAGCGCGCGCGTCGCGGTTCTGATCTTTCCGGGAACCAACTCCGAGGAGGAGACGCTGCGAATTCTGCGCGACGTCGGGGCGCAAGCGGACCTCGTCCACTGGAGCCGCGGAGACACGCTGCCGCAGTACGACGCTTACGTGCTGCCGGGAGGCTTCGCGTACGAGGATCGTATCCGCGCCGGCGCGATTCCCGCGCACGACCGAATGATGGACCACGTGATCGACGGCGCCTCGCGCGGCAAGTTGGTTCTGGGGATCTGCAACGGCGCGCAGATCTTGCTTGAAGCCGGTCTCGTGCCGGGAACCGGTCCGGCGCGCAAGCCCACCGCGGCCTTCACCCACAACGTGCAGCGACATTTCATTTGCAGGCACGTTCACGTCAAACTCACGATCGATCCGTCGCGCAGTCCGTTTACCGCCGCGCATGCGCACGATGCGCTGATTCCCGCGTGGGCCGCGCACGGACAGGGGCGCCTAGCCGCCGATCCGGCCGAACTCGAAGCGATTGCAAAGGGAGGCCACATCGCATTCGTCTACGCCAACGCGGACGGATCGACGCAAGGCGCCACCCCGAACGGTTCCGCATTAGGCTGCGCCGCGTTGCTTAACCGCGAAGGCAACGTCCTGGCGATCATGCCCCATCCCGAACGCGACGCCCACAATTTCAACCATCCGCAGCGTCGCCAAGGCAACATCCTTGCTCCCTCCGGCGGAGCCGCATTCTTCCGGGGCTTTGCCGACGCCCTCAATGCGGGCTAGACAACTCTACGGGCTGGCGTCCCCCTCCTGTATTTCGTCGGCCGCAGCCCGTGCCGGGAGAGAATAGGCGGGTCGGTCGCGTAAGGACCGGACATGGCGCTTTTCTGTGCGATCGGACTGAAGATTCCCGATAACGAGGCCTTGACCGCGGCGGCGACGCTGCGGCGGCTGGGCGTCGAGGTGGGACGGGTCGAGCGATCGCTGATCGGGCGCATCGACTCGAACGATGCGGCGATCTTTAATCCCAACAAACACGCGCTGGCGTTGCTCGACGCGGACGAACCCCGCGCGGGTGAGGTCTGGATCGAAGAACGCGACGGACCGGCGGATCGCTTCGTTGGGTGGCGGTTATACCGCGCCGACGGCGAGCCGGCAGATCGTGCGATGCTCGAACTCGCCGCGCAACGTTTGCTCTGCAATCCCGCGATCGAACGGGCACGGTTTCCGCAATGAACGGCCCGCATACGATTGCGACGCTGGGCTCGCATTCGGCCTTGCAGATTCTCAAAGGCGCGCGTGACGAGGGCTTTCCGACGCTGGCGATCACCGTGCCGCAGACCGAGCGCCTCTATCGGTCGTTCGCCTTCGTCGACGACGTGATCGTTTTGGAAAAGTATTCGGACTTTCCGCAGACGCTCGACGAGTTGGCGCGCCGCAAGGCGATCGTCGTGCCGCACGGCTCGTTCGTCGCCTACCTTTCGCTTGAGGAACACAAGCGCATGACCGTGCCGTACTTCGGCAACAAGGCCGTACTGGATTGGGAAGCCAGCCGCGAGCTGCAGCGGGAATGGCTTACGCGTGCCGGCATCACGATGCCGCGGCAGTTCAAGACGCCCGACGAGATCGACCGTCCGGTCATCGTCAAGCTCTACGGCGCGCAGGGAGGTAAGGGCTATATGTTCGTGCGCGATCCCAGCGATTTCGCGCAACGTACGGCACACTTGACCGAAGCGTACACGATTCAGGAGTATATTATCGGCGTGCCGCTCTACGTGCACTATTTCTACTCGCTCCTGGAGGACCGGCTCGAAATCATGTCGATGGACCGGCGTTACGAGACCAACGTCGATTCGTTGGGACGCATTCCCGCGGCGGCCCAGGAAGGCATGGATGTGAGTCCTTCCTACGTGGTGGTAGGCAACCAGCCCGTCAGCCTGCGCGAGTCGATGCTGGCCGAGGCGTATCGCATGGGCGAGGACGTCGTCAAGGTCAGCCGCGAGATCTGCGGCCCCAAAGGACTCTTCGGCGCGTTCTGCATCGAAACGATCATCACTCCCGACATGCAATTTTACGTGATGGAGATTAGCGCGCGTATCGTTGCGGGTACGAACCTTTTTATCGACGGCTCGCCGTACTCATATCTGAACTACTCCGAACCGATGTCGACCGGCCGTCGCATCGCTAGAGAGATCAAGAACGCACTTCTTGGGAATAATCTCCGTTTAGTACTAGATGATACGAGCATTCTTTAAACCATCGTTGGTTGTCCGAGCGGTTGCGGCCCTGTTGGCGCTCGCGCTCTGGACCGGCGTGCCGGCAAACGCCGCGCTGCTTGCCGATCCGACGGCGCTCTACGTCCAGATGCAAAAGGCCTACGCGCGCGGTTCGGCGCACGGCTGGGGTCTCGACGACCAGCTCGCCTACTACGGCACGATCCTCAACGCCGGGCGCGCCTACTCGCTGCAGCACCCCGACGATCCGGCCTACGGGCAGTTAGCGAATTTGACCGTGCAGATCGGCGCGGCGCTCAACTACGACCCGCTGATCAATCACGACGGCGCCGACTGGTGGGTGCGCGAGGCAGCCGTGTACGTGCAGAAAAATGCGACCGACGAAACGATGGTGGCCGCCGCGAACCAGCTGCTCGCGCGCGTGAACTCCTACGACGATCCGGGAACGCTCGCGGCCTTCGCGGATCAGGATGCCAGCGCCAACCTCAAGAACTATCCGCACGACGGGAACGCCCTGCTCGCACAAGTCGAAGCCGACTGGCGCGCCTACGTGCTCACCGGCAAAGCGGCCTGGAAAACCTTGGCGTTTTCGCGCGCCGAGCAGCCGCAATTCCCACTGGCCAATTTGCCCGGCAGCTGGGGACCGGCGTTTCTGCAGTCGGCCAAGTCCGAGGACGTCGCCCTATACGCGCGCGCGCTGAAGATTCCGACATTGAACGTGATCGCCAGGGTGACCGCGATGCCGCACGCAGTCTACATGGGCACGCTGGCTCCGGCCGACGAATACTTCGGGCCGCTCGGCATGTCGGTGCTGGGCATTCGCAATCAGATGAAGCACGTGAACTTCATGCTGAATTACAACTATGGGGATCGGGAGGCGACCGATGCGTTGCAGGTCGCGACGGCGATCGTCGACCTGCACAACGTGTACCCCCGCGACCGCGACCTTCCCCAGATGCTGTTCGATTGCTACACCACGCTCGAGCGCATGGACACACCGGAGGTCCGCTCCACCGCCAACCAACTGAAATCGATGCTTCTGGTAGAATACCAAGACACGCCCCAAGCCCAAAAACTCACCCCGGTTAGGAGCGTTACGACACCGGCGTCAGGCTTACAAGCCGTTAAACGAACGTCACCGGTGCGACTGCGGTGATCGCGTCGTAGCGCTCTTGGGTGATTGCGGAGCGATTGTGGCGCATCAGCAACGTATAGGCGATCAGGCCGCCGAGCAGGCTAAAAAGCCAGCCGCCGCTCCAGAGGAAGTGCAGGGCGGGCACGACCAAGCCGATCGAAGCGACGATCCAACCGATGAAGAGCGAAGCAACCGCGCGAGCGTTGAATCCGCCGTAGTACGCGTATATTCCGTCGGGATTATAGAGTTGCGCGAGGTCGAGCCGGCGTTGGCGAACGATCCAATAATCGGCGATGGCGATCCCATCAAACGCGCCCAGCAGGGCGCCGTAGGCGCCCAGCCAGACGAAGATGTACGTGTGTGCCGAGGAGAGCTCGTACCATGGCTGCGTGACGAGTGCCAGAACGCCGGTCATGACCGCGCCGATCGAAAACGTGATGCGCGCGGGCCAGAGATTCTCGAAGGCACGCGCGGGTGCCATGACGTTTGCGCCCACGTTGATCGTCACGGAGGAGAGGATCACGATGATGCCGCCGACGACGATCACGATCGGCGGGAATTTTGCTATCACATCGACCGGATTCCAGAGCGCGGCTCCAAAAAGATTCTCGGTTGCCGCGGTGACGACGATGCCGATGAAGGAGAAGCCCGCCATCGCAAGCGGCATCGCCCAGACTTGACCGAGCATTTGGCTGCGTTGGCTGACGGCGTAGCGCGTGTAGTCGGGAATGTTTAAGGCCATCGTCGCCCAGAACGCAATCACACCGATGACCGATGCGAGGAAATTCATCCAAAAGAGATGACCGTGCACGGTAGCGGGCGTCGAGAGGATCGGCCCAAAACCGCCCTCGCTACGTAAGGCCCACACCAGCAGGCACAATGCCGCAACGGTAAGCGTCGGCGCCGCGATCTGCGCGAGCCGGCCGATCGCCTGGGGTCCGCGCATCGCAATCGCCACGTTGATCGCCCAAAATATCGCGAACGCGATACCGAGCGCTTCGAGATGACTGCCCTGGCTAAAGGCCCGCCAAGACGGAACCACGGCGACTAGGATCCCGTCGAGCGCCTCTCCTCCGAACCACGAGTTGATGCCAAACCATCCTGCCGCGATGACGGCGCGAGCCAATGCGGGAACGTGCGCGCCGCGCGTTCCGAACCAGAGCCGAGCGAATACCGGATAGGGAATCCCGAATTTTGTGCCGGCGTGGGAAACCAGCAAGATCGCAACCATGACCACCACACTGCCCAGCAGAATCGTCAGAACGGACTCCCACCAGTTCATGCCTAGCGCGATCATGCCGGACGCCAGCGAGTAGGTTGGCAGGCACAAGCACATCCCGATCCAGAGGGACGAAAACTTGCTGCCGGGCCAGTTGTGCTCGGCGAGGGTGCACGGCCGCAGGTCGTCGTTCCACATCGACGGATGCTGGGCGGCCTGGGCGACGGCGGCGGGCGTTAGGACAACGATATCGCCGTGCTGTTCTTGAGTCGCAGCGTTCATCGTCGGCCTATTCGCAGGGAGCGAGCGCCAACCTGCGCCGCCCCTCTGGCGCCGGCGCACCGCGCTGTCATATAATCGGGATCTGGAACGTATCGGAATACGGGAAGCTCGGGATCACCTTTCGACGTTGATCGAGCGGGTCCAGGGGGGCGAAGAAATTACGGTTACACGCAGCGGCGTGCCGGTGGCGCAGCTGGTCCCGCTACCCGCCCGCTCGAACCGGGCCGCTGCCATGCGACGGATTTTGGGCACGGGAATTCGACTGGATGGTCTAACGGTTCGAGATCTCATCGAAGACGGGCGCCGGTAGCGCTCTTTGCTATTTGCTTACGGTGACGGCCGTCGTGCCTGTGTTGTCCATTCTGTCGGCGAAGGAGATCTTGCATTCGCCGGGGTTCTTCGGATAGATGTCGATCGCCATCACGCCTCCGCCCGAACCCTCGGACGTGCCCGAGTACGCCACGCGCAGGATGTCGTGCGCCGCGGCTGGTGAGGAGTAGCAGTTGTTTTGCGTCACGCGGACCTTCCCGCGCACGGAGAAGACGCTGATGCGCACCATGTTGGTCTGCGTCATCTTCAGTTTGAAAGAGGCGGGCACGTCGATACCGCTGGCGGCGCCGGCGGCAATCGGAAGCAGCGCGAGGGCCGCAGCAAATGCGAGCGGTTTCATAGTGGCTCCTTGGTAAAGCGAAGTGGTGAGCGTGTTCTCACAACGTTTGCTCCGACCCTGGAGTTCCCGTCGGCCAAATCGGGCTCAGTGTGACAGGTTGTGGTTTGCGTTCAAATCTGCTTCGTCGCGATCGTATTCGAGGAGCTCGCCGGGCGTGCACCCTAAGACGAGGCAGAGCTTTGATAGGGTGTCGAAGCGCATGCCGCGGACTTTGCCGGTGCGTAGCAGACTGAGTTGGGTTTCCGAGAGGCCGATCCGCTCGGCGACGTCTCGGGCGCGCAGCTTACGCCGCGCCAACATAACGTCCAGCGTAACTCGAACCGGCATCAGACGAACTCGTCGAGCGCAGATTGAAGCTTCTGACCTTGGCGTGCTAGGAGATAGAGCACAAATCCGACTAGGGCGATGGTAACGGTCTCGACGTTGAGATCAAACTGGACGCCGGCCATTTCGGTGAAGCCGTTGCCGATCAGATAGAGCAGACTGGGCTGGACCACGATGGCGGCAAATGCTCCGGCCATGAGGTAGCCGCCGATTCCCTCGAGCGCTTTGATCAAGGAGGGGCCGAACGGTTCTCCCGCGCGCAAGCGGAACATCGCGTCCACCGCCGCGTTGAGCGCGAACCAAAAGAGCATCGGCGCCATCATGTGGGCCCAAAACGTGCGCTCATACGGGTCGTGACGCGGGCTGTGAAATCGGGTGGCCTCCTCCAGGACGAGGGCGGCTCCGAAGAGCCAAATGAGTATACGCGTCACACGGGCGCCGATGGTCGGAGCAGACTTCGCCATGAGGAACTCCGCTTAAAAGACTGAGTTATTTACTTAAAACGTACTATAGTTTAAGTAAAACACAGAGTCAAGCGTCTTGCTTGGCGTTCTGGCGGAATTAAGAAGCCAAAGCCAGGCAGTGCGACCGCGGATAAACGTCGATGGGGTGGGGCTAGAGGCGTCCTTCGACAAGCAGGGGATAAAAAGAGCCCGGCGCGTTAGCGCCGGGCTTCACTTTCAGAGTTCGACGAGGTCTTCGTAGGCTTCGGGGCGGCGGTCGCGATAGAACTGCCAGGTGTTGCGCGTTTCGCGAATGACGTCGCGATCCATCACGCTGATCACGACTTCGTCTTTGTCGCGGCTGCCGATCGAGACGATCTTGCCGCGCGGGTCGACGAGGTAGGACTGGCCGTAAAACTCGCCCATGTTCCACGGGGCCTCGGTACCGACGCGATTGATCGCGCCGACATAGTAGCCGTTGGCCGCGGCGTGCGCGGGCTGCTCGAGCTTCCAGAGGTACTCCGAAAGGCCGGCGACGGTCGCCGACGGGTTGAAGACGATCTCGGCGCCGTTGAGGCCGAGCGCGCGCGCGCCTTCGGGAAAGTGACGGTCGTAGCAGATGTAGACCCCGACGTTGGCAAAGCGCGTTTCGAAGACGGGAAAGCCTAAATTGCCGGGACGGAAGTAGTACTTCTCCCAGAAACCGCAGCCGGCCGGCCCGGCTTGCACCTGGGGAATGTGGTGCTTGCGGTATTTGCCCAGATACGCGCCGTCGGCGTCGATCACGGCCGCCGTGTTGTAATAGACGCCCGAAAACTCTTCCTCGTACATCGGCACGACCAAGACGATGCCCAGTTCTTTGGCGAGGTCTTGCATCAGCTTGGTGGTCGGGCCGTCGGGAATCTGCTCGGTCGAATCGTACCACTTTGGGGTCTGCTCGGTGCAGAAGTACGGGCCGTAGAAGATCTCTTGCAGACAGACGATCTGCGCGCCGCGTTGTTTGGCCTCGCGAATCAGCTTGACGTGCTTGTCGATGGCTGCCTTTTTGTGCACGTCGACCGGCTTGTCGCCGTGCGTGTCGTGGTGCGCTTGGATAAGCCCGATGGTAACTTTGCTGTCCATGATACCTTTCAAACCACCTAGAGTTGTACGGGGAAGAACTTGGCGCTCTTTTGGAATTTGCCGGCGCCCTTTTGGCCGGTGAAGGTGTTGCCGTCGGCGACCATCTTGCCGCGCGAGAAGACGTAGCGCGGGCGACCCTTGATCGTCATGCCTTCGAAAACGTTGTTATCCGCCTTCATGTGATGGGTTGCGGGCGAAATGGTGCGCGATTCATTGGGATCCCAGATCAGCAGATCCGCGTCGCTGCCGACCGCGACGGTGCCCTTGCGCGGGAACAGGCCGAACAGCTTGGCGGGATTGGTCGAGCCCAATGCCACGAAGTTGTTCAAGCCGAGCACGCCGCGGTTGACGCCGACCTCGTAGAGGATCGCGATGCGGTCTTCGATCGTGGGCGCGCCGTTGGGAATCTTTGAGAAATCGTGCTTGCCCAGTTCTTTTTGGCCGCACAGGTTGAACGAACAGTGATCGCTGCCAAAGGAGTGCAATTCGAGGTTCTTGAGTTTCTTGAGCAGGACGTCTTGATTCCACTTGTCGCGGATCGGCGGCGAGAGCACGTACTTGGCGCCGGCGAAATCCGGGCGCTCGTAATCGGCATACTCGCAGACCAGATATTGCGGGCAGGTTTCGCCGTAGATGTGCAAGCCGCGGGCGCGGCCCTCGGAGATCATGTCCGCGCCCATGGCGCTGGAGACGTGCACGACGTAGAGCGGCGCGCCGGCGATCTCGGCCAAACGGATCGCGCGGTTGGTGGCTTCGCCTTCACACTCGACCGGACGCGTCAGCGCGTGCCATTTGGGCTCGGTGTGGCCGGCGGCCAAGGCCTGTTTGGTCGTAACCTCGATTACGTCGCCATTCTCGGCATGCACCTGTACCAGGCCGCCGTGCTTGGCGCACGTTTGCAGGGTTTTGAAGATCGTTTCGTCGTCGACTTGCAGCACGTGTTTGTAGGCCATGAAACACTTGAACGAGTTGACGCCCTCGACGTCGATCATCGTGGGGATCTCGGCCATCGTTTCGTCGCGTCCGTCGGCGATGGTCAGGTGGAAGGCATAGTCGATAACGGCTTTGCCGTCGGCCTTCCCGTGCCAGGTGTCGACCGCTTCTTTGAGCGACTTGCCGCGGGTGTGCAGCGCGAAGTCGATGATCGTGGTCGTTCCGCCCATTGCGGCGGCGCGGGTGCCGCTTTCGAAGTCGTCGATTGTGGTCGTGCCGCCGAACGGCATGTCCAAATGCGTGTGCGGATCGATGCCGCCCGGGAACACGTAGGCTCCGCTCGCGTCGACGACGGTATGTCCGTCGGACGAAAGACTCTTGCCGATCGTGGAGATCGTTTCGCCTTCGATCAGGACGTCGGCGGGATAGGTATCGGTGGCGGTGACGATCGTGCCGCCGCGGATGATGGTTCCCAACTGTCGCTCCTTTTAGACCAGTGCTGCCGATCGCTGTTTCCAGGATTCGGGCGGCAGTCCGTTTTGAACCTGGATCATGTCGATGCAGTCGACCGGGCAGACCATCATGCACAGGTTGCAGCCGACGCAGTTCTTCTCGTCGACGACCAGATTGGTTACGCCGTTGTCCTGCAGCACCCGATCGATGCATTGATGCGCTGCATCTTCGCATGCGATGAAGCACTTGTTGCAGTGAATACAGCGATCCTGGTCGACCCGCGCGACGATCGCGTAGTTGAGGTTAAGGTTGTTCCACGTCGTGATCTTGTTCTGCGATTTGCCGATCAGTTCGTCGACCGAGGCCATACCCTTGGCGTCGAGGTAGTCGTTCAACCCCGAGACCATCTCTTTGACGATCGCAAAGCCGTGATGCATGGCCGCCGTGCAGACCTGCACGTTGCTGGCACCTAGGAGCAAGAACTCAACCGCGTCCTGCCACGTCTCGACGCCCCCGATGCCCGAGATCGGGATGTTAACCTCGGGATCGCGCGCGCAGTCGTTGACCATGTTGAGCGCGATCGGCTTGACGACCGGGCCGCAGTATCCCCCGTGCGAGCTCATGCCGTCGACGTGCGGGATCGGATTGAACGTATCCAGGTCGACGCCCATGATGCTGTTGATCGTATTGATCATGCTGATCGCGTCGGCGCCGCCTTTGGACGCCGCGCGGGCGCCGAAGCGGATGTCGGTGATGTTGGGCGTGAGTTTGACGATGACCGGAACGCGCGCGACTTCCTTCGTCCAATAGGCGACTTGTTCGATCAAGTCGGGATGCTGTCCGACCGCCGACCCCATGCCCCGTTCGCTCATGCCGTGCGGGCAGCCGAAGTTGAGCTCGAAGCCGTCGATGTCGACCTCTTGGACGCGCTTGACCAGCTCGTGCCAAGCGTCTCGTTCGCAGACTTCCATCAGCGACGCGACGATGGCGCGATCTGGGAACGCAGCTTTGCAGGCCGCGATCTCGCGCAGGTTCTCTTCGAGCGGGCGGTCGGTGATTAACTCGATGTTGTTCATGCCGGCCATGCGGTGGTTCTTATAGGTGAAGCTCGCAAAGCGCGAGGTCACGTTGGTGATCGGCGTACCCAGCGTTTTCCAGACGACGCCGCCCCAGCCGGCTTCGAAGGCGCGCAGCACCTGATAGCCGCTGTTGGTCGGTGGTGCCGACGCTAGCCAGAAGGGGTTGGGGCTTTTGATGCCCGCTAGATCGCTCGCTAAGTTTGCCATGCTGTGTGGTTCCTAATGACCTGCAGGTGTGAGCGTGGGGAGAACGCGCGGCGGCGCCGGTATGCGCTCGGGCATCAGATACTCCTCGATGCTCCGAGCCGCGATTTTGCCCTGTTGAGCCGCTTCGACAACCATCGCTTCGCGCATGCCCTTTTCGTAGATGCAGTCGCCCGCGGCGAACAGGCCCGGGCGGCTGGTCTCCATGCGGTCGTTGACGACGATGACGCCGTCGCGATGCGCGATACCCAGCTTCGCAAAGAGATCCGTCAACCGGCTCTGACCGATCGCGCTGATGACCGTGTCGACCGGCTCGACGAACTCGCTGCCGGGGATCTCAACGGGCGAGGTGCGGCCGTTGCGCTCGACCAACTCGGTACGCACGAACTTCACGCCGACGATCTTCCCGTTCTCGCGCACGATCGAGGTCGGAAGGGTGAAGAAACGAAACTCGATGCCTTCGGCCTTGGCGAAATCGTACTCGAAGTCGTAGGCGGTCATGTGTTCTTCGCCGCGGCGGTAGAACATCGTGACGCGCTCGGCTCCCAAACGCTTGGCGCAGGTTAAGGCGTCGATTGCGGTGTTGCCCGCGCCGATGACGGCGACGTGCTTGCCGACTTTCTCGAAGGGCTTGCCGAGTTTGGCGGCTTCGATGAAGTCGATGGCGTCCCAGGCGTGCTCTTTGCCGTCGATGTCGGTGTCGGGAACGCCGCCCATGCCGCAAGCGATGACGACGGCGTCGAAATCCTTGACCAGCGATTCCATGCCGATGTCGTCGCCGACGCGCACGCTCGTGCGAACCTCGCAGCCGAGATCGACGACCTGCTGGGCTTCCCACAACGCAACGTCTTTATCCAGGCGAAACGGAACGATGCCGTAGGTGTTGAGGCCGCCCAGAAAGTCTTTGGCTTCAAAAATCGTGACCGCGTGGCCGAAGCGGCGAAGGTCGCGCGCGGTTGCAAGCCCGGCCGGTCCGCCGCCGATCACGGCAACCTTCTTGCCGGTGGGCGGCCCGGGCTCGAAGATCGTTTCGCCGGTTTCGCGCAGATAGTCCGTCGCATAGCGCTGCAGATCGCCGATGCGGATCGGTGTGTCGTCGTGGTGGTAGACGCAGGCGCCCTCGCACAGTTCGGAGACCGGGCAAACGCGGGCGCACGAAGCGCCCATCGCGTTAGACTCCAAAATGGTGCGCGCGCTGCCCTTGAGATTGCCGTCGGCGATCTGCGAGATGAATCCCGGAATGTCGATGTGCGTCGGACATGCGTGCATGCACGGCGCGTCGTAGCAGTACAAACAGCGATTCGCCTCGATGACGACTTCGAAAGCGGAGAGGGGCTTGCCTAAGGGCTGCCCCGGAAACGATTGCTGATCCATGGCCTACCTATGTGTCGGGAAGCCGAGGTTCATCCCGGCGTTGGAGTCGTTCCAGCGCGCCGTGACGACCTTGTTGCGCGTGTAGAATTTAAAACCGTCGGGGCCGTAGATGTGCAGGTCGCCGAACAGCGAGTCTTTCCATCCGCCGAACGAATAGTATCCGACCGGCACGGGAATCGGGACGTTGACGCCTACCAAGCCGACCTCGACCTCGCTTTGGAAGCGTCGCGCGGCCGTTCCGCTCCGAGTGAAGATCGAGCAGCCGTTGCCGTACGGGTTAGCGTGCATGATCTCCAGCGCTTCGCCCAGCGTTTTGACGCGCACGTTGACGAGCAAGGGGCCGAAGATCTCTTCTTTGTAGATCGACATATCGGTCGTGACGTTGTCGAACAGTGTCGGACCCACGAAGAAGCCGTCCTCGAAGCCTTTGACCTTTAGGTCGCGACCATCGGCAACCAGCGTCGCACCCTCGCGCACGCCGGCATCGGTATAATCGATGACGCGCTGACGGGCGGCGGCGTTAACGACCGGCCCCATGTCGTTGCCGTCGTCGTGCCCGGGACCGATCTTGAGCGTGCCGATGCGTTTCTTGACCGCTTCCATCAGCGCGTCCCCGGCTTCGCCGACGGTGACGCTGACCGAGATCGCCATGCAGCGCTGCCCGGCCGAGCCGTAGCCGGCCGAAACCAGTGCATCGGCGGCGACGTCGATGTCGGCGTCGGGCATGACGACCATATGATTCTTGGCCCCGCCGAGGGCTTGCACGCGCTTGCCATGAGCCGCGGCGGTCTCGTAGATATACTTGGCGATCGGCGTCGAGCCCACGAACGAGATCGCATCGACATCGGGATGACGCAGCAGCGCGTCGACGGCGGCCTTGTCGCCGTGGAGGACGTTGAAGGCGCCGTCGGGCAAGCCGGATTCCTTGAGCAGCTTGGCCATGAGCAGCGCGGCCGACGGATCGCGCTCGGAGGGCTTGAGTACGAAGGTATTGCCCGCGGCGAGCGCCGGGGCGAGCATCCAAATCGGCACCATCATGGGGAAGTTGAACGGCGTGATCCCGACGCACACGCCGACGGGCTGGCGGATCGAGTACGTGTCGATGTTGGTCGAGACGTTTTCGCTCATCTCGCCCTTCATCTGGTGCGTCAGCTGGCATGCAAAGTCGATGACCTCCAACGCGCGCGTGACCTCGCCGCCGGCGTCCGAGACGATCTTCCCATGCTCGTTAGAAACGATCTTCGAGAACTCGTCGAAATGTTGGCGGACCTTCTCGCGGAACGCGATCAGGACTTCGGCGCGCTTTCCCAGCGGCCAACGTCCCCACACCGAGAACGCCGCGCGCGCGGCGGCGACGGCACGGTCTACGGTCGCGTCGTCGGCGAAGGCCACGCGCCGCTGGACGACGCCCCGGGCCGGGTCGTAGATATCGCCGAAGCGGGTGCTGGTCGAGCCGTCGACGAGGGCGCCCCCAATGAAATGCCCGACCGTGGCCGGTAGTGTGGTAGTTTGCATATAGGTGGGGGTGAGTATGACGAACGACGGGCAATTTCCCGTAGATTTCCAAGATTGTCGACATTTTCTTGCGACCTCGAGAAGGGCGGGCCAGGCGGGCCCGGGGCAACGCTTGGTCAAACCGGTGAACCGAGGAGCATGATCTTGCGCTTACTACCGTCGTCGATCGTTCTTACCGTCGCGTTGGTGGCTGGCGCGGCCGCCGTGGCGCCTGCGGATTCGCCGCTGATCTCCCACGGAAAGCAGATCAATCTGCACAACGGGTGGATCGAGGTGCGCAACCTCACGACCGTGACGGCCGATATCGAAATAAGACCGGCCAGAGGCACCCCGATCGATCGCCGCGCGGCGTTGGGTCCAAGAGAAGTTTTCGACGCGAACAACTGCTGCTACAAACCCGATGGCCTGTACGACGTCTCTTTCAAGAGGCTGGGCTCCGAAGCGAATCGGGATGCGATAGCCCTGTTTCGGCTGCGCCGATGCAGCCGCGACGGCGCGGTGTTCGGCTTTGCTTCCATCGACGTTCGCGGGCCGAGTTACACCCGTTCGGGGGTCACGTTTTCTCTCGTTCGGGTCGACACCGAGTGCCCGTAGACTACAGGCCCGGCGAGTCTTTCACCGGTTGCTAGATGTCCGACGCGCGATCGACGTCGCGATAGGCGCCGTCGTCGGCAACGTCGATCGTGCGGCGCGTGAGCGAAGGATCGTCGCGCAGCGAGCGTAGCGTATCGCCGTCCCGAAGGGCGGCGATTTTCGTTCGCGCATGCGCTGAGAACAGCACGGGATGACCGCCGACGCCGGCGCGTTGCGGATAACAGACGTCCGCGTTGCCGGCGCCGCCGACGACCGCATCCACGATCGCGCGCGTCATGAACGGCATGTCGGCGAGCAAGACAACGATCGCTTTGCGCTCGCCGATGGCCGCGTTCGCGAGGCGGAGCGAGTGGGCCATGCCGCGTTCGGGGGCGTCGTTTTCGATCAGGCGGGCGGGGGAGAGGCGCGGTTCGAGGTCACGTGGCCCGACGACGACGGTCGGCAAATGGGCGACGGCGGCCAGTACGCGTGCGATCATGGCCTTGCCGGCGATTTCGACCAGTAGCTTTTGACCGCCGAATCGCGAACCGGTCCCGGCCGCGAGGATCACCGCGGTGAGTCGATGTGTCATGGCGAGCGTGGGCCCCAGTGTCATGGCGAGCGTAGCGACCGCAGGGGAGCGGAGTCGAGC
>DATCDS010000019.1:0-4393 GCA_036510515.1 Vulcanimicrobiaceae bacterium
TCAAATGCATGCTCGGCATGGCGCGCTCGACGTCGGGAACGACGCTCTTCAACGGCGCGCCGCTCGTCCCGGCGAGTTTCGAAAGCATCGCCTATGTTCCCGAGCGCAGCGTGCTCTACGACTGGATGACGATCTCCGAGCACGTGCAGATGACGCGCCACGCTTTCAAAGGGTTCGACGTCGCGCGTTGTAAGGAACTGCTCGCGCTCTTCGGTTTGAACGAGAAGCAGCGCGTGCGCAGTCTCTCCAAGGGAATGAAGACCGCAACCGCCGTCGCCATCGCCTTCGCGCGCCGAGCGCAGACGTTGATCCTCGACGAACCGACCACCGGGTTGGACCCGATCAATCAGCGCGAGGTCCTCAACCTCATCATCAACGAAGCGACTCGCGGCACGACGATCGTCTTTTCCTCGCACCAGATCGGCCAAGTCGAACGCGCCGCCGAGCGCATCGCCATCCTTGCGCGCGGCCGCTTGATTCTCGAAGGCGCGGTCGACGATCTCAAGGCCGACCGCAAAATTGTCGACGGCATCCTGCCGGCCGACGATACGCCGATGGCGGTCTTTTCCGCCGATCCGCGCGTCGCGCGCGCCGATCGCAACGGCCGCATCGTGCGGCTGGTCGTCACGTCGGATGCCGATGGCGTCGCGACCGCGCTGAGCGCCGCCGGCGCCCAAGGCGTGCGGATCCTGGATCTCAACCTTGAAGACATCTTTATCAACGCCGTCGCGCCTGCAAGCAGCACCGCCGACGTCGTGGAGGTTTAAGCATCATGGCATACGTCGAATGGCTGCGCGTTCGTAATACGTTGCGCGCCTACGCAATCGTCTTGCTGGTCCTGTTCGCGGGCGCCCTGGTCGTGCGCGTCGCGGTCAACTCCGAGATGCGCGGGAACGACTGGGAATCGCAAGCCAACGTTGCCGGCGCTCACATCGTCACCAGCAAACTTCCCGACGGCAGCGAGCAGACCGTTATCGACACCCCAAAGAACGGCGGCACGCACGTCATCATTCGCGAGGATGGACGGGGCGGGAAGACGGTTTCCGTGACCGAGCGCGGCAGTGCACGTTCGGGCGTCCGCTCGATGCATGGCTCCTTCACGACGGGCAATGCCCAACACGAGCTACCGGTCGATCTCGGGTACCTCTTGGCGTTCGCCGCGTTCCCGGCGCTGATCTTCGCCACGATTTTGGGAGCACCGCTCTCACGCGAACGCGAAAATCATCTTGAGGTCGTTCTCAGCAAGCCGGTCTCGCGGGCGAGCTACGCCCTAGAAGTCGTCTTGGTCGATATCGCCGCTATCATCGGGTCGATCATCTTGTCCACGATCTTCATGCTCGCGTCGGTCGTCATCTTCGTGCTGCCCACGTTCTACATCAGCGATAACACGTGGTGGCTGTTCGGGTTGGCGCTGGCCGCTCCGATCTGCTGGTACGCGATGTATCTCGGGCTCACAACATGGATGAAACGTGGGCGTGGAATTGTCATCGGCATCGCCTGGCCGGTCGCCATGATCGTGCCCGGACTGTCGCTCTTGGGCCGCGGCTCGACAAACGGCATGGTTCAAGTGTTCCACGCCGTCGTCAGCGGGCTGGCCGCTATCGATCCGTTGACGTACTTTCAGGTCACCGGCGCGAGCGGACACATCGCTATGCAGTCGAGCCTAAATCTCGGCGGACTGCTCTCGCTGCCGCTCCCGACACGCCTGGGCATCATCGTCGTCCTCGCGCTAGCATATTTCGCTGCGGGATTCATCGAATGGCAGCAGGTGGAGGCGTAATCGTGGAACTGATTGGCACGAATTTCAACCTCACGCTGGGCGGCTGGCGCCTGCGCTTGAGCTTCGCACTCGAAGAAGTAGAAGAACCCACGCGCGATCCCCAGACCGCTCCACCGCATCGCCTCACCTACACCAAACCCAACCCCAGCCACCGCGTCCAAAACTAGGTTCCTGCCGGACGGGTTCCTAGAGAATGAAGTTTGCGGGGAATGCGGCGCGCTGGTATTTGAAACCGGCGCCGTCGATGGTGTAGAAGTAGAGGTTGGGCTGTAGCGGATCTCCCGAAAAATCAAACGTGAAGGGCCCCAACAGCGTGTCGTACGGCGCACCCGATTGCATCGTTTGCAGAAAGACGTTGCGATCGTTGGAGTTTGCGCGATTCACCGTCGAGATGACGATCTGTGCTGCGGCATAGCCGTACGCCGAGAACACGGTGACCGGCCCGTAGCCGCGCGTGAAGTCATTCAAGATTTGAAAATCGGTCGGCACGCGCTGCAATGGCGGCAGTGCGGCGGATATCCACGCCCCGCCTAACTGCGTTGCATATTGCGTCGGCGTCGTCACGCTATAGAAACCGTCGCTCGCGCCGAACGTACCCTTGTAGCCCGCCGCGAGCAGCGCGGGAATCAGCGGCCCCATGGCCGCGATTTGTCCGGCGAGAAAGATGTAGTCGGGGCCGATGCCGACGATCGCTTTTGCGGCTGCCGAATAGTCCGGATTTTGGACGCTAAAGGAGAACGAGTCGGCTTTATGGCGATCGTTGCGTCCCTGCGCGACGAAGCCTTGCGCGATGTCGGGTCCGTAGTCGCTGGCTTGGGTCACCGCTAGCGCGTACGCGGGCTTCACGATGGGCAAGACGGTTCGAGCGAAGAGTTGCCCTTGTGTCGTGTCTTTGGTGGGAAGGCGCAGGAGGTTGCGATATCCCTGCGAGGTGATATCGTCGCCGCTGCTGGTAGGAACGATCAGCGGAAGACCGAGATTGGCGTACTGCGAGAGCGTGCCGCGCGTGACGTCGTTGCTGAGATTGCCGACGACCGCGATGACCGAGGGATCGGCCGTGGCGACTTGTGCGTCGGTAATCGAAACGGCGATCGCGTCCTGATCGTCGAGCGTGCGGACGCCGAAGACGCGCGCCAGCGGCGGTGCGAGCCGATTGGCCTCATCGACGGCGGCGCGAACGCCGCTGACGAGTTGAAGCCCGTACGCCTGTCTGGCCCCCGAGAGCGTGGCGGTGACGCAAATCGTCACCTGCTGCGCGTATAATGGCTGGCCCGCAAACTGTGCTCGGGCCGGCAGCGCGGCTGCGGCGGCCGCTGCGGCCGCGCTGGTGGAGAGGAATTGAGCTCTACGCATATGTCACCGTTAGAAAAGCCGTAGCGGTAGTGATGAGAAAGACGACCGAAAAAACCATGTTGGCGATAAAGATACGCTCGTTCGCGACGAAGACGTTTGGGGCGTCGCGAAACGCCCGATCTTCGACGAGGACCAGCGCGCCGGCCGCGACGATTCCCAGATAGTACCAGTGGGGAGCGCCCGCGTACCAACCGGCGGCGATCAGCAGCAGCGCCATGACCCAGTGCGCCATCAGCGGAGCGTAGCGTCCGCTGCTGGCGCCAAAGCGCGCGGGAAGCGACGCGATGCCCTGGGCCGTATCGGTGGGCAAGTCCATCAGCGCGTACGCGATATCGAAACCGGCTACCCACACGGTAACGGCGAGAAAGAGCAGGAGCGCAGGCCATGTGACCGTCCCCGCCACCCCGATGAACGCACCCAGCGGCGCCAATCCGTCGACGGCGCCTAAAACGAAATGGGTGAGCCATGTGAAGCGCTTGCACAGCGGATAGAGCAGCACGCCGATGGCCGCCAGGGGCAAGAGTTTCACGCACAGCGGGTTGAGCTGCCATGCGGCGACGACGAGCAAGATCATCCCGGCCGCACTCGCCCAGAGCATCGCGCTCGACGGGAGCACGCCGGTTGCCAGCGCGCGGCGCGCCGTTCGCGGATTGCGTTTGTCGATATCCTTGTCGAGATAGCGATTGGCCGCCATCGCCGCGGTGCGCGCGCCCAAAACCGCCAACGTGATCCACAGCACCGCGTGCCACGAGGGCATCCCGCGCGCGGCGAAGATCGCGCCGGTATAGGCAAACGGCAGCGCAAAAAATGTATGCTCGACGCGAATCTCTTTGAGGAAAATCGTAACGCTTTTCATGGACGGCGCAGCAGGCGATCCAGCGCGCGCCGCCCTTGGCCGCTCCAATCGTCGGGCACGAGCGCCGCGCCGATGCGGTCGAGGCCGTACTCGCTCCAGCGCTTGTCGACCAGCGCCCGCGTCGGATCGTCCATCACGATGTCGGGCGGCCACTCCCGCGCGTAGCCTTCCGCGGCGGTCTTACGCGTCGCATCGATGCCCAGTTTGGTACCATACGCGACGGTATACGAGCCGTGATCGAGATCGTCGACCGGCCCGGGCATCGAGACGACGTCGCGATCGGGCGTGAGATTGTTGAGCACGAACCACGCGACGGTGCGCGGATCTTGCACGTCGACGTCCGCGTCGACGATCACCAACACGCGCGTGAGCATCATCATGTGCCCCAGTCCCCACAGCGCGTT